>JAURNR010000037.1 GCA_030830065.1 Bacteroidota bacterium | reverse complement strand
GGTTAATGAAGGCCAGAGTGGGGCCTTGTTAACCACGAAAACCAACTCATCTCTAAACCTGTAGAAAGCGCCAGCTTTCGCATCTCCGGACGGGGGTTCGATTCCCCCCAACTCCACCATGTTGGTTGCCTAAATATTTGAATTAATCTCTATTTTTAAAGCAGTGAATTTTAGTAAGATCCTTGGCTTAGTTATTTTTATTACTAGCCAAACCCATGCACAGTCATTAGTTATACTAGGAACACTTCAAGATGGTGGTTCTCCCCATATGGGATGTAATAAAATTTGTTGTAGTGTATCTAAACCAAACGATTTTGTGAGCTCGATTGGAATCTATGATGATAGTATGAGTATCATCATAGACGCAACGCCAGATTTTGAACAACAAGCTAGATTTTTAATTAATAAATCTGAGAATGCAAATTTGTCCATCTTTTTAACTCATGCGCACATAGGACATTACACAGGTCTAATGTTGCTCGGTAGAGAAGTCGCTAGCACCAAAAATACCCCAGTCTATGCCATGCCTAGAATGAAAAAATTCATAGAAACTAATGGCCCATGGAGCCAATTAGTTTCTCTGAAAAATATCCATTTAAATGAACTCTCTAATGAAACTCCAATTAAAATATCTTCATCTCTAAAAATTAACCCTGTACAAGTTCCTCACCGCGATGAATATTCAGAAACCGTAGGTTATGAAATTTATGGTGACAATAAATCGGCTCTTTACATTCCTGATATTGATAAATGGGAACTTTGGAACCATAAAATTCTTGATATGATACGTAAACACAATTATGTTTTTATAGATGGTACATTCTTTGGTGACGGAGAAATACCAAGACCGATGAGCGAGGTACCGCATCCATTTATCGAAGAATCTGTAAAATTATTTAGCACCCTACCCTTCAAGCAAAAACAAAAGATTCATTTTATCCATTTGAATCATTCTAACCCCGTAAGGAATGAAAATTATCCTAAACGAATAGAGATGGAAGAAATGGGATTTAGGTTTGCTAAGTTTGGAGAGGAATTTAAACTGTAGTGAAACCTTATATGCGTATCCATCTTTAAAATAATAATGTCCTTTTACGATAAAATATTTTCATTTTACCCAATCATTGACAAGTTTATTATGCCCACAAAACGGCGACTAATAGATTATGTTTCAGCAAAAGGGGAAATTTCTATTTTAGATATTGGAATGGGGCAAGCAAAGTGGTGGAATAATTTTCCCAAAGTGAACTTTTCTGGAATCGATACGTCGATAAAGATGGTAAATTATACTAAGAAAATCTATCCAAATACAATAGTACATGAGGGTTCTGCCGAGCAATTGCCTTTTCAAGACCAAACTTTTGACTTAGTTGTAATGGCTCATGTGTTATCCGTAATAGATAATCCTAAGCAAGCATACCTCGAAGCAAAAAGAGTCACCAAAGATGATGGAGAAATTATTATTATTAATCACGACAGTAAGAACTGGAAATGGATCGACATTCCGTTATCTTGGTTTTCCCGATTGGCAGGAGTGAAATTACCTTTTTATTTGGAGGACATTATCCCAAATAATACGAAAATTATTTCCTCAAACTCTATTGGAGTTTTCAAATACTTTACCTTTTTAAGATTGAAATAAAAAAGTAGTATTTTCGTGCGCTATGAGAACAATCCTAAGGTTTTTAAAGAGAATTTGGTTCTTAAATTTTGTGCGTAGACTTTACACAGCATCTAAATATTACAACAAAAAATACATTCAGATTATTAAGTGGGGTTTTACTTCAAGAGAGGATACAAATTACACTTATGATATTAAGGATGAAAATAAGAACTATTTAGCTCAAACAATTTCAGTAGTCACTGGTAAAGACTTTAATGAGGTTTATGGTTATTTAAAAGAAATTTTAGAGGATGATTCTTTGGTCGCTCATGTTCAGGAATGTATTAAAAATTCCAAACAAGGAAAATTCGCAGATAAAAATGTAAAATTCGGTAGACGCATAGGATGGTATGCTTTTGTAAGAGCTTTGAAACCCAAGATTGTAGTTGAAACTGGTGTTGATAAAGGTCTAGGATCAGTAATTCTTTGTTCAGCACTAAATAAAAATAAACAAGAGGGTTTCGAAGGTTATTATTACGGTACAGATATCAACCCAGAAGCAGGTTATATTTTTTCAGGTGAGTATACTCAATTCGGAGAAATCCTTTACGGCGATTCAATTGAATCTCTGAGTAACCTCAATAAATCAATAGATATTTTTATAAACGACAGTGACCATTCTGCCGACTATGAATATCAAGAATACCAAACAATAACACCACTTTTAAATCAGAATAGTATAATACTCGGAGATAATTCTCACAAGTTTGATCCACTATCTAGGTATTCAATAGAAAATAATCGTAAGTTTTTATTCTTCAAAGAAAAGCCATTGAATCACTGGTATCCAGGCGGCGGAATAGGAATTTCGTATTTGTAACTTTCTTTAATTTGGACTTTTTAGTTTCTGAACTTTCAATTTAGGAACCTATTATATTTCCTTAAAAAAAATACTCCCGGAATAAACACGGCTGTATCAATATTAACTATATTTGAAATTCAAATTGCCAATAGAGATTAAAATATGAATAAAAAGGTTTTTGTACTGGGTGGAGATGGATTTTGTGGATGGCCAACTGCACTTCGACTTTCAAATGAAGGTTATGATGTAACTATTATAGATAACCTTAGCAGAAGGAAAATTGATATTGATTTGTACTGTGAATCTCTAACTCCTATCAAACCAATAGATAAAAGATTAAGTAGATGGAAGGAATTAACAGGAAAGGTAATTGACTTCCAACTTATTGATATTGCGTTGGAATATGATGTGTTTCTAGAATTGATAAACGAAAAGAGGCCAGATGCCATTGTTCATTTTGCGGAACAGCGCTCTGCTCCCTATTCCATGAAAAACAGTAAAACAAAAAGATACACTGTAAATAATAACATTAGTGTAACGCATAATGTACTCGCGGCAATAGTAGATTCTGGCTTAGATATTCACTTAGTTCACTTAGGAACTATGGGTGTTTATGGATATGGAACTGCAGGTATTAGTATACCGGAAGGTTATTTAAATGTAACTATCAAAAAGGATGGTATTGAGGCAGATACAGAAATTTTATATCCGGCTAACCCAGGATCGATTTATCATACCACAAAAACTCTAGATGCCCTATTGTTTTTCTATTACAATAAAAACGATAAACTTAGAATTACAGATCTTCATCAGGGAATAGTTTGGGGAACCAACACAACGGAAACTAAAATGCATGAAGACTTAGTTAATCGCTTTGATTACGATGGTGATTACGGAACTGTTTTGAATAGATTTTTAATGCAAGCTGCCATTGGTCACCCCTTAACTATCTACGGAACTGGTGGTCAAACAAGAGCATTTATACATATCAACAACACAGCTGATTGTATATCATTGGCACTTCAAAACCCTCCAAGTAATGGTGAAAGAGTAAAAATATTTAATCAGGCAACTGAAACTCACACATTAATTGAATTAGCAGGAAAAATTTCAAAGCTAACGAATGCTGAAATTAAGCACATTGATAATCCGCGTGTCGAGGATGCAAAAAACAACCTCAAAGTAGATAATGATAACTTCTTAAACGTAGGTTTAAATTGTATAAAGTTACAAGATGGTTTGCTTGAAGAGGTAATGGAGGTTGCTGAAAAGTACAAGGATAGAGCAGACCAATCAAAAATTCTCCCTACCTCAAAATGGAGAAAGTAGAACCAATCTATCACTGTCAAAATCCTGTAGTATTAATAGTATTTAATAGGCCCGAAAAAACTAGAGGCCTGTTGAAAATACTATCTCATGTAACTCCCCAAAAAGTTTACGTTATCTCTGACGGTCCAAGAGAAAACAATGCCAACGATGCAAAAAACGTTAAAGAGGTAAGAGATATAATTGAAAGCGATATCGACTGGGATTGTCAAATTCATCGTATTTATGCTGATGAAAACATGTCAGGTCCTATTAGGGTTCCAAGCGCCTTAAATGAAATTTTTTCTATTGAAGAACAAGTGATAATACTAGAAGACGATTGCCATCCAGACCTATCTTTTTTCCCATTTGTAGACGAATTACTTATAAAATATAAAAACGATAATAGAATTGGAACAATATGTGGTTTCAATACTGAGTTTAACTACTTGGGTTTTCCTATCGATAATAAGCGTTCACACTCTTATTTTTTCTCTACTTTCCCTTCAAGCTGGGGTTGGGCAACCTGGAAACGTGTTTGGGATAAATTTGATTTTAATGTTACTGATGCCAATATCAGATTAGAAGATGGGACAATTAAAAATTGGCTCCCTAATAGGGTAAAATCATTCAATTATTGGAAGCGCATTTTTACAGATTTGCATTCAGGTAAACGAAGAAATTGGGATTATAAATTGGTATATACGTTAGTGAGCAATAAGCTTTTAACTGTTGTTCCTAATGTGAACTTAGTTGACAATAATGGCCTATCTGATGGATCTGGAACAAACTTCAAAAAATCTGCAGAGAATTACATTGAAAGAAAACAAGCAAAGAAAATGTCATTCCCTTTGAGTCATCCACATACTATATCAAAGGATAAGAATTTTGATTTAAACATGACCAGACATTTCTTCTCATCAAGTTATGTAGACAAAGCAATGTGGTTTATTCGAAACTTTATTGTTAAACTCAGATAATAATTTGCTTGTAGGTGAAGATCTAAACTCGATTCGTTTAAATTTTCTAGGTTCTTTACCTTAAAAATATATTAACCCAATATATTTGCGTTCATGGATTATGTAAACCTTGGAAAAAGCGGCTTACCAATCAGTCGTCTAAGTTTTGGCTCTTGGATAACTTTCGGAAATCAAATTCAAAATAAAACTAGCGAGCGCCTAATGGATATTGCTTATGATGCTGGAATTAACTTCTTTGATAATGCTGAAACATATGCAGCAGGAGAGTCAGAAAAAGTGATGGGAGAAATCTTAAAAAAGAGAAATTGGTCGCGTGATTCTTACATAGTCTCTTCAAAAGTATTTTTTGGTGCTGGCCCCAAAGTACCAACTCAAAAAGGTTTGCATAGAAAACATATTTTTGAGGCATGCCATCAGGCATTGGAAAGACTTCAAGTCGATTACTTAGATCTTTACTTCTGTCACAGACCAGATAAATCAACGCCTATTGAAGAAACCGTTTGGTCAATGCATCAATTAATCATGCAGGGTAAAATTCTATATTGGGGAACTAGTGAATGGAGTGCTCAAGAAATTATGGAGGCACATATGTTTGCTAGACAAAATCATTTAATTGGACCTGTAGTTGAGCAACCCCAATACAATATGTTGGTTCGTAATAAGGTCGAGGTTGAATATTCCCAAATTTATAAAACCGTAGGTTTAGGAACTACCATTTGGTCTCCGCTCGCTAGTGGTTTACTTACAGGTAAATATTTAGATAAAAAACCTCAAGAAACTAGATTAAATAGAGACGAACTTTCATGGTTATCTGAAATTTTAATGGTTGAAGAAAACCATCAAAAAATCTCCAAACTTAAATCTTTGGCTGATGATATAGGTGTTAAATTATCGAATTTAGCAATTGCTTGGTGCTTAAAAAATCAAGATGTTTCTACAGTAATTCTCGGTGCAACCAAGGAAGAACAATTGATTGAAAATCTAAAATCTACTGAAGTTCTACCAAAATTAACAGATGATGTAATGAATAAAATCGAGGAGATTTTACAGAACAAACCTATTCATCCTCCCTATTAAAATGAGACCACTATATATAATTATTGCATTAACACTGTTATCATCTTGTCAGAGCAACACTTCTAAAAATGAAATTAATGTTATTGATTCTTCAGTAAATAGCACTGAAGTGATAAAAAAAGAAAAAATTGATAATAGATATAGTGCAAATTGGAAGAACCCAGTAATTAATCCATTAGGAAGTAATTTAGGTGAATATGTGAGAGCCTTATTTATAACGGGACAAGAAGAAAAATTATGGCGGTTCTTCTGGAATGAGAGCACCAACTCAGTACCACAAGAGTCTCCCTATGAGCTACTTAAATCTAAGAATTGGGGATATAAAATAGATTTTACTCAATTAAGATGGCAGCCAGATTCCCTACACTTTAAATTGTATTATAAAACCAACATAAATAATACTAGTGGAATAGAGGAAATCAATGGCATTATTGAAAATGATACTGCCAGAATATTATCAATAACTAATTAGGAATTTTTACTTTTTAAAAACTCCGGAAGGTGTTTATTTATGGTTTGAGTAACCTCTGGTGATATATTCAGGAAATAAACCATTGATGAATAGGTAAACAACAGCATAAATGACTTAACACCGATGTCTATCAAATGATTTTCAAAAAGACTAGGCAAAAGAGTAAACCCAAATACAACTATCAATAAGATAATCGCTTTAAGATGATTTTTAACCCATGGGTGTATTCTTAACTTAAACCATACAATCAACATACTCGTAATAGTTGATATTACGATCGTAAAAAATGTAGCTAAAGCAGCGCCATTAATCCCAAAAATTGGAATGAGTAATAAATTAGCCCCAACGGCTACGATTATTGAAATTATTGAATTGATAAATCCGAGCACATAAAAATTCGAATTACTAACAACTACCCCCATCACCGAAATCATAGACTCCCAAATTTTAGCGATTCCAATAATTAGCACTACCATTTTACCAGTATTGTAGTAATTTCCATTTGGGATTATTTTAAATATTGAATCGATGTTTATCCATATTAGGCCAAATACAAGCAATGCCAAAACCAATTGGTTCAAAGATGCCTGCTTTACCAAAGTAGATAGTTGAGGATATTCTTTTGATTTAAGATGTCTTGAGATAAAGGGAAAAACTACTTGAGTAACTGTTCTTTTCGGGATATCTACTAAAGTAGCAATATAAAATGCAACGCTATATATTGCTGTATCCGCAAAGGTTTTTTGTGTAGAAATCATCACAAAATCAACCTTATTAATAAAAAGAACTGTCAGCGAACTTAAAAATAACCAAGTTGAATACTTGATTATATCTACTTTTAATTCGGGCCTATCCTTAATATAGCCAAAGTCAGGCCTAAACGATATCTTTTCATTAACGACAATCCAAATAAAGGATAACCCAGAGAAAACACCATACGCAATTACAATCAAACAACAAGAGGTAGAGAAATCAATTATTCCTTTATAATACAAAAATCCTATACCTAAAATGGACAAACGAACACAAATTTCCTTGAAGAAGTTTTGAGAAGCCAACCTACTGAAAATAGATGAAATTGAATCCATCAGTGTTTGTAGCGCCATTGCAAAAACCAACCATTTGAGCATTGGAAAGATCATCTTTGCATATTTTGAATCAGCCTTAATGAATGAAATAAACCAGGCTTCATTAAAATGTAAAATTGCCGAAACAGTTAATAAACCCATAACGGGTAATGCGAATAGCAAAAAGAAGAACCCGTTAAATTTTTTCTCGTCTTTATTAAAAAAATACGGATGAAACCTAAACGCACTTTGGCCAACACCTAAAATGGCAAAACTTGAAACTAAAGCACCCAACTCAATTAATAATCTTTGAGCTCCATACTCTGTGGGTGAAAAAAACTTTGGGAATAAATATAGCATGGAAAATGCTCCAATCCCTATTCCAATATAGCTAAAGATTGATGCAAAAAAGCTTTGTCTGATGATGATTCCCAAGGTCTCGAATTTAGGAATTAAATCAATGTTAAACACGCTTTTTGTCTGATATACGTTTTATTGATAGAAGAATAATCTTTCAAATTATTTATTCAACGAAAAATAAGGTGTAACAACAAGTTAAAAATTACATTTGTAGTAGTGAAATTCACAAAAATAACAGGATTAATATTTTCGGTATCACTTATTCTAAGCCAAGCATTACATGGTCAACCAGGATTTTGGCTAAAATGGACTAACCCAGTTTATCGCATTCACAGGAATATTGTTGACTCGCAGTGGGTTAAGGTCGATAAAGATTTAAAAAACCAAAATAAAGATGAAAAATGGAGAGATCATCCCATATACTGGCATAATCTTACTCGCTATTATGAATTCCAAAATAAATTCGATTCGGCTATTAACTCAGCTCAACAAACCTGCATTAAGGCCGACTTATATTTTCAAGATGTAAAAAGAGCAGAACAGTTTATAGATAAATATTATTTTGATGCGAAGTATTTAAAACTTTATTACCGTAAGCTACTTTACGACAAACTTTATAGCAACATATCTGATACTTCGGTAGATCAAAATAAAAAATTAACAGTTTATTATCAAAGGCAACTTGAGGAATTAAACCAAACCATTCCTTCAGCCACTGACATTAATATTAATATAAGTCTTCCCCATATCCTTTTTCATATTAAGTCAAAAAATGATTCCATTATTTTCAATCAAACCTTAAAAGTTAATCGTGTCTCTTCTTACAAAGAATATTTACTACAATACAATCAAAAACTACCGTTAGAGAACCTAAATGAATATCCCAATCATTTGGCAATTTTCTTCAAAACGGCTGCAGACACAATATATAGTATTAGTTGGTCTGAATGTATAGAATTAGATAATGAAAATGCATACCTCAATTATGCAAAAAAGTATCCTTACAGCCCTTACGCAGAGGCATCAATTTTCCGTGCTGATGAAAAATGCTTTCAAAAAGCTAAGGAAGAAAATACTACTCAAGGTTATAATCAATATTTAAATAAATATCCTAATGGTGCATTTAGATCCGTTGCAATTAAGTCGCTTGAATTTATTAAGGTAATTCCTATACCTTATTTAAATAAGTACGGGTATTATCGATTTATCGATTCTATTACAGAGAAACGTTGGATTGATAGTTTGTTCCAATTTGCGTTCCCATTTACATTACATAGCAATATTATTTGGAGTTCAAATGGAGCCACCCTTGTAAAAGGTTCTGCCCTAGTAGTAAACTCCGATATTTATGGTAATCCAGAATATTATTACATCCAGAAAGATGGTTCTTCGCTATCAAAGGAAAAATTCCAATCTATCAAACAGATTTCAAGCGCATTAGCTTTTGCTACTATCTCAGGACAATATGGAATGATTGATAAGTTTGGTAAAGTTATATTACCCGTAAAATTTGAAAAATTACTTTACGACACTGAGCTAAACAGAGGATTGTTTTACAATGGCAGTAAATGGGGAATTTTTGTTAAATCTGGAGCTGTAGTTTGTCCGCCAAACATTGAATCACTAAAATTCGTTAATGATGAGAATATTCCTGCAGTTGATAGAATTGAACTTGGAGTATTCCCCCTTCTAATTACTCGGGATAATCATGATGAATTTGTAGATCTATTTGGAAAAAAAATTATTGATATTGAGTTTGAAGATGCCTATCCTTTCAAAACGAATAAAACCGTTATTAAACAAAATAATAGGTGGGCAGTAATTGATGATTTTGGCAATAAACTATTTGATTTTGAAGGGGAAATAGAACCCTTAGATATTAATATATATTCAGTAAACCAAAATGGAAATTATTCTGTTTTATGTCTTTCAGAAGACACTGCGGTTCTGATAAATGTACAAACCAAAAAGCCTGCACAAATTGCTAATTATTGGGGAAATAAGAAGATAATGATTAGTGATAAATCCAATACGAATATTTATAATTCTTTAGGAATCCTTGAATTCCAAACCCGCACAGATTGTCAAATCCAATACGAAATAATTGTTGGTGAAAATTTGGATAGAAGAAAACGAAAACACTCTTACTATTGGTATCATCCCATACAAAAACAACTTGTAAGTGTTCCAGGAAGTTACAGTAATTCGCAGAATCCAAGCTGGATATTTGTTGGGGATGATATATTTACATTTAGCTGTGCAGATAACTTGATTCTCTATGATCTAATAAGAGATACTACCATACAAAGATCAGCTAATAGAAGCTTAGTTTCCGTACGTAAATTTTCTGGAAAGGGGTATTACAAGGGTTTAAATGATTCCAATTATGTTGGATTACTAGATAAAGATTTACAGTGGGTTGTTGAACCTATTTTTACTGATATTGTAAATACCGAAATACCGACTTTATATTTTGTAGAAACCATTAAGGATTCTATTTCAGTTTGGGAGGTTTATGATTCCCAGAATAAGAAAATGACAGATTATCGATTAGATGAAATCTTTCCTAATGAATATCCTAATTATTTACTCGTTGGAAAAGACGAGCAATTAATATGGATCACTAAAGATTTAAAGCGTTTGCAACAAAAATAATATCAAGCTTTATTCCAAAAGCGAGCATTGATTATTCCAATAATTGCAAAGGGTACAATTGAATCTAAAAAGGAAGCCCAAATATCAAATTGAGGATACCAAATACCGTTCGTGTAAGGGAAATATAGAAAGGTTATTATTCCGATTGAAACACACATCATAATAGATCTTACCGCCTTAATTCCACCTATTGCATTTAAAATTAACATCAATAATAGCCCTAAAACGATATCGCTGAGAAATCCACGAATCATTGCCGGAGCCATTTGAGTATGTTCATTACCATAATAGGTAACAAACATCCAAGGTTCTTTTTGTAACTCATCCCATTGGCTTTGCATTTCTTCCATAGGAGTACCAGGTTTCACGCTTGGAATCATGTATGATCCTTTCTCCAATCCCATTTCATTAATAACTGTTTTTAGCTGGTCTTGCTTATCAGTATATTGGTGTTGTTTTGAATGAAAATCACCAGCAGCATAGGAAATAAATTGCCATAGAAATAATACAATGCCAATTACAATTGAGGGTAGAACTAATTTTTTCATATTTAATAATTAGATGGCTAAGATATATATTTTTTGAATTAGGAATAAATGGATTCGCAAAGCAACATAATGCCTTTATCTTTGTATACCTTGCCCCGTAGTAGAATGGATACTACGTGAGTCTCCGGAACTCAAGATCCAGGTTCGATTCCTGGCGGGGCAACTGAAAGAATCAGAAAGATTCTGAAACGTTTCTAATCAATATGTTAGAAATAGAAATATTCTGAGAATGAGTTAAAAAGTAGCAATTGTTTCACTTTTGTATCACATGTTCATAAACGTCCCTTTGTGCTCTAGGACCATCCTTAAAATTACCAAAATTATCTATTATAGGAACCGGAAACTTACTTATGTCAATTGAAGAAATTAAGTGATAATCCAAGGATTTTGAATCTTTTGAAAAGGTTTTTATTTAACTAATTATTTTTTTGCTCAATCGGCTGAATAATTTGATGGCGATAATTTAAGAATGGTCTGAATTCCACCGCCCAATCCCTCACCTTCATGTATTAAAAAGACCATTATCTCATCCGTTTTCTCATCCTCTCCCCAAAAAACAAAAAAGTTTTCACCTTGGAAATTACTCTTGAGAATTTGATGTATGTTTATTTCTGTAATTTGATGTAATTCACTAAAAGATCTTATTTCTGATTTATCTTCAATAAAAATAGGATTGTTAGAACCATATATTATTAAATCACCTAATTTATTTTTTAATTTAAAAACTCGATTAAACACCTTAATAAGAATTGATATTTTATAATTAGAATTTTCTTCTCTCCATAATTCTATATCTTTTCCAATTGGAACATCAGAATAAAACAGCAACTGGATATTACTAGCTTCAATTCTATTAGTGTCATAGTTTCCTACATCATTTTCCGCATCAAACAAAGCTTCACCAGCTAATTCGTCCGATTGTCCGTAGGAATTAATGGATATCAATATGGATAAGAAAATAATTAAAATATACTTCATGACGTGAAAATAATAATATTATTGAAAAAACCGAATTATCTTTATTTTATTCGTATAAATCAATTTAAATAAACATTCTATACTTGTATTTTTTACTGTATTATTAGCCGCCTGTAACTTTTCTGGAAATTCTGAATCTATTGAGGAACAATTATTAATAGAAAGCTTAAAAGATTATG
>JAURNR010000036.1 GCA_030830065.1 Bacteroidota bacterium | reverse complement strand
ATAAGGAAATTGTTGAAAATAAGATCCAGGAATTGTCATATAACCTACATCGTTTTCTAAACAGCTAACTGCTCCTAAAAACTGCGAGCCATCAGGTGAATATACTGCTATTATAATCTCAAATTGATCATTGTACAAAACGGGTGCCCAACTAAATGTAGTTGATGCTTTACTTATTACGGCATCAAATGCATAAGAAGGATCAACCCATAATAAAGTATAAGGTTGAATATCATCAAAACCTTCAATTGATGTAAAGGCATTTGGTATGCTGCCGTGCTCTGTGTTGATTATATAAGCACTGTTTCTTTCATATTGGTATTCATAAAGGTTTTGAGCAAGCCACTTACCAGAACCATTTGGGTACAAAGTAATTCCGTTAAAAGTTGAGGCCTGAGATGCTTGAAGCGGAGAAGCGCCCACCTGTGTTTCTACCAGTTGTGTTGTGCATGTTCCAGGTTCTTGAAAGTAGGCAAAATAATTACCAGTTGTTGGTTGATGTAGTAATAATTCTGCCTGGATATCAAATTCGCCATAAGCACCTACACATGCAGGACAAGAGATTTGCTTAAAGTGCATTTCAGCATAACCAATTATTGCATCAGGATTTGTGGGATTATTCGGGCTTCCAGTATCTTCAGCTCCTGGTTCAGATGTTTGTGTGTCAAGCACTTCAGGTTCGGCGGTAATTGCAGTATCATCACCTCGCTTTTCAACAGTGACAATTGAGATGTCACCTCCGCAAGACAATAATAGTCCTGCTAGTAATAGTCTTATCATGTTTCCTCTAAAAAAGTATTTGAACAATTAAAATCATTAATGCTAAACAAACACATAGCATCGTTTTAATTGTAAACATACTTTCTCCCAAGTAAAACCAAGTCATTAAGGGAAAAACAGAATAACTAATTACAGCAGCTGTAAATCTTGCCGTCCAAAGCTCAGGAGTTGATTGCATCACGTATCTTGTGCCATACCAAAACATCATTCCAGCCGGGATGCCAAAGATGATGTTTGCCAATAACGGTTTATCTTTCCAGTATTCCCAAACAAATTGTGAGTTTGTTGTATACCAACCAAAGATATGTCCTATACAAAAAAAGGCCATTGCCCATAGCATTGACCCGTTAAAAAAATCTGTTAATTTTTCCCACATTACTCAACCTCTTTTGTTGAATAATTATTTCATAAATTATGATTTATCGTTTCTAAAACAAACAAAAGTAGGAAACCTTAACGAACCATCTGGTGTTTCTTCTTGATAACGCACTTCAATGATTCTGCCGATATAACTTTCAGGATCTTTCCAAAGCTGCGCTCTTGTTTCATCGTTTAATCCTGAGCCTACTCGGACTTCCTTACCTTTATAATCTATAACGAAGGAACCAAGCTTACCTTCGTGTTTCCCAGTTCCTTCTAACATACCTTTTATTTCTACATCAACGTCAAAGAAAGCTTTATATTTCATAACTGACCAATCTCTTTTAAACTGATATGGTGCACTTATATCTTTAATCATAATTCCTTCTTCACCTTGCCTTACCCATTGATCGTGATGCATCTTAAAGTTTTCTTCAGTTGCTTTTACCATACTGAACGGTACCACTTTCAAATATTTAAATTCACCAACTAATGACTTTTTCAATATCTGATCTTGAATTTGTCTCTTGCGAACTGCGCATGGAGTTGAACTCTTTTTTGCATGCCACTCTTTAAGGTTAATGTAATCAAACACACCAAAGAAAACTTTACTTATGTCTTTGTCTTCTTTTCTATTTACCTGACGCATTAACTCTCTAAAGTCAACACTCATAATTTCGCCATCATAACAACCATCGCGTAATTGTGACAATTCTTTACCGACAGTTTCATCAAAGTTTGAGATTAACTTACCTGCGCGTGTAAAAAGTTTTGCTTCTCCATTCTCTACAATTGCTAAACACCGAATACCATCAAGTTTTGGTTCAACATAAACCTCATCCCATTTTATACGTTTCATATCAAACTTTTGTGCAAGAGATACTTCAAACGTCGGAATAAAACCGGGTTGAATTTTATTTAGTGATTTAACTGAAATACCGATCGCCAAATTCTTTTTAAGGATTTTTCTCATCCATCGTTCTTGTTCTTTTGAAGATCGAGAAAATACTGATTGCATTAATTCAATAGCAGCATTTCCTGTTTTTTCTCTTTTGGCACATATTGTAGCAACTCGGATAAAATTATTCCATGCATCTTGAGGTCCAAGTAGTTCTGTTTTCTTTATTTTGGGCACTTTGACAACATTAAATGACACATAGGGATTGAATGTCATTTCTAAAAGTTTAGCAATTGTTTTATCTGATAAACTTTGTCGAACAAAATCCATTTTTGCATTTGTTCCTTTTGTATTTGCTAAAGTATTAAAGAAATTTGTAACTGTATCTTGCATATATTCTCCTAATAAAAATCCCCTAGATTCACCGAATTCACTAATTGAATGGTTACTAGCTAGGGGAAAATGGTACGCCCACCAGGATTCGAACCTGGGACCCTCGGCTT
>JAURNR010000035.1 GCA_030830065.1 Bacteroidota bacterium | reverse complement strand
CATAATCTTTTAAGCTTTCTATTAATAATTGTTCCTCAATAGATTCAGAATTTCCAGAAAAGTTACAGGCGGCTAATAATACAGTAAAAAATACAAGTATAGAATGTTTATTTAAATTGATTTATACGAATAAAATAAAGAAAATTCGGTTTTTCAATAATATTATTATTTTCCCGTCATGAAGTATGTTTTATTGACTTTCCTAACTATTTCAGTTTTAGGATCAATCAGAGCCCAACAGTTGCCTAAAGGTACTCCCGTTGGAAGTAAATGGGTTATTTCCGTGGCATTTAACGCTAAGGATAGTCAAATAGTAACGGTTTTTAAGGATAACAAAACAGCGAATGTATGGGATGCTCAGACAGACAAGTTGTTGTACACCTTGCGAGGGCATACAAATAGTATTATCTCAGCTTCATATAATGCAACAGGTAGCCAAATTGTAACGTCTTCTTCGGATAGCACTGCCCGAATATGGGACGCAAGGACAGGTGAATTAATACATACATTGCAAGGTCACAACAGTAGTGTCAATTCAGCGGCATATAATAACACGGGTAGTCAAATAGTAACGGCTTCTACTAGGGGAGGTGCGAAGATATGGGATGCCTCAACCGGCGCACTATTGAAAACCTTGGAGCATAAAGGTTCGGTCCGCTCAGCACAATATAACACCACAGGAACTCAGATTGTAACAGCTTCTGCGGATAGTAAGACTAGGATATGGGATGCCCGGTCAGGCGAGCTATTGCATACATTGGAGGGGCATACAACGTGGGTTGAATCAGCGGTATATAACGCCACAGGCAGCCAAATAGTAACGGCTTCTTGGGATGGAACAGCTAAGGTATGGGATGTAGAGACAGGCAAGTTGTTGCATTCTTTGCGGCATCCCCCACAGGTAAACTCAGCTCATTTTAACGCCACAGGCAACCAAATAGTAACGGCATCTAGAAATAGTACTGTGAAGATATGGGATGCTTTTACAGGCAAGCTATTGAAAGTCTTGCGCGGTCATTATTTTGAAATTGAATCAGGAGTGAATAACGTTAAGGTTATTAGGCCCCCAAGAAGGAATTATACCCATCTAATGCGGGGGTCCGGGCGCCGCGGTATTATTTCAGCGACATATAACGCCAAAGGAAATTATATCATAAGCACGGGAACAGATTTCAGAACCATCATCTGGGATGTTCAAACGCGCAAGCCATTAATATTCCTTTATTTTTGTCAGCCCATTGGACGTGAAGATAAAATTAATCGAATTGATTTTAATTAGATGTATTAAGGGGTGCTGGTCAGGTGAAACTAAAGTGAAACAATTGCCACTTTTTAGCTCATTCTCAGACTTTTTCTATTTCTAACATATTGATTAGAAACGTTTCAGAATCTTCCTGATTCTTTCAGTTGCCCCGCCAGGAGTGTAAATAAAGTGTTTAAATAATTGGAAATTAATCAGAGGGATTATTGTGTACTGATCAGTTGAATCGATTTAGAATGCAAAAACATTAATAATTAAACTACCTCTGAATAATTAAAGGGTACTGATGATATTTTCCGGTTTTATTTACAATGATATAATAAATCCCTGGGGATAAATTAGAAACGTCCACTGCCCCGTCTACTTTAGTATTTAAATTGGTTTTTTTACCTGTTATATCTATTGCATAGATTTCGGCCATTTTTAAATCAACAGGTAAGTATACATCGTTGCTCGATGGGTTTGGATATAATTTACCTTTTTCATAGCTGTCTTGAAGATTACTGCTGCTGGAGGGACAGACTATTATATCTGTGACGCTTTGAGGAATTTGAAATTCTGAATTTTGCTCAACTATTTTTTTGCCGTCTGGTGCAACTATGGTGTAGGCATTGTATTCTGCCATCTCAGATCTTTGGTTGTAGTAAAAATCTAATTTATCTCCATTACTAACAGGGATTTTTGTTACTTGTCTTTCCCCGGCATAGAATGGAATTCTCAGATAAAATCTATTATTTATATCTACATCTAAAGAATTTAATCCCCACCCTTGATTCAGATAATCAAACATGATAATGTCTACCATTCCACAACTAGGCTCCTCTAAACAAGCTCTTAAACCCATTGAATTGACCATTTGATCGCTTTGATTTCCTGATTCTGCTTGAATACCTCTTTGTTGGTCTATTACTCTATAGGATTGACCGGTATTATAATAAGAAGAGAACGTAATCACATTTATCATATCTCCTGAGTCTACTCCAAATTCAAATGCTTCATATCCTCCAATTGGTAATCTCTTTTCGGTGAGTAAGTCTCCGTTTTTTTCTAAAAACAATTGAGTTTCTCTCCATCCATTTTTCTCCTCATCAAATATTTCAAGTTTCCAAACACCACAATTCCCCTGTAGGTTAGGGATGTCGTAAACGGGAAGTATGTCTTCCAAAATATGCACTACACCATTGTAAGCCAAGAGATCTTTTACAATTATTTGGACACCCTCAACATTTATAGTATCGCCAATTACATTAAACGTGATAGTCTTATTGTTTTGAGTTACTAAACTTTGGTTGTTGTTTATATTTTTAGTTTCTATCCTTTTTTCAATGATATGTCCGAGTATTAAATCACTGATAATTGATGACTTTTTTAACTCATTTAAAGTTAAATTTAAGGCTTCTGATAATTTTTCAAATGCTCGGTTTGTAGGGGCCAAAACTGTAAAAGGTCCGCCTAATTCCGGATTTTGATTAAGTTCGGCTTGCTCGCGCAACTTATTTTTTAAGCCAAGTGTCTGCAACGCATCCTCAAAAAATTGTAGGCTATCCTCCATGTAAATAATATCCCATACTGAAGTTGCTGGCAGTCCACTGGGGGCGAGAATCTTATCGACCACATGAGCCACTCCATTTTCACTCGTGAAATTCGTTTTATTAATTAATGCATCATCCACATAAAAGGAGTCGCCTTTTTTCGTCATGAGTAAGTTTTGTCCATATAGGGTAGGCAAGAGAAGACTATCTTTAAAATCTTTGTATTCTAATTGTCCTAATACAATCTGATATTTGAGAGCCTTAGGTAAGTCCACGAAGCCTAATCCTTTAAACTGATTAGTTTCAAGGGAGTCTAATATTTTCTTCACAGCATCATCATTCGGCAAAAATACCGTCAAATCCACACTGCTATCTAGTATATTTCCCAGGTAGTTATTTAACGCATATCTTGATAAAAAACTTTCAGGGATGGTATCAAGTAAGAACAAATCTTTGAGTGTAAATGCATCGGCATTAATTACTCCTTTCATCCCTAAATCGGCATTGAATCCCACACCACATTCAAATCTATGTATGCCTGGATTTTCAAATTTGATGATACCCATACAAACCCCCTCTGTTTCACCTGTAGAAAGTGGGAATTCAAATCTTTTTGGATTGTTGAAAGTGGCACCCGTTTTAGATGTATCCCCCAAAATGGAATGTTTACCTTGAATATTTATAAAGGCTACACTTTCCCCTGGTTTAATTTTTAATGAGTCGGGTGTAAACTTAAAATTGGTGACTAAGATTTTATGATCCGCTCTGCAGTCGGATGTTTGTCCGTTGAGTGAAACAAACGATAAAAGGTATGCTATAAAAACCAGCAGAAAAACTTTTCCTTCGTGATGATTCATTGAACGAAGAACAAACAAAAATCAGATTTTGTTTAAATTATAGTGTTTTAGTGATCCCGCCAGGAGTGTGAAAATGATGTTTAAGTAATTGAAAGTTAATTAGATGTATTTGATAGTGGTGGCCAGGTGAAACATTTTGGAATGAATTTTTTATGTTGAAAAATTAGTCTGAACAATTATCCATATATGAAATTAGAACCTCTAAATCACTGTCATTTAAATATGGATAAGCAATCATAACAGCACCATTATATTGTTCAAAATATTATTTGCTGCTGTATCACCAGATGCCCTAAGACTTGCATTATT
>JAURNR010000034.1 GCA_030830065.1 Bacteroidota bacterium | reverse complement strand
TAGCTTTGGCAGAAGGTCTTACTTGGAATCCAATAATAATTGCATCAGAAGCCGAAGCTAAAAGAACATCACTTTCGGTAATTTGTCCGACACCACCGTGAATCACGTTAACTGCAATTTCTTCAGTGGTTAATTTCATCAATGCATCGGTAAGTGCTTCTACTGAACCATCTACGTCTGCTTTCACAATAACATTAAGTTCTTTAAAATTACCTACAGCCAAACGTCTTCCTATTTCGTCCAAAGTAATATGACGCTTAGTTCGAATACCTTGTTCTCTGACTAATTGTTGACGCTTGTTTGATAAATCCTTGGCTTCATCTTCAGCCATAACTGCGAATATATCTCCCGAAGTTGGTGCCTCTGAAAATCCTAAAATTTTAACAGGTGTTGCAGGTGGAGCTTCTTCAATCCGTGTGCCACGTTCATTAAACATTGCTCTTACTTTCGCGTATTGGGCACCTGCTACCATGTGATCGCCAACGCGTAAAGTACCATTTTGAACTAATAAAGTACACACAATACCCCTGCCTTTTTCTTGGGTAGCTTCAATTACTGTACCCTTCGCATCTCTATTGGGATTTGCTGTTAACTCCATTAGTTCTGACTCTAATAAAACTTTGTCTAACAACAAATCGATATTCATTCCTTTTTTAGCACTAATTTCTTGACACTGATATTTACCTCCCCAGTCCTCAACTAGTATATTCATTGATGCTAGTTCTTCACGAATCTTATCTGCATTAGCACCTTCTCTATCCATTTTATTAAAAGCAAATACCATAGGCACATTTGCGGCCTGAGCATGTGCAATTGCTTCTCGTGTTTGTGGCATTACGCTATCATCAGCAGCAATAACAATAATTGCCAAATCCGTTACCTTAGCTCCTCTTGCACGCATTGCGGTAAACGCTTCGTGACCAGGTGTGTCTAAAAAGGTTATTTTCTTTCCATCTTTTAGGGTTACTTCATAAGCACCTATGTGTTGTGTAATTCCCCCAGCTTCACCGGCAATTACATTTTCACTTCTAATGTAGTCGAGTAATGATGTTTTACCGTGGTCAACGTGTCCCATAACAGTTACGATAGGAGCGCGTTCTGACAAATCTGTTGGTGCATCAATATCTGCTTCTTCGTTTTCAATTTGAGCTTCCGCATCGACAAATGAGACTTCAAAATTAAAATCTGATGCAACCAATTGAATGGTTTCAGCATCTAATCGCTGGTTGATAGAAACCATCATTCCCAATTCCAAACATTTCGAAATAACAGAAGTAACGGGTGTATCCATCATTGATGCAAGTTCATTAGCCGTTAGAAACTCTGTTACTTTTAGGATTTTGCTTTCTTCATCTTTCCTTTTTTGTTCCTCAGCAAATCTTTTGTTTCTTTCTCCTCGTTCCTCGTATTTTTTCTTTGAACGATTTTGCCTTCCACGACCACCCATTTTGTTAATGGTGTTTCTGACATTCGATCGTACATCTGATTGATTAACTTCTTTCCCTTTGTTATTATTCCCGCCTTTGTTTTCTCGTTTGTTATCTTTGGCAATGGTATCTTGAACAGCAACTTTTACATCTACGCCTTTTTCTTTACGCTTACGTTTTTTACGAATTTCTTGAACTTCTTTACGTGCTTCTTTCGCAAGTTCGGAATTTCCAGTTTTTTGAGTTGGTAATTGAATTTTTCCTAAAACTTTAGGACCAGAAAGTTTTTCTTTTCGAGTTTCAACTTTTTCATTTGAATCCTCTTCAGCAGCCTCGGGTTCTGTTTTATTATTTGCTGTGGCTTTCTTGGTTTTTTCAGTTTCAACTTTAGTGTTTGATTCGTCTTTTAATTTTGTTTCAGACTTGCTTTCTTCTTTAGGAGATTCTTCAGTATTTTCTACTTTGGTTATTATTTCTTCAGCCTTTTTCTTCTTTTTAGATGAACCTAAATCAATCTTACCCAATACCTTGATAGGAGAGGAATCTTCATTCTTTTTCTGTTCCTTTGGTTTGTCTTCTATCGTTACTTCTGGCTTTACCTCTTCTTCCTGTTTTACAGCATTATTTTTGATAGGTTCAGGGGACTGATCTATATTTTCTTGAGTTACCGGCGGAGCTATGTTCTCAGAAACCACATTTGCTCTTGGCGACTGCTGATTTCTCAGCTTCTCAACTTCTTCCTTTGCCGCTTTATCTGCAGAGAATTCTCTTAGGCATGCTTGATACATATCCTCACTTATTTTGGTAGTGGGACGAACCACAATTTCAAAGCCTTTTTCTTTAAGAAATTCGGCAATTGCTGAAGTGCTTCTATTTAATTCGCTTGCTACTTTTGCTAAACGGTATTCCGCCATAATTCAATTCAAATTTAACTTTCTACTTCTTAACTCCCAAAGTTTTTAATGTTCTCATTGAGGGATTGGGAACCCTCGGTTAGTGCACTAGGATTATTCCTCTTCAAATTCTTCTTTTAGAATTTTGTGGATTTGCTGGATAGTTTCTTCTTCAAGGTCAGTTCTTTGAACTAAATCTTCTACTGAAGTCCTTAAAACATCCTTCGCCGTATCTAAACCAATTTTCTTAAATTCCTCGATAATCCATTCATCAATTTCATCCAAGAATTCGTCTAGATCAACGTCATCCTCAACTTCTGCATTAACACGGTATACTTCAATTTGGTATTCTGTTAGTTTACTAGCTAATTTTATGTTGTGTCCACCACGTCCAATTGCTAACGAAACCTGATCGCTTTCGAGGAATACATTTGCTGTGCTTCCCTCAATCTCCATTTTTGCAATGTTCGCTGGCTGTAGAGCACGCTGGATAAATAATGTATCATTAGTTGTAAAATTTATAACGTCGATATTCTCGTTTCTCAATTCACGAACAATCCCATGAATACGAGCACCCTTGACACCTACACAAGCACCTACCGGATCAATGCGATCATCATAGCTTTCAACTGCTACCTTTGCTCTTTCACCTGGTTCACGAACAATTTTCTTAATGGTGATCAATCCATCTAAAATTTCTGGAACCTCAAGTTCAAACAGACGTTCTAAAAATTCAGGACTAGTTCTCGATAAAATGATTTTTGGAGAACCCTTTTCCATATCTACGCTGTGAATAACAGCCCTTAAAGTATCTCCCTTTTTGTAAATATCACGAGGGATCATTTGATCTTTAGGAAGAGTAAGTTCATTACCTTCATCGTCAAGAATCATTATTTCACGCTTCCATACATTGTAGACTTCCCCAGTAACAATTTCACCACGTTTGTCGCCATATTTACGGAATAATTCATCTTTTTCTAATTCAATAATTCTACTCATTAATGCCTGGCGAGCATTAAGGACATTACGTCTACCAAAGTCTTCCAAATGTATTTCTAGGATACAATCTTCACCCACTTGGTAGTCGGGTTCAAACTTTCGGGCATCTTCTACTTTAATGTGTAAATTTTCATCTTCAACTTCACCTTCCTCAACAATTAAACGCAAATGATACATCTCAATATCACCCGTTTCAGTGTTGATGATAATGTCAAAGTTTGCTTCTTGCCCGTATTTCTTTTTCAGGATGTTTCTAAATACATCCTCCAATACGCGCATCATTGTGGCACGATCAATGTTTTTGAATTCCTTGAATTCTGAAAAACTTGCAACAAGGTTTAGTCCGTCGTCTTGAGCGTTGGCTTTCATTTTATTTAAAACTTAAAATTATTTTTATTTCTTCAATTTGATTCCAGTCTATTTCAACTGGTTCAATATTTATTTTCTTTTTACCTTTTTCTTTTACCTCATTTAAAATATGCAATGTCTCATCGTCTAACTTTTCAAGCTGCCCCTTGAATTCAGTTCCCTCCTTCTTAATTATCTTAAATGAACGTCCGACGTGTTTCTCTAACTGCCTGAAATCCTTAAGTGGAGAGTCGGCACCTGGGGAAGAAATCTCAAAGGTAAATGCCTTTTCACCGAAATCGCCCTCATCAATAATTACTGAGATATGTCTTGTGAATTCAGTTAGTTCCTTCATTGACAACACATTTTCAGAGTCCATATAAAAGCGATATAACCCAGTTGGGCTAATAGTGTAGTTTACTAAAAACAACCCGAACTGATTTGCTTCAGCATCTACTATCTCGCTTAATTTTTCTCCTAATTTTTTCATCCCAATAAAAAAGGGGACTGCTGTTCGCTTGTCCCCTTCCAATTTTTTAACTCGGAAAAGTAATACAAAATTACTGACTTTTCGCGAGATTTACAACATTCTATCGTGTTGACTCAAAGTCAATAATTCCTTCTCTATCGAAATATTCTACGATGTGTTGACGAAGTAAATTTTCCTGCTCTAGAAGGGTTAGGTTGGGAATAGGCAATTTCGATTCCCAAACCGGCCACCCTTTCATGTTAATTCCCTTTTGTTCGTAATACCCCGAATAACTTAATACACGACAATTTCCAATATGCATTAAACGAGTTTTTTCTTCTTTTGTAAATGCTTTTTCCGAAAGTTGACCTAATTCTCTAATGCCTATTAAAAATAAAACAGCGTTTAAATCAGGCTTCTTATCAAAGTGCTCTTCGACAAAATTTACTACTCGCAACCACTTTTCTTTAATTTCTATTTGAAGATTGTCTTTAATTGACATATTGCAAAAATCGTTGATTTTTATGGAACTCCAATCTTCAATAGGGTATATTTGTTAAATGAGATTAACAGAATCTGCTTCTAATTATAATGATCTTGAGAAAATGGGTATTGGTGACATACTTGCCTCTATCAATAGAGAAGATCAAGGAGTTTCAAAAGCGGTTGAATTAGAGATACCAAAAATTGGCAGATTAGTCAAATGTTTAGTGCAATTATTTAAGCAAGGTGGTAGGCTTTTTTATTTGGGAGCAGGTACTTCTGGTAGATTAGGGATTTTAGATGCTTCAGAATGCCCACCTACTTATGGAGTACCACATGATCTAGTTATTGGTATCATTGCTGGTGGAGATACGGCAATTAGAAAAGCTGTTGAAAACGCAGAAGATGATGAAGAACAAGGTTGGAAAGATCTCGAATGGTTTAATATTAATTCCAAAGACATGGTTATTGGTATTTCCGCTTCTGGTAGTACACCCTATGTAGCTGCAGCATTGGAAAAATGCCTAACTATGAACATTAATACCGGATGCATAGTGTGTAATACTGAAAGTAGAATTGCAAAAGCTTCAAACTATCCAATTGAAGTAATTACTGGCCCCGAATTTGTTACTGGAAGTACACGCATGAAAGCGGGCACTGCTACCAAGATGATATTAAATATGATTACAACTAGCTCAATGATTCAATTGGGTAAGGTGAAAGGCAACAAAATGATTGATATGCAGTTGTCTAACGATAAATTGGTAGATCGAGGTACGAGAATGATTCAAGATGAATTAAATACTTCTTATGAAGAGTCGAAGAAATTACTATTTACATTCGGAAGTGTTCGTAAAGCAATTGAGTCAAAAGGTTAAATCAAGCTAATATTTCCCAAGTTTTATCTGGTAGTAATCTTACTGTATTTAAAAATAATTCAAAAGGCATTTCTTTTCCCCATTCATAGGGTGCTACCATGCTTAAAGTTTGGGTTCCATCTATTTTTTGATAAAGATGATAAACCCCATTTATCACGGGTTCAAAATTGATTTCTGCTTTATAGATTGAATGGGAAATTTCAAGACGTTCTTCGATTGATTTTGCCTGCTGGATTAATAATTCTGCTTGCTTTTTTAGCATTTTGATCTGCTGTTCGGCTTGATGTTGCATTGCCTCATGAGCATTTGCCTTTAGCATACGCCTGTCAACAGGTTCAATTTTTGGCGAACTCACAGACAATGCGTATGGAGCTTTGTATAAATCCCCTTGGTAAACCGCATCCTTTAGAAAGTCTGGGCGATTATCCTCTAATTGTTTATCGTTATTATTTTGCTCGTGACTCAATACATTAGAGAACAAAAAATTTCCAAAAAGGTTATTAAAACCATGGTTTTTCTTTTAAAATTTCCGCGATTTGTACAGCGTTAGTTGCAGCACCTTTTCGTAAATTATCTGAAACAACCCACATATTTAGTCCGTTATCGATAGATTCATCACGCCTAATTCTTCCGACAAAAACCTCATCTTTATTGTGCGCTGTTAGTGGCATTGGATACTCTAAATTATCAAGATTATCTTGAACAATTATTCCTTTGGATTTAGATAATAAAGGTTTGATTTCTGATAAATTGAAGCTTAAATTGAATTCGCAATTTATACTTTCCGAATGACCTCCCAGGGTAGGTATTCTTACAGTTGTTGCAGTAATTTTTAATTCTGGAAGATCCATAATTTTTTTCGTTTCAAGAATCATTTTCATCTCTTCTTTGGTGTATTTATTATCCATAAATACATCAATATGAGGAAGAACATTCAAATCAATGGGATAGGGATATACTTTTTTACCCTCTATATTGTTGCGCTCATCCATTAACTGTTGCACTGCCGCCTGACCCGTTCCGGTAACTGATTGGTATGTAGAAACAACTACTCGTTTTAACCCGTATGCCTTGTTTAACGGATTCAAAGCCACTACCATCTGTATGGTAGAACAATTTGGATTTGCAATGATTTTTGATTCTTTGGTTAGATGGTGGGAATTGACCTCAGGAACAATCAGTGGGACATTTTCCGCCATTCTCCAGGCGCTCGAATTATCAATTACATAAGTGCCTTTTTGGGAGAATTTTGGTGCCCATTCTTTACTCGTGGCGCCTCCTGCTGAAAACAAGGCAATTTGAGGATTCAATGATACAGCTTTATCTAAACCAACAACCGGAATCTTTTGATCTTTCCAGTCAATTATTTTTCCAACACTTTTTTCAGAAGCAACAGGAATTAATTCTGTTACTGGAAAGTTTCTTTCTTTTAAAACTTCTAGCATCTTTGTGCCAACTAGTCCAGTCGCACCTATAACCGCTATTCTCATTTTTTATTTAGTTGTATTCTCTGTTGTTGAATCGTTCTCAAGTGCATCAAACTGTGCCTCAATGTTAGCATTGTCTGTGGAATCTTGAGTTGCAATAACTTCTTCGTCTTGTGCTGCCTCGGGGTTTCCACAGCTTGTTGTAAATCCAATGGCTATTACTGCCAATATCAATAAATTTTTCATAATCTAAATTTAAAATATTTCAAGTTCTTCAAAGAAATCGTTCCAATCACTGTAATCCTTTCTGCCAGTTTCCACTTCTCTCACACAATCTATACTAATTCCTTGAATTGCAGAGATGTCCATATTTCTGGCACTTTCAATGGAAGGCCTAATTGCAGCGAGTTTTATCGAATTATTATTTAATAACGTCCGAGACTCATCGTTTTCTTTGATTATCCAAAGTTGAATATCGGGGAAGTGATTTCTTAATTCTTCTAGTCGTTCTTTACTGCATTCAATTCCATCAATTGGTAAGGTATTTACCCAAGAATCAATAGTGTTAATTTCAGAGTCGGAAACTTCCAATATTACCTTTGGTCCCGCACACCATCCTATGATTTCTTGAATGCTACCTACTGGGAGGGCTTCTTCTCCGAGCATAGAGAAACCGATGTATTCAGCCATACACGATGCTGCATAACGGGCATCTCCGAGATCTTGAATTTTATTGAACTTAATTATCATCTCAAAAAAAAGGCTACCTCGAAGGGTAGCCTCTTCGTTATTATCTTCTCTTTAAACTAGTAATTTAACAGGTTCCTCTAGGAATTGTTTTAAGGTTTGTAAGAACTGAGCACCTGTTGCTCCGTCAACTACTCGGTGGTCACAACTAAGTGTTAATTTCATTGTTTTTACTGGCTTAATCTCGCCATTTACGACACCAACAGAATCTTTTACGGTACCTACCGCCAAAATACAAGCATCAGGTGGATTTACAATAGCAGTAAAATCTTCAATTCCGAACATTCCAAGATTTGAAATGGTAAATGTGTTGCCCGTCCAATCTTCAGGAGTGAGTTTTTTATCCTTTGCTTTAGCCCCATAAGCTTTAACCTCAGAACTGATTGCACTTAGTGGTTTTTGGTCTGCAAATCTTACCACAGGAACTAATAAACCTTCATCAACAGCCATCGCAACGCCAATGTGGATGTGATTGTTATATCTAATTTTAGTACCTAGCCAGCTACTATTAATTTTTGGATTTTTACGTAACGAAGCAGCAACTGCTTTGATTACGATATCATTGACTGATATTTTAACATCGCTGATTTCGTTCATCTGGGCACGAGCAGCAACCGCTTTGTCCATATTAACTTCAATATTCAGATAGAAGTGAGGAGCATTAAATTTAGACTCACTTAATCTGGCAGCAATCGTTTTTCTCATCTGAGAAACAGGGACTTCTGTAAAGCTCTCTTCACCCAATACAGCAGATTGTGTAGGAATTGAAGATGTAGAGCCTTGTGAAATATTTTCTAGGTCACGCTTCACTATCCTACCATTTTCGCCAGTTCCTTGTATTGAATCTAGTGAAATTCCTTTTTCTTCTGCTATTTTCTTTGCTAGAGGACTCGCTTTTATTCTCGAGTCATGAGATGAAATTACCGGAGTTGGAGTAGGAGTACTCACGGCAGTGGTAACATCTGTTTTTGGTTCTGATGTCTCGGCTGGCGTTTTATCTTCAACTTCGGCTTGAGGAGAAGATCCCGCTTGACTAAGCAAATCTTGATAATCTTCGCCTTCTTTACCGATAACAGCAATCGGTGCATCAATGGCAACAGCATCGCCTTCTTTTGCTAAAAGCTCTAATACTACACCTTTTGAATATACCTCCATGTCCATGGTGGCTTTGTCAGTTTCTACCTCAGCTAAGATATCTCCACTCTTTACCGTATCGCCCTTTTTTGCGTTCCATTTTACAATGACACCTTCGGTCATTGTATCGCTCATTTTGGGCATCGTAATTAGTTCTGCCATAGTCTTGTTTGAATTGAATTGGCAAAAATAGGTATTTTATAACTTTTTAATGTGTATTTCTTACCTTGTTAATAGTAAATTTGTCTTAAATTAAACATCAATTAAAAAACCTTCTATTATGTACAATCAATACGAAACCTTTCTACAGCATGTTTTAGAAAACGGAACATTTAAGTCCGATCGCACGGGAACAGGCACAATAAGTGTTTTTGGAGGGCAATTGAGGTTTGATTTGAATGAAGGTTTTCCGTTGATTACAACGAAAAAAGTGCACCTTAAAAGTATCATACACGAATTGTTGTGGTTTTTAAAAGGTGAAACAAATATTGATTACCTCAAACAAAATGGAGTGAGTATTTGGGATGAATGGGCCGACGAAAATGGAGAACTCGGTCCTGTTTACGGCAAACAATGGAGATCTTGGGAGGCAAAAGATGGTCGTGTTGTAGACCAAATACAAGAAGCACTTGCCTTGATTCAAAATAATCCAGATTCTAGAAGGATCTTAGTAAATGCTTGGAATGTAGGCGAAATTGATAAGATGGCACTAATGCCTTGTCATACTATGTTCCAATTTTATGTAGCTAACGGAAAGTTAAGTTGTCAACTCTATCAAAGAAGTGCCGATTTATTTCTAGGGGTGCCATTTAATATCGCGAGTTATGCCTTGCTTACAATGATGATTGCCCATGTAACAGGATTAGGTTTGGGAGACTTTGTCCATACATTTGGCGATGCGCATATTTATTCTAACCACATGGATCAAGTGAAATTACAACTCTCTCGTGAAGCAAGACCTTATCCTAAAATGATTATTAATAAAGATAAAACAAGTCTATTTGATTTTGTATTTGATGATTTTGAGGTTCAAGGGTATAATCCTCATCCAGGAATAAAAGCTCCTGTTGCAGTTTAGTTTTCAAAATACTAGATGTATTTTCGTTTATAGAGTACCACTTATTAATTATGAAATCTAAAATCGGAATCCACATTTTAGTTGGATTATTGGCTATTTCCTTTAGTCATTCATTGTATGCCCAAACAGTTACTCTTTCTGGTTTTTTAAAGGATGCCTCTAGTGGCGAAACATACGCGGGTGCAAATATTTCTGTTCAACCTCAAAATATTTCAACCCAAACTAATAGGTATGGTTTTTACTCACTAACGATAGATAGCGAAGACGGTATTTCAGATGTTTTTGTATCATTAAATGGCTTTATCTCACAAACTTTCAAATGGAATACTCAAAGTGACACAATGATTAAAGTTGAACTTCAACCTTCTGCAGTTGAACAAATCGAGCAAGTTGAAATTATTTCAAAGAAAAATACCATAGCTGATAAGGTTGAAATGTCAAAAATTGATCTTCCTGTTAATCAAATAAAAGAGATACCTGCTTTTCTTGGTGAGAAAGACGTTTTAAAAGTGATTCAACTCATGCCGGGCGTACAAACAGCAAGTGAAGGTCAAAGTGGGCTTTACGTTAGAGGGGGTGGACCCGATCAAAATTTATTGCTTTTGGATGAAGCCATTGTTTATAATGCTTCACATTTGTTTGGATTCTTCTCAGTATTTAATGGTGATGCCTTGAAATCTGTTGAATTAACAAAAGGAGGTTTCCCAGCGCGTTATGGAGGCCGTCTTTCTAGCGTAGTGGATCTCTCTATGAAGGAAGGAAACAAAGATCATATGACCGGAGAATTAGGTATCGGTTTGTTAAGTTCAAGATTTACTCTCGAAGGCCCGATTAAAAAAGGTAAGAGTTCTTTCATGATATCAGGTAGACGCACATACTTAGATATTCTAGCACAGCCATTAATTTACATGGCTAGTGATGGAAGTAACCTCGGATATTATTTCTATGACTTTAATGCTAAAGCTAATTATGAATTATCAGATCAAGATAAGTTCTTCCTGAGCGGTTATTTTGGAAAGGATAATTTCTATACCATCATACGTGAGACATTTGCGGGTGAAACGAGCCGATTAGAAACTGATTTCGGTTGGGGTAATCGCACCATATCTGCAAGATGGAATCATTTGTTTAACCCAAAACTGTTCTCAAATTTATCACTCATTTACAGCCATTATAATCTGAATATAGGCATGGAGAGTTATTCAAATTCCGATACGTTTTTATTAAATTATCAGAGCGTAATCGATGATTATGGCTTTAAATATGATTTTGATTGGCGTCCTCATAGAAATCATCTCATTCGTTATGGAGTTTCTAGTATTTGGCACCAGTTTAGACCCGGCGCTTTGGTTATAGAGTTAGGTAAAGATTTTAATTTAGATCGTGCCATTCAAACAATTAATACCTACGAAAGTGGGGCCTATATTGAAGACGAATGGAAATGGAAAAAATTTACATTTGCTCCAGGATTTAGAGTTAGTCATTATGCGGTTGGAACTAAACAATATTTAAATCCGGAGCCTAGATTTAGTAGCTCTTATAATTATTCCAAGGATTTAGCTTTCAAAGCTTCTTACGCACGCATGAATCAGTACATTCACTTGTTAAGCAATGCTGGTATTTCTTTGCCTACGGATTTATGGATTCCCGCAACTGAAAATATAGCACCGATGAGAAGTGAACAAGTTGCTGTAGGTGTTGCAAAGGATATGAAGGGAGGATATAGTATTTCACTAGAGGGCTATTACAAGGATATGAAGAATATGATTCAATATAAGGATGGAGCATCATTCTTATTGCAAGATGATCTATTTGATCCTCAGGCATCAACAGGAAATAGAACTTGGGAAAATCAAGTTACCGCTGGTCAAGGATGGAGTTATGGTATGGAATTATTTGCACAAAAGAAGGTTGGTAAGTTTACCGGTTGGGCTGGTTACACATTAAGTTGGACGCAATTAAAATTCCCCGAACTAAATCGAGGAAAAGTATTTTCTGCTAAATACGATCGTAGGCATGATATATCATTGGTAGGTATTTATAAGTTCAATAAATCATTAACATTTTCCGGAACTTGGGTTTATGGAACAGGTAATGCCGTAACAATTGCTCAAGGCTACATTGATGGAAGTTCTCATCAATTAAGTTCTTTTCCAATAGTTTGGGATCCAACACTTCAAGGTCAATTTTCGGGTGCTTATATTGATTATGGTAGCAGAAATGACTTCAGAATGGAATCATACCATCGATTAGATTTGGGGGTTCAATTCCACAAAGAAAAGGAGAAGGGTACAGCTATCTGGGAGATTAGCGTTTACAATGCATATAATCGGGCCAATCCATTTTTTTATTATGGTACTAATCAATACGATTTAAATACCAATAAAGAATATGTAGGATTATCAAAAGTTGCTCTATTCCCCTTAATTCCTTCAGTTAGTTATACCTTTAAATTTAAGTAAAATGAATCCTAAAAATATTATACAACAATTAATAATAGTTTTAAGTGTGTTCAGCTTTGCTTCATGTGAACAGGAAGCTGAAGTAGCCCCACCTGTATTTGAAAAAAAGCCAGTAATTATGTGCTTAATTACTCCACAGTCAAATTTTATACAAGCAGACTTAAGTTACACTCGACCGTATTATGGAGAACAAACTTATGATAAAGATTTTATTGATAATGCCCTTGTCATAATTAAAAATGTGGGTACGGGAGATATGGATACTCTTAAACATTTGTTTAATGGGAATTATGAGGTTTTTCCTAAAAACGTACAGGTGTTAAACGATACTAAATATGAGTTGTTGGTTAGGTTGTCAAATGGGGAAACGTTCACTGCAACTACTACAACACCTCCCAAGGCAGATTTAAATAAATTGAAGATTACGTATTTTGATTTGCAAGACAGTCGCGAGGATGAGTGGGGGGAACAAGTAAATGATTATTCGCTGGAGTTTATTTATGAAGGTTTGAAAGAAGGATTTTTTGTTTCACCTCAAATGTACGGTGTATTTAACGATAAAAATGGCCAGGAATATGAAATTGAGGCATTCTTTAAAGAGCCTATGTTAAGTGCAGATGCATCAGGTAATGCCAAGTTTTTTATTCGAGATTATTTTTATTCAGGTTGGGGTATTGATCCTCCTTTTACAATCGAAAAATATAAGGGTGCAGTTTACACTATGGATAAACCTTATCGTGATTTTTACAACGTGAGATTTCAAGATGATGGTAATCCATTTGCTGAACCTGTGTTGTTTTTGTCTAATTTATCCGAAGGTGCTCTTGGAGTATTCGGTTCATATGACTTTGATCAAGGGGAGGTTTTAATCCCTTAAATCATTCTCTTGTAGGCCTTCCACCAACGCTCTGGCATTATACCGTTACACACATCTTGGTAATCATTGTAGGAGCAACCCATAAAAAAGACTTCGTCCTCATAGGGATTAGGGATTTCCATCCACCACCGGTTACTTTTATTGCCTTTGTAAAATGTAATTTCGTGACCTGTTTCCTCTAATTTATTTCTGTAAATAAGGTAGTCTGGGTGATTTCTTTGAGGATGATCATTGAATTTACTCATTACTCCTTCTACAAAATACCAAATCATTTGTGCAATGAGCAAAGTGCTTATTTCACAATTAATTTCTTCATTATATCCGTGAATAAGAAATGTGTTTAATGTGTTGGATAATCCTGCATATCTACTTATGGCAACTGCTTCTTCTGCGTATAAGCCATTTGGACCAGGACTCTTACTATTTGGGAGTTCTGAATGCCGTATAGCAGAGACATCAAATATCAAAGAATGTGAGCTTCGGAGTACGGGCTCTACTTCTTCAATGTCGCTTCTTATTTTGCCCAATCGGTAATTTTCATAATGGTATTTTTCTAAAATATTCGCACTTTCTTCAGTAGTAAAATAACTTTGTGTACCAATGAAGTCAAAATTTAACCATCGATTGTTTGATTTCTCTTCTTTAAGAATTTGATTTAATGGTGAACCTTCGGTGAAGTTTACGTTTGGTGTTACATGAACAAATTCTAAACTTTTTGTTTGATTTCTGTATGAATGATAATGAGAAACATAGGGAGCTTCAACTCCTGATAGCAAAATAACTGCAATGTTCATCTGTTGTAATTCCCCTAATGCTTCAGAAATAGCAAAATTTTGTTGCTTTTGATCTTCCGGCTTAACAATATTTCCAAGGTCTGCAATTGGAAGATTCCCAAATCTCCAAGATAATGAATATAATGATTTCCGGATTTGATTGGCAGCTGGATCTAGCCCTATTATGGCAATTTTTATTTTGTCTAAAAGAGGAAAGCTTTTTTTATTAATTTGAATATTCCCCCCAAAGTGATTTTTTGAGTTTTCATTTGGGAATTTTTGTTCAATAAGAGGAGTAAAAAACGCTTCAATCATGTACGATGCAAGTTGCTTCTAATAAAATTTTGATTCCACAAAAAGAATGCACACTTCGGTTTCTGTATATTTTTTTTGACTTTGTGTCTAAACTTGCAACGTTTTCCATGTAAAATTGTTTCTGTTATTAAATAAGCACGTAATTTTGCACCAAATGAGCGAAGGATTTTACCCAATTACAATTCAGAAATTAACAAAGGAAACATCGGATTCCACAACTATTACCCTACAAATACCTGCTGAACTAAAGGATACATTTAATTATACTGCTGGTCAATATCTCACATTTGAAGAAGTAATAAATGGTGAAAAAGTTCGCCGTTCTTATTCACTGTGTACTTATGAAGGGATCGACGATGCACCTGCTGTTACGGTGAAAAGAGTTGAGGGCGGTAGAATGAGTACTTATTTTAATGAGAATATCTCTGAGGGTATGACCCTTCAGGTTATGCCTCCAATGGGGAAATTTACAGTGATTCCGGATGTATCCCGCTCAAAACAGTATGTCCTTTTTGCAGGAGGAAGTGGCATTACTCCAGTATTGGGTATTGCAAAAGCTGTGTTAAAAGATGAGCCAAATAGTAAGGTAGTATTAGTTTATGCTAATAGAGATCCAGAATCTGTGATATTCAAAGATTTAATAAAAAAAATGGAACAGGAAAATATTGGTAGGTTCCAAGTTTTATTGAGTTACGATAAAGCACCACTCACTTGGTTTGGCCTGAAAGGAGTTTTATCTGAAGATAAAATCCAAACAATAGTGAAATCTAAAATTGGCGGTTCATTTGATCAATATGAATATTTTATCTGCGGTCCTGGGCCAATGATGGAGGTAATTAAAAATGGTTTAAGAGGAATTTCAGTTCCAACAGAAAGAATCAATATTGAATATTTTACAGCACCGACTAAATCTGAAGGCAATTCAGAAGAAACCATAACTGAAACCGAAGAAGATTTTACAGGAAACTCAGAGGTTACTCTTGAAGTTTATGGTAAAACACATACTGTAAAATGCGATTCTAATACCACAATTTTAAAAGCGGCAATGGATGAAGGTATTGATCCTCCATACAGTTGTACTGTAGGTGTTTGTACTACTTGTAGAGCTAAAGTAAGTGTGGGCAAACTCCATATGATTGAACGTGAAGGTTTGAGCGATCAAGAGATTGAACAAGGCTTTGTTCTAACATGTCAAGCTCAACCTCGCAGCAACAAAATAGAGTTAAAATACGAATAATTACAGCTGTGAAGTGTAGCTACGTACTTTCACTAATACGGTACTAAAATCTTCAGGTAAATCTTGTTCAAATCTCATTTTCTCACCTGTGGTGGGATGAATAAAGCCTAATACTCGTGCGTGCAGTGCTTGTCTCGGAATTTCCTGGAAGCAATTTTGAACAAATTGTTTGAATTTCGGGAGATTCAAACCTGCCTTCATATCGCTACCTCCATAAAGTTCATCCGAAAATAAAGGATGGTTTATATGAGACATGTGTGCTCTTATTTGATGAGTCCTACCTGTTTCTAGTTCACATTCTACTAAGGTTAAAAAATGGAATCTTTCTAATATTCGATAATGCGTTATGGCAATTTTTCCTTCCTCTGGGAGCTCAAAATGTTTCGACTTTCTCCTGTCTTTCGGATCGCGAGCTAGATAGCCTGTAATTGTTCCTTCCTCTTCTTCAAATTCTCTCCAAACAAGTGCAGTATATTTTCTTTCAATACTATGATCAAAAAATTGTTTACCTAGATGAGAAAGCGCTCGTTCAGTTTTACCCACTACTAATAATCCAGATGTGTCCTTGTCTATTCTATGTATAAGACCTGGCCTGTGGTGTTCGCCTTTTTGAGGTAGTTCACCAAAGTGATAGACCAAGGCATTAACAAGTGTCCCGTTATAGTTATTGTAGCCAGGGTGAACAACCATTCCAGCAGGTTTATTAACTACAATTATTTCATCGTCTTCATAAACAATATCTAAAGGGATATTTTCCGGGTAGACTTCCGTATCTCTCGGTTCTTCCGGCATTACAACCCTGACATTATCTTTTGGTTTAACCTTGTAATTGCTCTTTACTACACGATCATTTACTAGTACACAGCCAACTTCAATTCCAGCTTGAATTCTAGATCTACTTGCATTTGCAATTTTATGTTGTAGCCATCGGTCTATACGCAGGGGCTCTTGGCCCGGATCAACTGTAAAGGAATAATGTTCAAACCATTCCTCTTCGCTGTGTTCTTCAACATTTGACACTTCGCAAAACTAGGTATTAATAAGTAAATATGATTTGACCTAACTCAATACCGGCCCATCCTGCCTGATTTACCAATACTTTTTTTCCTTCTGGGTTTAATATTATTTTAGGTTTATTCAAGAATGTGTGGGTGTGTCCTCCTAAAATTAAGTCTATACCTGTAGTTTGTTCAGCGAGTTTTAAGTCATCAATTTTATCTGATTCATATTTATAACCAAGATGAGAAAGTACAATTACAAAATCACATTGTTCCTTTTCTCTTAATTTCTTTACCGTTTTTTGGAGTTTATTTACTGGGTCGTTGTAGATGACCCCTTTAAATGAAGTTGGTGCTAATAAACCATCAAGATCAATACCAACTCCGGTAATTCCTATTTTTAAAGAGCCTCTCTTTACAATTTTATAAGGTTTAATAAGATCTTTTAGTTTAGGATGTTCAATTGAATAATTGCAATTAACCGTTGGAGTATTGTATTGAGTTCTGATATTACTTAAATGATCAATCCCTAAATCAAAATCATGGTTGCCAATTGTAGTGGCATCATAATTCATTGTTTTCATCCATTCCAGTTCTGGGTTTCCTTTGAAAATATTAAAGTATGGAGTTCCCTGAAAGACATCCCCCGAATCCAAAAGTAAAACATGTTCATGTTCTTGTTTTATTTTGGAAATAACAGTACTTAATCTACTAATTCCTCCCTTATTTGGCCACTTTCTATGGTTTTTAGGGAATGGTTCGAAACGACTGTGAAAATCATTCGTGTGAAGTATCACTAGCTGTTTTGATTTATTAGAAGCATTTAGCTCATGAAAAGGGAGAAAGGCAAATCCCAAACCAACAGCGGCAGTTTGCTTAATGAATTTTCTTCTAGTTTGCATAATGAATTCTTAGCTGTTTTCGTGGGTTGATTTGTTGACTTTGAAGATATTCACTTTCGAAGCCTTCTAATAGTGCATCTCTTACTAGGATTCCTGTTTTAATTATTCTATCACTGTTAGCAAACATGGTATAACCATCTCCACCTTCTAAAAGAAAATCACTAGTACACATCCAATAACTTTGTCTGCTATTATACTTGTTTAAGCTCACCCTAGCATTGGTATATTGGCTGTTTTCTACGTCTATAGTTAAACTTAAACCAGAAACTGCACTACCACCAATACTAGCAATATATTGAAACAGAGAATCAACTGTTCTTCCGCTGAGATGAATTAGAACAATTTCATTGTCAAAAGGCATAACCTCAAATACATTGCCGATCGTAATATTACCGGGTGAAATACTATTTCTGAAACCATTGTGGTTCAAAACAGTAAAAATTGGCATTGGAAATTCGTTTGTTTCAGACCAATTTTTTGCTTTTTGCAATACGTAATCAGAACATATTCTTGCAAGGTTACCTTTTTCTTGAATTTTAGGATCAATAATGCCCTTTGAACGAGAAGATTCAAGGCTTATTGCTGTTTTTGCAATAACTATTCCCATAGATTTTTCAAGGCTGTCCTTGTAGAATCGAAGCCAATTGGTAGTTATAGTATCTTGGGATATCTGTTCATCAATTGCAAAATTATTTATATCTAAGGCCTTAAATTGTGGCCTGCATGCAGATGAAAGTACTATAATTGATAAAATAAAATAATGAAAAATCTTGGCCATGATTTAAGTTACAATTATACAATTCAATGTTAAAGTAACATTGCGAAATAATAACATACCTGTAAAATAAAAGAATTACCTTTGACCTAAGTATTTAAAAACAATTCGATATAAAGATGAGAAAAGTATTAATGTTGGCTGCTCTAGTTGGTTTTGTTGCTCCAACTTTTGCCCAAGAGGTTACACCTTGTTCAGAACTATTTATTAGTGAGTATGTTGAAGGTTCTAGAAACAATAAAGCACTTGAAATCTATAATCCTACTAATCAAACAATTGACCTTAGTCAATATAGATTAACTAGATGGCAAAATGGTTCTGCAACTTGGGACAAGCAATATAGCGATACTCTGTCTGGAAATATTGAGCCATATTCTGCAATTGTAGTTTGTATTGATCGAAGAGATACTACTCAACTTGGTCAGGATACCCCAGTGGTAGAAGAGCTAAGAATGAAGGCGGACTTATTCTTAAGTGGAGATTACAATACCTCTTATGCAATGTCCTTTAATGGGGATGATGCTTTGTCATTAGACAAATACAATGAGCAATTTAGCACTTGGACTTTGGTTGATATTTTTGGAAAAATTGGTGAGCGTCCTCCATTTGGTGGATGGTCTGATTCCTTCCCTTACAACAAGGGCTTAGGTGTTTGGTATTCTGCAAATCATACGCTTATTCGTAAGCCACATGTTTTAACAGGATGTGATACGGTAGCTCCAGTGAAGAGAGGTTTAACCACTCTTGTACCTCAAGCTTGGAATCCAGTTTATTTCGATCCTTCTGAGGAATGGGAATTATACCCTAGAGACTACTTTGATTCTTTAGGAACGCATAGCAATCCTTGTCAAGCGTTAAAAACTGAAGACGTTTTAATTTTAAATAATTTATCATTATTTCCGAATCCATCCAAAAACATTATTACTCTGAACTCAACCGAAAGAATCACTTACTATACTATATTCGACTTGAATGGCAAGTTGGTGATGAAAGGTGAAGGAAATTCCGGATTTGAGTTAAAAATAGATATTGCCAGTTTAAATGCTGGATTGTATCAGGTTATGGTTATTTCTGAGCAGGGAAATAGCTTTAACAATAGAGTTGAAAAAATTTAATTAAAGCAAAATGCTAAAACAGGGATTATTTTCCTTGATGGTTGCCGCGTTGGGGATTCTCAACGCGCAATCTGTTATTAAAGGGGTAGTAAAAGACGAAATTTCAGGTGAATTAATTGATGGGGCAAAGGTTACCGCCAAGTCGGTTTCTGCATTGACAGATAGGTTAGGCAGATATACCCTGAAAGTGCCAATGGGTGAATATTTCGTATCTGTTGAGGTTGAAGGTTTCGCCCCAGATACTCAATTTGTACAAGCAGATAGAAACTTAATAACAGACATTAATTTCAACCTAGAGAATTTAAGTGCTAGTATCCAAGCCGTTCAAATTGTAGCTTCGGTTGCAAAGGATAGAAAAACTCCAATTGCCTACAGTAATATTAGCGGAAAAGAAATTCAGGAGAGACTAGGAAGCCAAGACATGCCGGTTTTACTGAACAATACACCTGGAGTTTATGCAACTCAACAGGGTGGTGGTGCTGGTGATGCGAGGATTACAATTCGTGGATTCAACCAAAGGAATATTGCCGTTATGATTGACGGGGTGCCCGTTAATGATATGGAAAATGGTTGGGTTTATTGGTCAAACTGGTTTGGACTTGGATCAGTTACTGCTTTAACACAAGTACAAAGAGGATTAGGTAGTTCTAGAATAGCAAATCCGGCTGTTGGCGGAACTATGAATATAATAACAAAAGGAATTACTAGAAAGCCCATGTATTCTGCAACGGTTGAATATGGTGATTCGCGCTATCAAAAGTATAATTTGAATTATTCATCAGGTAGATTACCCGGAGATTGGGGAATTGTTGCTTCTGTTACACGAAGAACAAGTGCGGGATATGTAGATCAGTTGTTTGATGATATGTGGGCGTACTTCTTAAAAGTGGAGAAACAGTGGGGATCAAAACATTCATTGTCATTTGCAGCAATGGGTGCGCCTCAAAGTCATGGCCAACGCAGTTATAGAGCACGTTTAAGTCTTTATGATCACGAATATGCCACTAAATTAGGGATGGATACAATCCTGCCAACAATGGCGGTAAATCAGGGCCGGAAATATAATCAACACTGGGGTGAATACTATTCAAATGTTTCACTAAATCAAACCAATGGCCAATTGGAATACAGTGGAGAAAAAACCATTCTCAACGAACGAACTAATATGTTTCATAAACCTCAGATTTATTTGAAATACGACTTTAAACCAAATAAAAAATGGTTTTCAAATACTATATTATATATGTCCCAAGGTAATGGTGGAGGAACACGGGGAGAGACAGGTGTGAAACAAGATCCTGCCGTTTACGGACAGTATAACCTTCAAGCTACTTTTGACCAAAACAGAGATTTTGGAGTTACTTCAGCTATAGATCCTAGATATTCGAGCGAGGAGTTTAAATCTTCTGGAATTTTAGCCCGTTCTGTTAATAATCACACTTGGTATGGTTTATTAAATACTACCCAATATGCGTTAAATAGATTTATGAAATTTACGGGAGGTATTGATTTGAGAACATATGTAGGTGAGCATTACAGAGAGGTTTATGACTTAATGGGTGGTGATTACTATATCCCTGCGGGAAACAGATTAAATCCAAATTACGAAGCTAATAAAATGTATCGCAAGGGTGATATTTATTATTATCATAATGACGGTTTGGTAAAATGGGGTGGTGCATTTTTAGAAGCGGAATATTCGAAAAATCAGCTAACAGGTTTTGTTAACTTAAGTGGAAGCAATACGATTTATCAGCGTGTAGATTATTTTAAAGTGGACTCAACTGGAAGCCCTCAAAAAACAGATGAAGTTGCTTTTACAGGCTACACAATAAAAACAGGGATGAACTATAATTTCACAAGAAAATTCAATGCATTTTTTAATTTGGGATATTTAAATCGTCCAACCCGATTTAATAATGTTTTTGACAATAGAAATACTCAAATTAGAGACGCCAAAAATGAAATAGTGGAAGCTATTGAAGGGGGAATGTCGTATAAAAACAAACGTGTAGCAACTACTTTAAATTTATACTACACAAATTGGGGTAATAGGCCCGTAGATTTCAATCCCTCGTTCAAGGACGCAGATGATAATGAATATACTTATAATATCAATGGTTTAAAAGCAAGACACATGGGAGCTGAATTACAAACAGCAGTTAAAGCGGGAGATGGCATCACATTAGAATTGTCAATTTCATTAGGAGATTGGATTTGGAAGTCTGGAAGTACCGCTACAATTAGAAATGAGGCCGGCGATTCTATAGGTCAATTTGATTTTGACGCGACGGGGGTTCATGTAGGTGATGCAGCTCAAACTCAGGTTGCCGGATTAATTCGCTGGGAACCAACCTATTTAAAAGGTGCATACATGCAATTACAGTATATTTATTTTGGAAAACAATTTGCCGATTTTGAACCAATTGCACTGAGAGGTGCGATGGCTGGTAATGAGTCATTTCAAATTCCAAATTACTGGTATATGAATTTAATGGGTGGATACAGGTTTACTCTAAAAAATAAATCAAGTATCAGAATTTATGGCATGGTCAATAATATGACTAACAATCTGTACATTACGGATGCACAACATAGAAATGGAGCAGCCGGAGATGCAATACGAGATGCTTCTGCTTCTGTTTCTGTATTTAATCCCAGAAATTTAGAAGTATTTGTGTCAACAGGATTAAGATTTACCACAGGTTTAACCGTATCGTTTTAAAGAAAAATTATGAAAAAAATTATATTAAATGCCGTCGCATTTTTGACTTATGGAGTAACATTTGGGCAAGGTACTTTGCCAATGTCTTGGAGTTTCGATGATGGAACAACTCCTACAGGATTTTCTGCAGATCAAGGGCCAGCAGGGAGTAAGTTAGTTTACACTTCTTCGAACCTTATCAATAGTGCGCCAAATGCTTTGCGTTTAGATTACACTGGAGAGTATGTGCAAGCACATTGGGCGGGAAAGGCAGATACAATAACTTTTTATTTAGCAGGTACTTATTATCCTGATCCGGGATGGAAAGGAACAGTAACAATTGATGAAAGTGCAGATGGTCAGCAATGGACCACTGTAAAAACATTTACAGATAATGTAGATAATACTGCTACACAGCATACCGTAAGGGTTAGTTCTACAGCTCGTTATTTTAGAATTTATTACCAATCAAAAGCATCTGGATACAACCTTGCCATTGATGATATTGTTATTAAACCAAAAGCACCAGGCCTAACGCCTGAGTTAAAAGTTTATTACAATGGAGAAGAGCAAATCCACAATGGAACTACACTTACTGGGAATGATACCTTAATTGAATTTTCAATAGAGAATAAAGGAATCACACAGAGTTTATCTATAAAATCAATTTCCCTTTATGGTTCTGATGCCTCTGATTTTCAAATATTAAATTCAACACCATTTACGATTAATGGGTCTTCTTCGGAAAAATTGCAAATTAAACTTACTGATCTAACTGCTGGCACACATAGTGCCTCTTTTGCAATTGCGTCAAATGATCCCGATAGAGATACTTTTAAATTAAACTTCAGTACCATCAGTGGAGAATATGCTACCGAACCATCAGCACAGGCTGCTGGGTTGAATATTACTGCAAAAGCATTTACAATGACAGGCAGCGCAACGAAATCGGATGCTGAAAATTACTTGGTTCTTAGTTCAATTGGTTCGTCAACTGATGGGCCGGTTGATGGTGTTTCCTATCAACGTGGTGAATATATTGGAAATGCCCGTGTTATTTATAGCGGTGCAGATATTAGCAGTATTAATTTTGATGGTATTGTTGCCAATACAGCATATTCTTTAAGAGTTTTTGCTTTCAATGGATATGGCAAATGGACCAACTACCTTTCAACGAACCCCACATCTAAGGATGTTACAACACCAGGGTTGTCTGCTGGGAATTATTATAATGGAATAGATCCAGAAAGTAGCTCATTTGTTACAGATTTACGAACATTAATAAATCCGCATCGTAGAATTTATTACAGCAATTATTCATCATATATAGTGGATAATTTTGAAGCTCGCGATACCACAGATGGACAAAGAATTGTTGAGGGATTTTATTCTGGTTATCCTCATATTTATAGTCCACCATTTAATCACAATGTAATGTCTCGAGAACACACTTATCCATATAGTTATATGGGTCAAGCGAGCAAGGATTCTTCAAATTATTCTGATTTGTATATCCTTTACACTTGTCACCAAAATAAGGTAAATGCCGTTAGAAGTAATTATCCGTTAAATAATTTAGCGTCTGTTACATCAGAGTTTTACAATGGTAAATTTGGTAAAGACTCAGCTGGAAACTTTGCATATGAGCCTCGTGATTTTGCGAAAGGAATAGCTGCTCGCGCAAACTTTTATATTTGCGCTGCATATCATACTGAGGCAAATCCTTTTACCATACCTACCGCAAATCAGTTTGTTACTGAGTTACAGGATCAATATGTGTTGAAACGTTGGAATAATGATTTTCCGCCGAGTAAATGGGAAATTGCGCGTGCAGAATACATAGCACAAAGTTCGGTTCAGGGTAATAGAAACCCATTTATAGACAATCCAGATTGGGCATGTTATATAGACTTTGCCACTATGATGCATAATCCATCAGGAAGTTGTACTCCAGATGAACAAAATAAAAATATAGTGGTTAAAGCTGTCGATATTAATGTATATCCTAACCCTTCTCAAGATATTTTTCATGTAGATTTAACTCAATTTAAAGGTAATATTGTGGATGTTTATGTTCTTGATTTCTATGAGCGTAACATATTCGAGAGTACTACAAGTAATAGTTCAATTGACTTGAATGCAAGTAAATGGGCTAGTGGAAACTATCTTCTTTTAATTAGAGGTCAAAACGGAGTCACTGCTGCACAATCTATAGTTAAACCGTAATGCAATTTTCTGAAGATTTATTTCTTCAAAATTTGAGCCTATGGCTCGATGAAGATGTAGGAGAAGGAGATTTTTCTTCTCTTGCTTCTATTAATAGTAACTCTATTGGTCATAGTACAATGCTCCTAAAGGCTAATGGTGTTATTGCAGGGATTCGCATCGCCCAAATGGTTCTCAATTATGTTGACCCATCATTGATATTTCATCCATATGTAAAGGATGGTGAATATTGTGAAAATGGTAGAGTATTGGCAGAAGCTTCTGGGTCAATTCAATCTTTATTGAAAGCGGAAAGGTTAATGTTAAACCTTATTCAACATCTTTCTGGCGTCGCTTCTCTAACCAAAGAATTTGTTGATGCGGTGAAGGGTACTAAGTGCAAGATTTTGGATACCCGAAAAACAACTCCAGGGTTAAGGGATTTGGAGAAATGGGCAGTTTTTACAGGTGGTGGTGAGAATCATAGAATGGGACTTTACGATATGATAATGTTAAAGGATAATCATATCGACTCAGCGGGTGGAATTACTGCTGCTGTTAACAGAACCAGAGAATTCCTAAAAACTAATAATAAGGATCTCAGAATTGAAGTTGAGACTCGTAATATGGCTGAAGTTAAAGAGGCGCTTGGACTCAAAGTTGATCGAATTATGCTTGATAATTTTTCTCCAGAAGGTTGTAGGGTGGCATGTGCTTTAATCAAAGACAAGGTTGAAACAGAAGCCTCTGGAGGCATCAATATTCAAAATGTAAAAGAATATGCAGATTCTGGCGTTAATTATATTAGCGTTGGAGCCCTAACTCACTCAGTAAATGCTCTAGATATTAGTTTTAAAACAAAACTTAAGGCATAGAATTTGTATTGATAATAAAAAATGAAAAAGATAATACTCTTTATATTACTTGCAGTTTGTGTAACTGCTCCAATTTTTTCAACTCAAGTTGAAAGTAAAAAACCTCTTCAATTAGTTCTCAGTGATGAAGAAAAAGGCGTAACATGGTATAATTTTACCGATGGGTACAATAAGGCCGTTAAAGAAGGAAAGATTATTCTGATTGATGCATATACAGATTGGTGCGGATGGTGTAAGGTGATGGACAAAAAAACATATACTGATGCTGGAGTAATCGAAGTGCTTAATAGGAATTTTGTATGTGTAAAGTTGAATCCTGAGCAAAATGTTGAATACACCTTTGGGGATAAAACCATGAAAGCGGATGTATTACTTCAGTTCCTAGGAAGTGGACAAGTTACCGGTTATCCAAGTACCATTTTTTGGCCAAATCCTGCAACAAACCAACAGCGATATTTGCAAGCTGGATATATGGGCCCGTCAGATTTTTTGGCTCTTCTAGACGCTGCCATTCAAAAAGGTAAAGAGATTAAATCAAACTAATGGGTCGTAGACGCAAGTCTTCTGTTCAAGTTGTTGAAGCACTTGAAATAACCGCTTGCGGAGCGGAAGGACATTCAATTGGAAGGCATAATAACCAGGTTGTATTTGTTAAATATGCTGCCCCTGGCGATGTTGTTGATGTTAGAGTTTCAAAAAAGAAAAAGAACTTTTTACAAGGTGAGATTCTTCGTTTTGAAAAAAAATCTAATTTAAGAATTGAACCTTTTTGTTCCGATTTTGGAAGTTGTGGTGGTTGTAAATGGCAGCATTTACCCTACTCTGAGCAGCTAAATTTCAAACAGCAACAAGTAGTTGACTCCTTACAACGTTTAGGTAACATTACAGATTATAAACTTCATCCGATTGCAGGTAGTCCTTTAACCCAAGAATATCGTAATAAACTTGAGTTAACCTTTGCTGATAGAGCTTGGGAAATTGAGTTTGACAAGGAAAATCCACAACCATTTAGGCCGGCATTAGGATTTCACATGCCCGGACAGTTTTCTAAATTGTTGGATATAGAACGTTGTTATTTAATGCCCTCAACTGTAAATAAAATGCAGAGGCAAATAAAGGACTATTGTTTAGAAAATAATTTATCCTTTCATAATATTCAGAAACATGAAGGTTTGATGCGTAATATTATGTTTCGTGTAAATAAGAAGGGTGAGTGGATGATTGTTGTTTCATTTTATGAAAGAAATGAAGACGCAATTAATGGTTTAATGCAGTTTATCAATAAAGCCTTCCCTGAGGTGATATCATTAAACTATACTGTAAATGCTAAAGCAAATGATTCTTGGCAGGGGTGTGAAGTTCAGAACTTTTCGGGCGACCCTTACCTTACCGAAGAATTAGGGAAACTAACCTTTCAGATTCAACCCTTGAGCTTCTTTCAAACAAATACGGAACAAACTCAGAACCTTTACGATATGGCTTTAAATTTCGCTGAAATTACTAAAGATGATTTGGTTTATGATTTGTATACAGGTACTGGAACCATAGCCCTATACATGGCAAATAGTGCAAAAAAGGTAATTGGAATTGAGTATGTTCAGGCTGCTATTGATGATGCATGGGTGAACGCAAAAAACAATGAAATAACTAATTGCGATTTTTTTGCTGGCGATATGAAAGACGTGTTAACAGATGAGTTTGTAGCTGAACATGGTAAACCTGATGTTATTGTTACCGATCCTCCAAGAGAAGGAATGCATCCATCTGTCGTTGAATGTATATTAAATGCTCAACCCAGTAGGATTGTATACGTAAGTTGTAACCCTGCAACTCAAGCTAGAGATTTAGCACTGTTAAGTGACAAATATTCAGTAACTGATATTCAACCAGTAGATATGTTCCCTCACACTCATCATGTGGAGAATATTGCTGTACTAAAATTAAAGTAACTTAGCTCAAAGCACGCTCAACAATATCTTGTTGTTCTTTGTCGTGTACTTTTTTAAATCCAGTAGATGGACTAGCAGAACTTCTTCTTCCTACATAAGATAGTTTAACTGGGAATTGATATCTGTGAAGATGTAACCAGGCGCCTTGGTTCATTGGCTCTTCTTGTGCCCAAACATATTCTGCATTTGGATATGCTTCAAAAATTTCAGACATTTTCCATTCTGGTAATGGATACAACTGCTCAATGCGAATAATTGCAACATCTGTTGATTTATTCTTTTCTTTTTGATCTAGCAGATCATAATAAATTTTACCGGAACAGAACACCACTTTGCGAACTTTTTTACCGAGATTTTCATCCATAATTAACTCCTGGAATTGTCCATCTGATAATTCTTGTATATTACTAACACACTTTGGATGTCTCAATAAACTCTTTGGAGTCATGATAATCAACGGCATAGTAAAGTCACGTTTTAATTGTCTTCTTAATGCATGGAATAAATTAGCCGGAGTAGTACAATTCAGAACTTGCATATTAGTGCCTGCACAAAGCTGTAGGAATCTTTCAGGACGCGCTGAACTATGCTCTGGTCCTTGCCCTTCATATCCATGTGGTAATAACATTGTTAAACCGCTAAACTTCGACCATTTTGCTTCTGCCGATGCAATAAACTGGTCAATAATTATCTGTGCACCGTTAGAAAAATCACCAAATTGTGCTTCCCAAATAGTTAAGCCATTTGGAGTAGTAGTGCTATAACCATACTCAAATCCTAATGCTGCATATTCACTTAAAAGTGAATTATAGATGCTAAATCTAGCTTGGTCTTTGGAGATATTCGCTAATGGTACGTATTCCTCCTCATTATCTTCTTGTTTAATAACAGCATGACGATGTGAGAATGTTCCTCTTTCAACATCTTGACCAACGATTCTAACTGGATGTCCTTCTTTCAGTAAAGACCCATACGCCAATAATTCTCCCATTGCCCAATCAATTGTTCCATTCTCAACCATATTAGCACGGTCCTTGAACAAATTTTGAACCTTTCTAATGGGTAACTTATCTTTAGGTAATGTTGAAATTGCTTTTCCAATGGTTTGGATAGTTTTAGCATCTACAGCTGTATTAGCGGGGATTTTTACATCTTTAATATCTGAGTGTTTGTATCCTTCCCAAGTATTGGGGATAGCAGTTTCTTCAGGTGTAAATTCTCCTTTTGCTTCTTCAAATTTTTCTTGAAGAAGTGTTTTGAAATCTTTTTCTAACTCCTTAGCTATCGCTGCATCAATTTCCCCTCTAGACTGTAACTGAGAAATATATTTTTCTCTAGGGTTAGGATGTTTGTCGATAAGCTTATACATCTCAGGTTGAGTGAATCTAGGTTCGTCTCCCTCATTATGACCGTATTTTCTGTATCCCAATAAATCAATAAAAATATCACTGTTGAACTCGTTACGATAAGCCATGGCTAATTTAACCGCGTGAACTACAGCTTCAATATCATCTGCGTTAACATGCAAAACAGGGCTTAGGGTTACTTTTGCAACGTCGGTGCAATATGTTGAAGTACGTCCGTCGAGATAGTTAGTGGTAAATCCAATTTGGTTATTGGTTACAATATGCATAGTACCACCCACATAATAGCCGTTTAATCCACTCATTTGTACTACTTCATAGACAATTCCTTGTCCAGAAATTGCCGCGTCTCCGTGAATTAAAATAGGACAGATTTTATCTTCATTGCCGCCGTATTTTGAATCTAATTTTGCACGAACGAGCCCTTTAACTACTGGGTTTACTGCTTCTAAATGGCTTGGGTTGTCGGCCAACCGTAAATGAACTTTTTTACCGTATTGTGTATCTACATCTGTACTGTAGCCTAAATGATATTTTACATCACCCTCAAAATCATCAAAGTCACCACCTTGAAATACTTTACCCTCAAATTCAGAGAAGATTTGACTGTAAGTTTTGTTGAAAATATTGGCGAGTACGTTTAATCTTCCACGGTGTGCCATACCTATAACAAACTCTTCAACACCTAAACCAGCACCGTATTGAATTACAGCATCTAGAGCTGGGATTAGAACTTCTAAGCCCTCTAGTGAGAATCTCTTTTGCCCAATATATTTTTTGTGAAGGAAGTTTTCAAAAACTGTCGCTTGGTTAATTTTTTGAAGAAAGTGCTTCTTTTCGTTTACACTTAACTCGGGCTGATTTTGAGTTTGCTCAAACCTTTCTTGTAACCATTTGCGTCTGTGTGGATCTCTTATGTATGAATATTCACAACCGATACTTCCGCAATAAGTAGTTTCTAATTTATTAACAATATCTTTTAGCTTGGCTGGTCCTAAGCCAACTTCTAGCCCTGCGTTAAAAGTTTTCTCAAGATCGTTGTCAGTGAAACCAAATTCCTCGATATTAAGTTTGGGTGTGTAATTTCTGCGTTTTCGAATTGGGTTTGTCTTTGAAAAAAGATGTCCTCTCTGGCGATAGCCGTGAATCAAATTCAACGCCTGAATTTCCTTAATGGCATCCTCACTAACTGCAGCTCCTGCCTCGTATTTTTGTGAACCTAAATCAAATCCTTCAAAGAATTTTCTCCATCCAAAATCAACGCTTTCATTATCGTTTTGATATTGTTGGTACAAATTGTCAATAGCTGCTAAATCTGCATTATGGACATAAGACGTATCGTTGATCATAATAATGAGCAAATTTATTGCTTTTTTTGTTCCTAAACGGCTTGAATTGTCAAATTTCTTTAAGGTATATCTTAACGATTAACCAATACGTAAGTAATTAGGTGAAAAATAGCCATAACCGTAATTGCGAAAAAGAATGCATCAAACCTATCTAAAATACCGCCATGTCCGGGAATAACATTCCCACTGTCTTTAACCCCAGCTTTTCTTTTCATTTTACTTTCAAACAGATCACCCAAGGTTCCAAAGATCGAAACCAATATTCCTAATATTAAAGCTGATGTTTCTGACCATATTGGGGTTCTACCATCAGGGAAATAGAAGTCCGTTAAAAAATAATGACTGTAAAAATATGCAGTGATAGCAGTTAAAACTGTGCCCCCAATTAGGCCTTCCCAGGTTTTTCCAGGCGAAATTGAGGGAGCCAATTTATTTCGACCAAAAAGCTTGCCAGAAACGTATGCCCAAGAGTCTGAAGACCACACCAAAACCATAAGAAATAGTGGAAATTCAAAGTGATATTGATTTTGCCATTGAAAGGATACAAATTGTAATAACCCTAAAGGAATGGTAATATAAAAATGGCTAAACAATGAAATGCTCGATATATTCCCAACTAATACTCCAGCACTTGAAATGATTAATAAACCTAGTAATACCCAAATAAAAGGAACTCCAAAAGTCCAACATACAAGTGCGGTTACACCTAAAGTAATGCTTAATATTTGTTCCCCTTTTTGATTAATTCCTTTGAGGTTGTAAAATTCAGGAATTCCACCAGAAATAATGAGAACTGCAAAAAGTAACATCCCCCAAGGACCAACCCCAAAAAGACCTAGAGTTAGGACTATCATGGCTATGCCGCTTATTATTCGTGTCCAAAAATTACTCATTATTTATATCTATTACTTGTCAATATAAACATTGAAACACCCATGATAAAAGATGCAGGAATGGCTAAGCTGAAATTAGCCAGAATGCTCTCTTCGTTGTAAGCAATACCCGTTTTGTTAAATACAGTAGTAAGATAGAAATGAATGAGAATGCTTGTAGAATTAAATATAAAATGAGAAATACTACTCAGCCATATACTCCCATTTTTATAAGCAATGTAACCAAACATTGCTCCGATCAAGAATATTCCCCAAAATTCAAATAATGAGAAGTGCAATAATGAAAATATTGCCGCCTGAAATAAAATAGCCGTAATTGGTTTTTTGTAGTGCGTTAATCCGATGTTTAGAATAAGACCTCTGAAAACATATTCTTCTAAAAATGCTGGTAAAAACGCCAGTAAAAAAATACAGAATAAGAGCTCATCAATTCTTTGAATATCAAGCATATTTTCAAATAAAACGATGCGAGCATCGGTCAGTTTTTGTCCGATAGTGGCAAGAGAATCTGGATAAGGTAATGAGGCAGTAACTTTGTTTAATACTGCTATAACAGGTACAGACCCCAGTGCAAAAAATACGGCGGCAATAATTTTTAGAAAAGAAGGTCTACGATTATATCCACCAATATGTAACCATGAAGTTTTATTAATAAGAGTTAGAAGTAATGCCGGAATTCCCATGTAATTTAAGAACTGGATAAGGTTGGAAAATCTACTTATATTTATTGACACTGCCGTACCATCTGGATGGCTCATGAGGTATTTCACCTCTGAAGTTTCCATCCCAAGAAAATAAGAAAGAGAATAAACGGAAATACCATAACCTACAAATTGAAATACCAATATTAATAGCAGTAGTAATGATAATCCCCAAAAATTCATTAGGGGCATTTGATTAGAATTGGGTTCAGAAATATTCATTCCATTAACTTTGCACAAAGTTGGTAAAAATAAGTGACATAGAGCTAGGTGATTTTCCACTACTGTTGGCACCCATGGAAGACGTAAGCGATCCTCCGTTTAGATTTCTGTGCAAAAAATACGGTGTTGACATGATGTACACTGAATTTATTAGTTCAGAAGGTCTAATTCGAGATGCTGTAAAAAGCACTCAAAAGTTGGATATTTTCGAATATGAAAGGCCTATTGGAATTCAGATATTTGGTTCGGAAATAGAATCAATGGTTGAAGCAGCGCAAATAGCAGAACAAGTAAACCCAGATCTTATAGATATTAATTATGGTTGTCCGGTCAAAAAGGTAGCATGTAAAGGTGCTGGTGCTGGAATTTTAACGAATCCAAGCAAAATGATGAAGATGACCAAAGCTATTGTAGATGCTGTAAAAGTTCCGGTTACCGTAAAAACCAGATTGGGTTGGGACGATCAATCAAAAAATATTGTTGAAGTTGCTGAAGGGTTGCAGGATGTTGGAATTAAAGCCCTATCCATTCATGGTAGAACAAGGGTTCAATTATATAAGGGAACAGCTGATTGGTCCTTAATAGGAGAAGTGAAAAATAATCCGAGGATGAACATTCCAATTTTTGGAAATGGAGATATTGATACTCCAGAAAAAGCTTTAGAATACAAGAATAAATATGGAGTGGATGGCATTATGATAGGAAGAGCAAGTATTGGCTATCCATGGATTTTTCAAGAAATAAAGCATTACATAAAAACAGGTGAACATCTTACACCTCCATCTTTCGAAGATCGCGTGGCAGCATGTGAAATACATTTCGAAAAATCAATTCAATGGAAAGGTCCAATTGTTGGAGTGGTGGAAATGCGCAGGCATTATTCAAATTATTTCAAAGGAATTCCTCATTTTAAGGAATACCGAACACGACTAGTAACTACTAACGATCCCGATGAAGTTCGTGGGATTATAGAGGAATTAAAAAATACCGAATTCGAGATAGTTTCAGCTTAAAGTGTCATTTAGACACCAAAAATAAAATCTATTTTCATTTGTAATAGCATATGAAAAAAGTATACATTTGTTTTTTTAACAAATAATTATGAAGAGAATTATACTATTGGCTATTGGTGTGTGTTTTGGATCGCTGATGGCACAAACAGGTTACTATCAGGTGCCTGGATCGGGTTCTGGTAATCCCGGTGGTTTAAATGATGATGTTGAATATCCTCCAGGAGGTGGTTTGGGTTCCGGATGGACAGATGTAATTAATGGAGCTCAATCTGCAAGTTGGACTTCTGCCCAAAACGTACCGTTCGATTTTAAATTTAATGATCAAACAGTTACTCAGTATTTAGTAAGTACCACTGGGGTTTTAACGTTTGATGTAGGAACTTCTTTGGATGCCCCTACATCTACTCCAGAAGCATTACCAAGTGCTTCTATTCCGGATAACTCGGTTTGTCTTTGGGGTGCTGATTTAAAGAAATCAGGAGACTATGTTATTTCCAAAACATTCGGTACAGCTCCAAACAGACAGCATTGGATAGGTTGGTATTCAGCTTCTGAAACGGGCGTTCAAGACGGTTGGGTATACTGTAGTATTGTTCTTGAAGAAACAACTAATAATATTTACTTAGTTGACCAGCGTGTAATGTGCGTTAGTGGATCCTCTGCTTGTACAGGTAAAACATCAATGACTTGGGGCGTACAATTAACATCTTCTGATGCATCGATGGTAAATGGTTCTGATGGATATGAAATGATGTCCGAAAACAACCCGGCAACCGATGATAATCTTTATTATACTTTTGCACCAGGTTCATTACCAGACAATGACGCTACTATGGTTTCCGTTGATGTGCCACAGTATTTGAAATTATCTGACGCGCCTTATGCTGTGTCTTTTAGTTTTTTAAATACAGGAGGAACAGCAGTATCGTCAATCAATGCAACTTACATCGTGGGCTCTGATACTGTTACAGAAACCATTTCTGGTTTAAATACAGCTTCAGGGAAAAAAGGCATGGCTACATTTACTACTAAATGGATGGCTCCAGCATTAGATAAATACAATGTTGAAATTTCCATAAACGAGGTTAATGGTAGTGCTGACGATAAGGGTATGAATTCAGGTTCAATCTTGGTGAATGTTTTAGATAATTTTGCAGATCGTAAGATTCTAAACGAAGTATTTACTTCATCTACCTGTGCTCCTTGCAGACCAGGTAATGAGAATTACAATAGTGTTGTTGAAAATAAATCAATGCACAGTTCTATCAAATATCAAGTATACTGGCCTGGTACGGGTGACCCATATTGTACACAAGAAGTAAGAGATCGCGCTAGTTACTATGGCGTAAACTCTGTTCCTAGAATGGAAGTAGATGGTGCTTGGGACCAAAATGCTGCTTCTTTCACTGCTGAATTATACGATCAATTCCAATCAAAGCCTGCTTTGATTGAAATCACGGGTTCGGCTTCTTTAACTTGGAAGAATAAAATTACGGCTGATATTACTATTACTCCATATGCAGATTTAAGTTCAAATAACTACAAGTTATTTGCTGTAATCACTGAAGGAACTACATTCTGGAATGTAAAATCAAACGGTGAAACTGAATTTCATGATGTAATGAAGAAAATGATGCCAAATAGTTCAGGTAAGTCAATATCTGCATTTACCAAAGGTTCTGCTGTTAATGAAACTTTAGAGTATTCTTTCGTTGGTGAATACCGTTTACCAAATGACGGAACTACTGCTCAGCACATCAACCATACAACAGAAAACTCTGTAGAAACTTGGGATGATCTCAAAGTAGTTGTTTTTGTACAAGATGCTACTACAAAAGAAGTATTGCAAAGTGAGACTTTCCCGCTTGCAATGACTTCTATTGAGGATTTAGAGAATAAAGTGGCAGTTTATCCAAACCCTTCTAATGAGGCGTTTAATATTTATGCACCTGAATTAACTTCAGTAGCGACTATCCATGTAACTAACCTTGCAGGACAGACTGTTTACAATGGTGAAATGTTAAATGGATCTGCTGTTGTTAACACTTCTGCTTGGAATTCTGGTATGTATTTGGTAACCTTGAATTCTGAAAAAGGAAGCTACACCACAAAAATGATGGTGAAACACTAAACACAACAACCAACCAACATATAAAAGAGGGACCTCAATTGAGGTCCTTTTTTTGTGCAATATTGTGTAAATTTGTAGTTTAAAAAATTAATCATTCCAGGACCATGTTATTGCGAAACATTGTGAGTCGGGAGGAATTAAGAAAAAGAATGGAATTGGATATGCGTCCTTACACGACCATTTCCTTCTACCGTTATTATTCAATCCCCAATCCCGAAGTATTTAGAGATCAACTATATGCCGATTGGCAAAGATTTGAGGTTGTAGGCCGTGTCTATGTTGCCAATGAGGGAATTAATGCACAAATTGCGTTGCCTTCAGAACATTTTGAAAACTTTAAAGATTCATTATACAAAATAGATTTTCTTAATGGTATAAGGCTTAATGTGGCCATTGAAGAAAATCAAAAGGCCTTTATTAAGTTGGATTTAAAAGTTAGAAAGAAAATAGTGGCAGATGGAATCGAAGATCCCGATTTTAATCCTGCAAATCGGGGTAAATACTTAGAAGCAGAGGATTGGAATGAGGCCCTCGCAGATCCCAATACAGTGGTTATTGATATGCGTAACCATTATGAATCTGAAGTCGGTCGTTTTGAAAATGCAACCTGTCCTGATGCAGATACTTTCAGAGATGAACTAAAACTGGTAATAGACGAGTACGAGCAAGAAAAGGATAAGCGGATATTAATGTATTGTACAGGAGGAATTCGCTGCGAGAAAGCAAGTGCTTGGATGAGATATAAAGGATTCAATGAAGTTTATCACTTGAAGGGCGGTATCATCAATTACGTTCGCGAAGTAAAGGAGCATGAGCTTGAAAACAAGTTCAAGGGTGTAAATTTTGTATTTGATCAACGTCTTCATGAGAGAGTGTCGGATGATATACTTTCCGAGTGTCACCAATGCGGGAAGC
>JAURNR010000033.1 GCA_030830065.1 Bacteroidota bacterium | reverse complement strand
CCAAGGACCCTTATACACAAACCCAGTGTAAATTTGAATTAAGCGAGCTCCTCTTTTTATTTTTTCATTTGCATCTTCTACAGTAAAAATCCCACCGACTCCAATAATAGGTATATCTGCTCCTATTGCCGCGCATAAATCAGATTGTATGGCTGTTGATGCCTCAAATAAGGGTTTACCGCTCAAGCCACCGGATCCAATTTCTTGAATAAATTTTTTTGAAGCCTCAAGTTTATCTCTTGCAATAGTAGTGTTTGTTGCAATGATGCCTTGGATAGGAAGCTTCTTAATTACATTCACCAAATTTTTTAACTCATACGGTTGAAAATCAGGTGCAATTTTTAGAAAAATTGATTTAAACCTGTTTCTTTTTTTTCTAATAGCATCTAATTTTTCAAACAGAGGAACCAAAAATGATTCATTTTGTAAGTCTCTGAGCCCCGGGGTATTCGGGCTGGATACATTCACTGTAATATAATCTATGTGGTCGTAAAGTTCATTAAAACAGTAAACGTAATCATTTGCAGCCTCCTCATTGGGTGTAACCTTATTTTTACCAATATTACCACCTACAATTAAGCCTTTAGGGCGCTTTTTTAATCGTTCTACCATGGATGAAACACCATCGTTATTGAACCCCATCCGGTTTATTAATGCCTCGTCAGTAACCAAGCGAAATAATCTTGGCTTAGGGTTACCACTCTGTGGCTTAGGAGTTACAGTACCAACCTCTACGTGTCCAAACCCTATGGCTTTCCATAGTTTTAGGTGTTTTGCATCTTTATCAAAACCTGCAGCTAATCCCAAATGATTTGGGAATGTTATTCCACCTAACTCAACAGGGTTTTGAATGCTTTTAGATGCCTTGAATGAATTTCTTAACAAACTACCAATTAATGGTAACTTAAGAGTTGCTTCAATTGTTGATAAGGCAATTCTATGTGCTTTTTCAGGATTAAGTTTAAATAGTAAGAATTTAACTAAACTATACATTATATCGTAAATACCATATGCTGTTATTTAATCATGCATTCTAATGTTTGAAATGACGTATTCCGGTGAAAACCATTGCCATTTGGTTTTCATTACAATAGTCAATACTTGCCTGATCTTTTAAGCTACCTCCTGGTTGAACTACGGCTGTAATTCCGCTATGGTCAGCTATTTCTACACAATCTGGGAAAGGGAAGAATGCATCACTTGCCATTACCGCACCTCTAAGATCAAAACCGAATTTATTCGCTTTTTCTATTGCCTGTTGAAGAGCATCCACGCGGCTCGTTTGACCTGTTCCACTAGCTAACAGTTGTTGGTTTTTTGCCAAAACTATTGTGTTACTTTTAGTCTGTTTCACAAGCTTTACAGCAAATTCAAGGTCTTTAAGCTCATTTTCGGAAGGTTGAGCCGTTGTAATAGTTTTCATTTCAGAAGCTTTTTCCGTTGAGTTATCGCGAACTTGAACTAATTCACCATTCAAAGCGGAACGAACTAATACCTCGTTCATTTTTAAAGAGGGCTGGATTTTTAATAAAATTCGATTTGATTTAGCGGCCAAAATTGACTTTGCTTCTGTGGTAAAATCGGGTGCCATTAATACTTCAAAAAACAACTGATTAATTTCAGTTGCAGTTTTTCCATCAATTGTATGATTGCAAGCCAAAATCCCACCAAAAGCAGAGATTGGATCTCCTGCAAGTGCGTCATTCCAAGAGTCAAAAACAGTTTCTCTAGTTGCTAATCCACATGCGTTATTGTGTTTTATAATTATAAAAGTAGAGCCCGCGGTTTCATCAAATTCATTAAGTAAGCTTACTGCACTATCTATATCTAAGAGGTTATTGTAACTGAGATCCTTCCCTTGTATTTTTTCGAAACACTCATTAAGATTACCTTTAAAATGGGCTTCTTGGTGAGGGTTCTCACCATATCTTAAACCAATTTTTATTTTTCCATCAAACCAATCCGCTATATCTCGATCGTACCCAGAACTGACATTGAACGCCTTTGTGGCAAAAGACCTTCTTTGATTTATAGTTAATTCACCATTTTGTGAATTAATCAAACCCTCTATTTGTATATAATCTGATTTATCTGAAATTATTGTTGTGTATTTAAAGTTTTTTGCGGCAGCTCGAATTAATGAAATTCCGCCAATATCTATCTTTTCAATAATATCTGATTCGCTGCCACCATTTGCAACGGTTTCATTGAATGGATACAAATCAACAATTACTAAGTCGAAAGTAGGAATCTCAAACTGACTCAATTCTTCCATGTCTTGATTTTCCTCACGACGTGCTAGAATACCACCAAAAACTTTAGGGTGTAATGTTTTCACTCTACCCCCCAAAATACTAGGGTAGGAGGTTAAATCTTCGATAGCAATTACTGGAATGTTTAGATCTTCAATAAATTTACGAGTTCCACCAGTGGAATACAATGTAACCCCTTGATTGTGAAGGGTTTTTGCTAGAGTATCAAGACCCTCTTTATAGAATACCGAAATGAGAGCCGATTGAATTTTACGATTCACCCTACAAAGTTACTTCGGTCATTTAAAATCTGTTCAAATTGTTTACAACTTCTGAAGAACTTTGGGGTCAACCTCTTTGTTCCCATAGTTGTGTTTAGGCTCATATGGACAATGCCTGCAACCATTTCCACAACAATGTCCTCTTTTTAGTAAAAATTGTTCAGTAAATACGCAGAATCCATCCTCCCAATAAAAATTGGAATTAGTATTTTTCATCGCATCATTACCCTTTGATTCGCTATTATGCACGGCCATGGCATTGCTTGAACTTCTTACCACTACCGCATGGACATGGGTCATTTCGACCAACCTTCATATCATTGATGATTGGTGCTTGCGCTTGTTTTGGTGCAGATTGTTCCATGGCTTCACGATTGTTGCTAGCGGCGGAACTTCCGATTTCGTCCTTAGATGCTACTACCTTGGGGTTAACTCTTCTTGAAGTTTGTCGTGCCTCTTGAACAGAGTCCCCATCGTTTATTCTCGTTCTGAACAGCAGCCCTAAAATCTTCTGATTCATACGCTGAAGCATTTGACCATACAGTTCGAAACTCTCAATCTTGTAAATTAATAAAGGATCTTTTTGTTCATATTGTGCATTTCTAGTACTATCTTTTAAATCGTCTAACTCACGAAGATGTTCTTTCCATTCATCATCGATAGTTTGAAGAGTTACAGACTTTTCAAAATCGCGAATCATTGATTCACATTTAGAGTCCAATGCTCTTTGCATGGGCACAGTAATTTGGAATTGAGAGGAACCATCCGTTAATGGAACCACAACATTTTCAATTTTGTCTCCTTGTTCCGAACGGATTTTATTAAATACTGGAAATGCCTGATCAGCAATTCCTTGTGTTTTTTCCGAATACTTTTTTGCAGCTTCTTGGTATAAAGCAAGAGCTAAATCATCTTCATTTTTAGTGGTGTAAATATCATCGTCAAAAGGTGGAGCAATTGCTAATGTACGAATAACTTCCATCTCAAAATCAACAAAGCTGCTACCGAGTCCTTTAGTTTGGTTTACTATTTCTTCGCACCATCCCATGAGCATATTCCTTAAGTCGATACTCAATTTATCACCGAATAAAGCGTTTTTACGAATTCGGTAAATACTTGTTCTTTGTTGGTTCATTACGTCATCATATTCCAATAGACGTTTTCTTACACCGAAGTTATTTTGCTCCATTCTTTTTTGGTTACGTTCGATGGTTTTGCTCATCCAAGAATGCTCAATAACATCGCCTTCTTTGTATCCAAACTTATCCATAAAACCTGCAACCTTTTCTGATCCGAATATACGCATCAAATCATCTTCTAAGCTCACATAAAACCTTGAAGAACCTGGATCTCCTTGACGACCCGCACGCCCTCTTAACTGACGATCAACACGTCTACTTTCGTGTCTTTCTGTACCAATAATCGCTAAACCTCCTGAAGCTTTTACCTCTTCGGAAATTTTGATGTCAGTACCTCGACCAGCCATGTTTGTTGCAATTGTAACAGCACCAGGTAAACCTGCATTAGCAACAATTTCTGCTTCTTTCTGATGCTGTTTGGCATTCAGAACATTATGCTTAATATTTCTTAAACGCAACATTTTGGAGAGTAATTCGCTCACCTCAACAGATGTAGTTCCCACGAGCACAGGTCTGTTTTCCCCTGTTAGTTTTACAATCTCATCTATAACCGCGTTATATTTTTCTCGCTTAGTTTTATAAACCAAGTCTTCTTGGTCTTTTCTGATGATAGGTCTGTTTGTTGGAATTACCTTTACTCCTAATTTGTAAATATCCCAAAGTTCTTGTGCTTCGGTCTCTGCTGTACCAGTCATACCACTTAGTTTGTGGTACATTCTAAAATAGTTTTGAAGTGTAATTGTTGCATATGTTTGTGTTGCAGCTTCTACACGAACATTTTCTTTGGCTTCAATTGCTTGGTGAAGTCCGTCGCTATATCTTCGACCCTCCATAACACGACCAGTTTGCTCATCAACGATTTTGACCTTGCCATCTTGAAGGATATATTCAATATCACGCTCAAACATGGTGTATGCTTTCAGGAGTTGCTGAACAGAATGTATTCTTTCACTTTTTTCTGCGAATTCTTGCATCAGCTGATCTTTGCGTCGAGTCTTTTCATCATCAAGCATATCTGCTTTCTCAATTTCCGCTAATTCTTGTCCTACATCTGGTAGTATAAAGAAATTTTCATCTTCCTCAACTTTAGTGATAAGTTCTAATCCTTTTTCAGTTAAATCTACTGAGTTTGTTTTTTCTTCAATGGTAAAGAATAAAGGTAAATCTGCCTTTGGCATTTCCTTTTGTTGATCTTGAAGATACACGTTTTCAACCTTGGTGAGTAAAGTCCTCATTCCTGGCTCACCCAAATACTTGATCAACGCTTTATTTTTTGGCAATGCACGGTAAGCTCTAAATAATGCTAGTCCCCCTTCTCCTTCTTTTGCGCCATCATTACCTTCTGCAATTAACTTTTTAGCTTGAGTCAATAATTGAGTGGATAATTTCTTTTGCTCGTCATATAGATGCTGAATTCTAGGCTTTAAAGCTTCAAACTGTTGAACATCTCCTTTTGGTGTAGGTCCGCTAATGATTAAGGGTGTTCTCGCATCATCAATTAATACAGAGTCTACCTCGTCAATAATCGCATAATGGTGTTTATGTTGAACCAGTTCAGTTGGCTCATGAACCATATTATCTCGTAAGTAATCAAAACCAAATTCGTTGTTCGTACCATAAGTGATATCGGCTTTGTAGGCTTTACGCCTATCAGTGCTATTTGGTCTATGATATTCTAAACAATCTACAGATAATCCTAAAAAATTGAAAATTGGGGCATTCCATTCAGAGTCGCGTCGGGCAAGGTAATCATTCACAGTGACCATATGTACACCGCGTCCACCCAAAGCGTTCAAATATGCTGGTAAAGTAGAAACTAATGTTTTACCTTCACCGGTAGACATCTCTGCAATATTTCCAGAATGTAGGGAGTAACCACCAATTAGCTGCACATCATAATGGATCATATTCCATTTGATCATACCACCAGCTGCTTCCCATTCGTTTTTGTAAACAACCTTATCACCATCGATTATGATATGATTTTTTGATACAGCCAATTCTTTATCAAGCTCAGTGGCTTTCGCTTCAATGGAATCGTTTTCTGTAAATCTTCTTGCCGTTTCTTTAATCACCGCAAAAGCCTCCGGAAGAAGTTCTTTTAATATTTCTTCAAGTTTTGAGTCCCTCTCTTTTTCAACCATTGAAAGGTTTTCAAATAGTATTTCTTTTTCATCGACTTTATCATTCGATAATTCATCTACTTGCTTTTGAATTTGAACAATCTCTTCATCGATTTCTTTTAGGTAATCTCCGATTTTTGATTTGAACTCATTTGTTTTATTTCGCAATTCATCATTGCTCAAGGTATTTAGCGAAGCATATATTTCATTTATAGATTCTACCACAGGCATCACCTCTTTCATGGCTTTATCCTGTGCATTTCCTCCAAATAATTTAGCGATACCGCCGATTACATTTCCGAACATAACTTAAAGATTTGCGAAGTTACTACATTTTAGTCTTGGTAGAAAGTAGAGTTAGCGATATCCCCGGTACATTTATCGGATTTTGTTGAGTCTTGAAACTCTTTACAGGTTTAATTGTTAAACAAAATAATGAATAGAAAGGCTTTGTTTTTTTGGGTGTTATTGTCTCTAACCAACTTGGGGTGGTCTCAAGAAATTGCAATACGCGGAATCGTGGTAGACGCTGCTACACAAAAGGGTGTTGAAAATGCTGAAATTACCGTAGATGCAACTGAGTTAAAGGCAATAACTAATGACTCTGGAAAGTTTATTATTTCATTAACCGAACCTGGATTCTATTCAGTATCAATTGTAGCTGAAGGTTATTTCGGCAATAGTAGTTATGAACAGCTCTATACTTTTGATAAACAAAATCAAATAAGGATTGAATTGGAATCAAAAGCAGATGAAATTGGTGTAGTAGAAATACGAAAATCTAAACTTCAAAAACGAGACGCAGGTAGCCCCCTCTCATCCCAAGAATTATCTATCAGAGAAATAGAACGAAATCCAGGAGGAAATCGTGATATTTCAAAAATTGTTCAATCGCTTCCAGGGGTAATAAGCATACCTGGCTTTAGAAATGACATTGTAATTCGTGGAGGTTCTCCGCAAGAGAATAAGTTCTATTTAGATGGAATTGAAATACCTGTAATTAATCATTTCCAAACTCAAGGTAGCACTGGTGGGCCAGTAGGTCTATTAAATGTAAACTTCATCAAGAATGTCAATTTCTACACAGGGGCATTCCCCGTAAATTATTCAAACGGACTTTCTGCCGTGGTTGATTTTCAACAAATTGAAGGCAATAAAAAGAAAAATAAATATCGTTTCACGGTTGGAAGTAGTGATTTAGGTATTACTGCTGATGGCCCGTTGGGTAAAAAAGCGAGTTATATCTTTTCTGCAAGACAAAGTTATTTACAGGGCCTTTTTACCGTTTTAGGATTGCCTTTTTTACCGAATTTTATTGATTATCAAGGGAAGATTAATGTTGATCTGGACGAAAGAAATAAACTTAAAATCATTACAGTTGGTGCATTTGACTTCTTTCGATTAAATACCGGAGTTAATGATAATATCACTGATAGCATACAGCTTAAAAACAATCAATACATTTTAGGCTATCTTCCCGATTACAATCAGTGGAACTACGCATTTGGTACAGTTTATTCCCACCTTGGTAAGAAAACAAAAACAGAGGTTTTCCTAAGTCGAAATATGCTATATAATGAAACCAATAAATATGAAGATAATGATGAGTCTGACCCTTCAAAAAGAATTTTAAATTACATAAGTACTGAAGAGGAAAACAAATTAAGAGTAGAACATTCTGGGAGGTTAGGTAGGTACAAGTGGTTAATAGGTGCAGGAACAGAATTTGCGCAATACGGCGTCGATAATGCATTTAAAGTAGTTACTCCCATTGGATTACAAGATATTCAATTTACAAGTAATCTTGAATTATTCAAATACAATGCTTTTGGTAGGTTTTCAGGAAGTTTTAACGGAGGGACGCTATTATCGGCTTCTCTTCGTGTTGATGGTTCGAGTTACGGAGAAAATACTGTCAATCCATTTACACAACCAACTGTATCCATATCATTGAGTCATCCGCTAACAAGGAATTTATTCTTAAACGCTAATCTTGGCCAATTCCACCAATTACCTAATTATTCCATTTTAGGATACCTCGAAAACGGGACATTAAGTAATCAGGATAGAGTAAAATATATCAGAAATCAAATGGTTGCTGTTGGAATGCAATATAACCAAGGAAAAGAAACAAAAATCACTCTTGAAGGATTTTACAAGCAATATTCAAATTACCCGTTTGCACTGCGTGATAGCATTAACCTAGCTAATTTAGGAGCGGACTTTAATGTGGTTGGTAATGAGCCAATAGAATCTTTTGGAGAGGGTAGAGCTTACGGAGCCGAGTTTTTAATTCAAAGAAGATCAAAGTCGGGATTGTACGGTATTGTGAGTTATACTTTGGCTTGGTCTCAATTTAAAGACAAATCTGGCGAATATGTTGCAAGCTCTTGGGATAGCCGACACACGGTAAGTTTAACAGCAGGTAAGAAATTGCCTAAGAATTGGGAAATAGGAGCTAAATGGAGATTGGTAACTGGGCGCCCATATACACCGGATGATGTAGAGCGCAGTTTATTAATTACCAACTGGGACGTTCGTGGAATTGCACTTCCAAATTATAATCTGTTGAATTCCCAACGTTTAAGCAACTTTAATCAATTCGATATTCGAGTAGATAAAGTTTGGTATAAAAAGAAATGGTCTTTGAACTTATATTTAGATATTCAAAACTTCTTCAACACTAAATATTTCGGTCCAGAAACTTTAATTACAGCACAGGATGTGAATGGACAACCTGTTGTAGATCCTAATAATGCGAACACTTATCTTTCAGATTATATTCCAAATGAGACTGGAACTGTATTACCGACAATCGGTATAATTTTAGATTTTTAAAGCTATGGGAAAAAAAATGTGGATCATTACCTCGTCCTTGTTTATCGTATTAGTATTTATTGTGTTTATGTCATTGCGTTTTTCCGATATTGAAACACCTAAATATAAACTACTGTCAACAATAGGCAAGGTAGAAATAAGGAAATATCCAAAAATGATTACTGCAACAACAAAACTCAGTAGTGCCCAATATGAAGAAGATGGGAGTAACGGTTTTAGAACAGTAGCCAATTACATATTCGGTGGTAATTCAAGTAATAAAAAAATTGCAATGACTGCCCCTGTTATAATGAACATGGGAGATTCATCTACGTTGTCTTTTGTGATGCCGAGTGAATATGAATTGAAAGATTTACCCGCTCCTAATACGTCCAATGTTACTATAAAAACTGAATCAGTAAAAATATTGGCAGCGTTGAAATATGGAGGTTATTCTTCCGATAGTAAAATTCAAAAATACGCATCTGAATTGAGATCAATATTAGTTGCTAACAAAGTTCAAATAATCGGTCCATTGCTATACATGGGTTACAATGCTCCTTGGGACGTAATTAACCGCAGAAACGAAGTGGCATTTGAAATTAGTTGGGAATAATATGGAATTACAACAAAACTAATGAAAACAAAAACGGCTTCCTCTTAGAAGCCGTTTTGTTGTTGAGTAGCATTATTTTTAGTAATCGTAGTTAAAATTTGGTTCTGTTGGGTGTATACACATTACAGCAACTTTCTCTGCTTTATTTACTAATTGTTGAGTCATTGTACCAATAATAAATTCGCTGATTCCTTTCTCCATGTGAGTCATGGCAACTATTAAATCTGCGTCAATAATTTTTGCATAATTGTGAACCTCATTTGCAAAATTATCTAGTATGCCATCTTTGAACTCATACATTACAAACTTCACATCGTTATCCTCTAATGCTACTTTAATTCGCGCAATATTATTATTCAATTTTCTCTTTAAATATTCATCTTCTTCCTGAGAAAAAACAATATGAATTTCAGAATCGAATTTTTTTGCGACACTAATACCCCAGTTTAATTTTTGTTTGGATTCTATAGTTAAATCAAAAGGCATTACAATCTTCTTATAGCCTTGTTCTCCAATGCTGATATTTTTTACAACCACGACAGGGACTTCTGCATATTGTATCGTTCTCGACGCATTCGATCCTACTACCTGTTCTAAACCACTAGCTCCATGGCTACCCATAATGATAGAATCATATTTTTCCTCATTTGCAATTTCTGCAATAGTCTTGTAAACTTTTCCTGTTTCTATCCTTGTATTAATCGTAACTTTTGATTCATTTCTAATATCATCTGCTAGTACTTCTAACTTGGTTTTAATGGCATCCTTCATAATCGCAGATTGCGATTTTGAAAATAAATTACCAAAAAAACCTTCTTCAATGATGTAAATAAGTGTTATTTCATTATTGTAAGCTTTGGCAACGTTTATAGCGTGTTTTACCGCACAATCTGCAACTTCCGAAAAATCTGTTGGTACTAAAATGTTGTTATTCGTTTGTCTATTCATAATTTTATGTTATACTACAAAATTAGTCACATTTATTATTAAACTTCAATGATAACTGTCACTATATTACTTTGTACCTTTCAATTCCTTATTCTAATATAATTGAATGTTGTTCAATCATTCCATGATTACTCAATTCAATAATATATACACCACTAATTAGATGTTTAGTTGAAATTATTCCATTTTTAGAAATCTTGCCATTGTAGTACACCTTTCCATCAATTCCTAGAATCCGTGCATTTACTATTTGTTGATTGTTAATATAAATAAATTCTTTGGCAGGGTTTGGATAAATTAGCCATTTCTGTTCCATTTTTTCAATACCACTTCTATTGCAATTCACTTCAAATTTCTGTGTTAAAACCGTGTCGCACCTGTTACAAGTATCAGTCATTTTTAAATAGAACGCATATAAACCTTTCTGTTTAAATTGATGTTTTAATACTCTGCCTGAACCGATCAGAATTAGACTACTATCAGCCAAACTATACCATTCATACTTTATACAAGAGCTTTTTTCTGTAGGAGCCTCAAAAATCCTGTAACAGTTGCTATCTTTTTGACCAATATAAAAATTATTGCCACTCCAATTACAAGCATTACCTGTACTATCGCAGTCTACAAATAAAGTTTTACAAATCCATGTATCACACTGTAAACAACTGTTGTATCCCCATAAACACACGTTATAGTAACCACTTTTCTTAAATGTATAATCATGCACTCTTCCAGTCTCCTGGTAAATAATAGTATTACCACTTACAATTTTTAACTTCTGAGTTATACAACTATCGGCATAATAAGTACCCTCAAATACATAAGTATTACATGCTCTTCTATTGCTCCAACTTAATTCTAGTTTACTCCAATCACAGGTTTTATTGGATATGCAATCTGTTGTGTAAGAAGTGCAAATGGTGGTGTCGCAACCTGTACACTGATTAACAAATTTCACGCATATCTTATAGGTGCCATTTTCAGGCATTTTATATTCATAAATTCTATAATTAACCCTACTTTGGGTAGCAGTTATGCCATTAACAGTTACAGAAATTTTATAGCATGAGTCATCAAATTCATTCATTTTGATACTTAACCACGGACATTCAGGCAAAGTAACTTTGTAACCCATATTGGTAGGCCACTCGCATTTAGGCGGATCAAAACAATCGATTACAAATGATTTCCAAATAACGGTATCACAATTATTACACTTATTTCTGTATCTAAACCCGTAGTAATAGGTACCATTCTTCTCAACCTTTTTGGTTAAAAATCTTTTATCCTTTGTTACTGTATTGCCCCATAAGAAGTCAATATGTACGCAAGTATCTTTAATCGCATTAGCTTCAAAAGCAACCAATCCACAACTATCTTTTGAAATCCCATGTCCAATTCCAACATTACTCCAGTTACAATTTTTAGATGTGGAATCATTAGTACAAGTTATATTTAATGCTGTGTAAAGGGTAGTATCACAATTGCCACAGTAATTATAAATCTTAACGTAAACATAATACAAACCCGTGTCTTTAAATGTCTTTGAGAAATTTCGTTTCTCAAAAGAATCAATATCACGTGTATTGTTTTTTGAGACTATAAGAGTTTGAGTTTGGAAACAAGAGTCAGCAGTACCAGCGATTTCAAATTTGTACGTTTTACAATTGTTCGTATATGATAATTTTACTTTAGACCAATCACAAGATTTAGTTGAGTTACATGAAACTTTTACTGTTTCACAAACTGATTTAGTACATAAAGTATTTTGCTCATACCAACTAGTTTTAACGCAAACCTGGTAATTGTTATCTTTTGAATAGGATTTTACCGGGTCGTTTGTATATGCACTATCTCCATCACCAAAAGACCATTCATGAGAATATTTGGTAGTGTTATTAGTATACGGGGTAGTATAGAAATAATATTTACCACAAGATATACTGTCTTCTACCACTTTCATAGTAACTTTTGTAGTGTCACATGGGCAAGCCTTAACTGTAATTTTATCACAAATTGTAGTATCCCAACGTTTACATGAATTAGTTATTTTCATACAAACTGTGTAAGTTCCTGATGAACTAAAAGTATAACTTAATACATCACTTTTACTTACTACAGTATTTCCTACAGTCCATTGCACAGTTTCACAGGCAGAATCAACTTTGTTCGGATATGCATATAACTTTAAACAGCTAGTTTTGGTGCTAAAACCATATTGCTGCTGTGCTTTAAGGGAAACAGAGGTGAGAGTTAGGCCAAAGGTTATAATGACCAGAACTAGTTTATTTAGTGATTTCATTGTTAAAGAATTTACAGTTGTAAAGTTAGACAATTCGAACCAATACTTTGCGCAATGAAATATTTGATTTCATTCTTTTATGACAATTAACCTACAATCATTAACTCAGAAGTAATATAGTCTGAAACTAATTTCCCTTCATTAGTTAGAATTAAACTTTCCTCTCTTTTTAGAAGTAATTCTTTAGTTATAAACGATTCTATAATTTTTTGATTGGCAACACTCCATCTTGAATCAAACGAATTTATTTTATGAAGATCTATTCCTTTAGATGTCCGAATTGCAGTCATAATATATTCGTTTAATATGTTATTGGCATTGAGTTCTTCATCTTCCCAAAATTTGCGACCAATATTTAAACATTCTATGTAACGTGCATTATTGGCAACATTCCAACGTCTAATCTCCCTTCCATTAAATGAATGGGCTCCTGGTCCAATACCAATATAAGGCATTCTATCCCAATAACGAGCATTGTGAATTGCATTAAATCCCGGTAAACTGTAATTACTGATTTCGTATGAATCCCAGCCATTTTTAAGCATTTCAGTTTGTAAAATATTAAACTGACTTACCATTCGCTCATCTTGTAGTTCAGGGCTTTTACCTTTACTAATTTCATATTCCAGCCTAGTTTTAGGCTCAATAGTGAGTGCATAGGCAGAAATGTGTTGAATATTTTGTTTAAATGCCCAAGTTAATTCATTTTCCCATGCATCATCAGTTTTTAAAGGTCCACCATAAATTAAATCAATAGAAATATTTTTGAAACCATTCTCTTGGGCCATTTTTATAGAATTACTCGCTTGTTCTGAATTATGAACTCTGTTCATCCAAACTAATTCGGCATCATTTAAGGATTGAATTCCTAAACTTAATCTAGTGACACCAATTGTATTCCATGTTTTTAAGTTTGTAACAGTAATATCTTCTGGATTTACTTCAATTGTGAATTCATCTAATGCTTGATTTGGGAAATATTTATTAATGCTATTTTGAATTTCTAACCAATGTTTTTCTTTCAATAATGATGGTGTACCTCCTCCAAAATATATGCTTCCAATAAGGTTATCTGTTGACCTTTGCTCAGTTTCAATACATAAGGCACTCACAAGGTCATCCATGTTCTTCAGTTGTGTACTAAAATGAAAATTACAATATGAACAGGCCTGTTTGCAAAAGGGTATATGAAAGTAAAGACCTGTTTTTAGCATAATACGAAATTAATACTCCTGTAAACCTTTCCAATTAAATATTACTTTTGCCTTGATGTTTAAATGGGTTTCATTATTGATAATGTTAATTACGGCCAAATTAAGCGTTGCTCAAACAAACGATTCTACTTTAAATTTGATTGACTCCGTAATTCAACCTTTTCCATCAACTAACACTCAATTACTAGACAATAACAATGTTGAAACGATTATCATTGATTCACCGACGATAAACTCTCAGAAAGATACATATTGGTTAAATTTAAGTTTTGTTAGGGACTGGAGGTTTGCCGATTCACTTTCAAAAAACAGGGGTGGCAGGTTCACCAATGGCTTTGATCTTCAAATTCCTTCACAAAAAATAGCTTTTGATCCTGATCCATATAATCCCTACAGCCACGAAGAATATGTCCGAATAACCCGTAATAAATCATGGTATTTATGGACTACGCTAATCATCATAATATATTTTGTCTATTACAAAAGTGTATTTCCAAAACAATTTCAATTACGGGTTGGCAGTTTTATTCGAAATTATCACTTCGAAGATTTGATTAGTGAACAAAAAACAACATCTGCTGCAGGAAGTATTCATGCAAATGTTTTTGGGACTCTCGTATTTGTGCAGGGAATTATTTTATTCTTATTAACTCAAGATTTAACCAAAATTAATAATATTTATATATTCCTACTTGCTCTAATAATTACTTCTTTTGGAACAATAGTTCTTTACTTGATTCAGTGGGTTTTCACTTCATCCATGGGCTTAAGTGAATTAATGACCAGACAAGTTCAAAGGCAAATCAATGTAAATCTATTATTAGGATTGACTTTTATTCCATTGTTTTTGCTGTTGTACTATAACAGCGATAATACCTGGGCTGTTTTCATTACGAAAAATTTGAAATATCTACTCTTGGGATGGATTTTGTTACGTATTTGGGTTCAAATAAGGGGTATATTTCAGGACAGGGTTCTGAATTTCACCTCTATTTTGTATTTTTGCACTTTGGAAATACTTCCATACGCTTTATTAGTTAAATACATATACGGCACCTTATAACCCACCCCAATGAGTTCAAACCAAGACAGAGAGAAAAAAGTTAAAAGTATTCTGATTACTCAGCCACCGCCTGAGCCAGGCAGAAATGTTTATGAAGACTTTGAAAATCGCTTTAAGTTAAACATTGATTTTAGAGGTTTTATTCATATCGAACCTCTAACTGCCAAGGAGATAAGAAAACAAAAGATAACCTTCCTTGATTATTCTGCCGTTATTTTCAACTCGAGAAATGCTGTGGATTACTTCTTCCAAATGGTGCAAGAGTTCAAGGTTGAAATGCCACCAGAAACAAAGTATTTTTCTATTAACGAGAGTGTTGCAAATTATGTTCAGAAGTACATTGTTCCACGAAAGAGAAAAATGTTTACTGCAAAGGGAACAGAAAAGGAGTTTTTAACTTTGTTTAAGAACCATAAAAAAGAAAAGTTCTTATTTCCGTGCAGTGACATACGTAAGCCGAGTATTCCGGATTTTTTTAATAATAATGGCTACGATTTCACCGAATGTATCATTTACAGAACTGTAAGTTCAGACTTGAGCGATTTGGAAGATGTATTTTATGATATTATTGTATTCTTTTCTCCGGCAGATATTAAATCTCTGTATGATAATTTCCCTACATTCAAGCAAAATGACACACGAATAGCAGGCTTTGGAAGCAGTACTCAACGTGCAATTGCTGAACACAAATTGATTCTTGACATCCCTGCACCAGCTCCTGGTATTCCAAGTATGGTTGCTGCTTTAGAGGATTATGTTAACAGAACAAACTCCAAGTAGTTTTATTTTTCTGTGACCCAAAGATTAAATTTTCCAGTTTCTGTACAAACTAAAAACAGTTGATATTTATTACCTTCAGAAATATTAAGTTTTTTCTGAATTTCTGAACTACTTAACCCTTTTACTTTTCTTGCCCTTAAACCTCCACTTGAAATGTTATGTTTCTTAAGAAGCATTTTAAGTTGTTTTAAACTTGATTCTTTAAATTCCTTGAAAATCTTATATGTCTTGCCCAAAGACTCAGGAATATTATTTTCTGTAATAAATAGTCCAGTGTAGTTTGATACTGTCTTAAAATTTGAAAACTCTTTAAACAGTTCATTTATCTTTAAGCAGTTCGCCATACCATTTGGTACCCAAATTTGTGACATACCGATATTTTCAAATTGGTAAGATTTTACTTTGTCTGCATTCCATTTACTGAATTTGTGGTTATCTTCAATAAAATATCCATCTAGAGATTGAGAATAACTTTTGTTATTTTCAAACAATATTAAAATTTCTTTTACATCATCTCCATACTGAACTACACATATTTTTGTGCAATCTGGGAATTCGTTTTTAAGCCATTCTATATCTGTGTATGGGCTGAGTTTGATTAATATTCGATTGGATTTATCTTTTAAAATTTCCAGTATTTCTGAAATATTAGGACTGAAGTTTTTAGGATTGTAACCAGCAAAATTATTCTCAATTCTACGATCTGGATCTATATAAATTAGATCAAAATTGGTGGTGTTAATTTGGGATATTAGCGAGTGCGTATCACAATCGATTCGATCAACTTTAACCCCTAGTTTTTGGAAGTTTAATCGAGAAATATGATTCAGTATTGGATCGATTTCAATACTCATAACATCACATCCTGTTTTAGCCCATGCCCAATCGTCTATTCCTAATCCTCCTGTGAGGTTTAACATTTTTTTTGAAGAGAATTCTTTGGCCTTCCATTGTGCAACAACCTCGGACGTACATTGCTCAAAAGCACGCTGTAAAAACAAACATCCGTTCTTTGAATGAACGGGTAATTTCTTCCATGATTTACCGCGAAGTTTAAACTGTTCACGTGCAAAAGGCGCAAATTCACCGTAGTTTTTTTGATATTCACCGATGGAATTGGGTTCTTTAACCTTTTTGTTTGAAATTATTTCACCGAGGGCAATTGAATTGCTATCTAATACGTTTACTTTGTAAATAATTTCGGAATCCATGAAGATCACAAAATTAATCGCAATCATCGGTATCACCACATTATTATTTGGTGCATGTGGAAGTCAGAAGAAAGTTCGCTGCCCTGATTTTGGGGAGAAGACTACCACTGTAAACAAATAATATATGAAGGGTTGGAAAACTCTTACTAGTATCGCAGAGGTTGATCTAGCCGTTGAGGCTTCTCATCAACATCCAATTGTCTTTTTTAAACATTCAACGCGCTGCAGTATTAGCAGTATGGCGTGGAATAGAATAGTTAAAATAAACGAAGACGAATCAAAGACTACTGATTTCTACTTTTTAGATTTGATTCAATATCGAGATGTTTCAAATTATATAGCTGAAAAATTATCAGTATGTCATGAATCACCTCAAATAATAATTGTGAAAAATGGGGAGGCAACTCTCGATATTTCACATTTAGAGATTCAACCAAAAGAAATATTAGATAACATCTAAATTCTTCTCGTAATCATTATTACTGTCTAAGCGCTATTTTAATTTTGACGGCTAATTAAATACTGCTATTTTGGTTGTGTGAAAGAGGTCTATCATTTAGGAGATAAATTTGAATTAACCTTTTCTGTAACGAAAGAAGATTTGGCTCAATTTGATGGTAAAGTGGTCCATCCTTTTTATTCTACGTTCTCATTAGGACGTGATGCTGAATGGACTTGTCGTCAATTTATATTACAAATGAAAGAAAAGCATGAGGAGGGGATTGGAACATTTTTAAATATTAAACACATATCGCCTGCATTACTAGGAGAAACGGTTCGAATAGAGGCAATTATAAAACTACTGGAAGGGAAACGAATAGACTGTGATTGGAAGGCTTGGGTAGGAGATAGGTTAATAGCAGAGGGAGAACAAGGTCAGTTGATTTTAACAAAAGAAAAGATTCAGGAAATAACACCCAGAAATTATTCTAGTGAATAAGCGAGTTAATAAAGTAACTATCTTTGCGAGGTGAGCAAGAAAACATCAGTTCAAAAAGTTGAAATTGTAAACAGAAAGGCCAATTTCAATTTCCATATTGAGGAAAAATTTGAAGCAGGTGTTCAGCTTTTAGGTCCAGAAGTAAAGTCTATACGTAATCATGCGATGAACATGGGTGATGGTTATTGCCGAATGCAAGACGGTGAATTATGGTTAATGAACGTGCATATTTCTGAATGGAAACAAAGTAGCTACAATGCACATGAACCTATGAGAAATAGGAAACTATTACTTAATAAGAGGGAAATTCAAAGAATTGATTCCCGCATAAAATCAAAAGGATATACAGTTTTCCCAGTTCGGCTTTTTGAAAATGAAAGAGGGATTTTCAAAATTGAAATTGGACTGGGTCAGGGAAAGAAAACTTTTGATAAAAGGGAGGATTTGAAAGAAAAAGATATAAAAAGAGATATTGATAGAGGGCGTTATTGAGTTACTATTTCAGTAACTTGGCTTTGAATAATCTCATCCAATGTAACTTGATCTACTTTTAAATTAAAAGTTTTGAACGACTTAGTATGAAGTTCGGCTAGATGTTTTAATGGCTTATCATGTGGAGTATGAATAAAGGATCTTAACTCTTTTAAGTTATTAGGACCTTCGATCCAATCAAAAATTGCACCACCTTTGTTATTTAAAATTACTAAATGGAAATTATGAGGCCATTTACCCCAAAATGCGTTAGAATCATATAATGTAGTTATATCACCCACAATGGCGAGAATCATTTTCTTTGGATTAGACAACGCATCACCTAATGCTGAGCTTACGCAACCATCAATTCCACTGACCCCTCTATTTGAGAATATTCGGGTGTCACTCTTTTTACTCCAACTTGCGTATCTTACACTCATTGAATTACCAAAATGTAAATGGTGCTTTTCGTTTGATGATTGGATGAGTTGCTGGACTAGTTTCAATTCTAAATTATAGGGTATTGGTAAGTCTTTTGGACTTAATACTTGAGTATCTATAAAAGATTTCCATTTATCGAGATAATCTTTAGAAAGTTCAGTGCTTAATTTATCATTTAATTCCTGAAGATATTTAACTTCATCGCAAATTAATTGTAAAGGGTTAGTTTGAAATGGATTTGCTGTTTCTGCTACTTTTGAAATGTGAATGTGTTTGGGCTTCCATTTTCGAAGTTTCAGTTTTAAAGGTTTTGAAATAATGCCCATCCCCATGGTTATTATTAAATCAGGCTTTAGGTTTTCAGGAATGTTGCGTTTCAATAAAGCCCAATCCCAATTAGATAACCCAATCTCAGCGTAACCGCTTATTACATCGGTAAATACCGGAATTGAGCTTGAAAGTGCGGCTAAATGTTTCAGGATACCTGTATTTCTTAAACCTTGCCCAATAATTAGTGCAACTTTAGTACTGGAGTGTATTTCAAAAGGGAATTTAAATGATTTTGATAAATTATCATTTTTAGGTTGGGTAGATTCAGTTCTATTTTTAATTGACTGAAAAGAGTTTGATTTTAATCCTTCATAAATTGGTTCAGATAATGCAATATTAATGTGGACTGGCCCTCCAATTGGATTGTAAGATTTATTAATGCTTTTACTAATCTTATCTGTCACTATATCTTTATCATCCATTCGTGCATTTATGTGAACAAAAGATCTTGCATAATCACCAAAGAAGTTAACTTGGCGAATAGTTTGGCCCTCCCATTGATCAATAAGTTCTCCGGGCCTGTCGGCCGAGACAATTACCAGTGGGATTCGCGAATAGTAAGATTCTAAAACTGCTGGAAATGCATTGGATAATGCCGAGCCGCTAGTACATAAAAATGCTGCTGGCTGTTGAGTAGAAATGGCCATACCCATTGCGGTAAACGCAGCCGATCTCTCGTCGGGGGAAGAATACAGTTTAAAACTACCTTCTTTAATTAATGCTGCAACTATAGGTGCATTTCTTGATCCAGGAGAAACTACCCAATTTAATATGCCGTTCTTGGCAAATTGTTGAGCTATAATTAGTAGTTTTTCTCCGAGCATTTTAATTTAAGAATTAAAAAAAGGGTTGTGGCTTTTTTCGTGTGTTACCGTGGTTTTTGGACCATGACCGGGAAGTAAAACCATGTTTTCAGGTAGTGTAAAAATCTCACTTTGTATTTTATTTAATAATAATTCGTGATTTCCACCGGGAAGATCAGTTCTTCCAATACTTCCTTGAAAAACTGTATCACCTATGATTGCCCAATTTTCTGAAGTATTAATAAAAATAACATGACCCGGAGCATGCCCCGGAACAAAGCGAACATCTATCCGCATTTTTCCTAAAGAAATCTGATCACCATGGTTTAAAAAATTATCTGGTGGCATTGATGGGGTATAGTTTAAATTCCAAATCGCTGCCATTGTTTCACTTCTCTCTATCATCGGAATATCATCTCGGTGGAGATAATACGGGACATCCGGATATTCTTTTCTAATCCACCAATTGCCAAAAATATGATCAATGTGAGCGTGAGTTCCTAATAATAGAGTTAATTCCAACTTATTTTTATTGAGGAAATTTTTTATTACTTCACATTCATTCCTGTCGTACATTCCCGCATCAATAATTGCGGCTTTTAATGTTTGATCACACCAAATTATGTGAGTATTTTCACCAAGTGGATTAAATGTAAATGTTTGAATCATATTTTTAAACACAAAAACCCCGTAAAATGGGGTTTTTGTTAATGTTTTAAATTATTTGTTTAAAGATGAATACACTCATCATATGCCTGTGCTACAGCTTCCATAACTGCTTCACTCATAGTAGGGTGCGGATGTACTGATTTTAATACTTCCATACCAGTAGTTTCTAAATTTCTTGCTACTACCGCCTCAGCAATCATATCGGTAACACCTTCTCCCATCATATGACAACCAAGCCATTCTCCATATTTCTTATCGAAAATCACTTTCACAAACCCATCTTTATGGCCTGATGCACTTGCTTTTCCACTAGCAGCAAATGGGAATTTACCTACTCTAATGTCGATACCTTTATCTTTTGCTTGCTTCTCAGTCATCCCTACAGAGGCAACTTCCGGATGAGTATAAGTACATCCAGGGATATTCCCATAGTTTAGAGGTTGCGGGTGATGACCACAAATTGCTTCTACACAAATAATTCCCTCGGCCGAAGCTACGTGAGCTAATGCAGGGCCAGGAACAATGTCACCAATCGCATATATGCCAGGCGCTGAAGTTTTGTAGAATTCATCAACAATAACTTTTCCCTTATCTGTTTTAATTCCCATCTCTTCGAGACCAAGATTTTCTAAATTGGTTTGTACACCTGCAGCACTCAACACTATATCACAGTCACGAGTTTCTTCACCTTTTGCAGTCTTAATTGTAACAGTACAACGATTTTTCTTTACATCTACCTTTTCAACGCTTGAAGAAGTTAAAATTTCAATTCCATTTTTCTTGTAATTCATCAGCATTGCTTTTGAAACTTCCTCATCTTCTACTGGAAGGATACGATCCATGAATTCTACAATAGTCACCTTAGTTCCAATCGTATGATAGAAATAAGCAAACTCCATACCGATAGCACCACTACCAATGACCACTAATTCTTTAGGTTGCTTTGGTAATACCATTGCTTGTCGGTATCCAACAACATGTTTTCCATCAATAGGGATATTTGGCAACTCTCGGCTCCGAGCTCCAGTTGCTAATATGATATTTTCTGCTTCTACTGTTGAAATCTTACCAGCTTCGTCAGTCACTGATATTTTACCTTTTCCAGCTAACTTTCCGTAACCATTAATAACTTCAATTTTATTTTTTTTCATCAAGAAAGCAATTCCTTTACTCATGCCTTCTGCCACCCCACGACTTCGTTTAATCATTCCGTCAAAATCAGATTTAGCCTCCTTTACGGTGATGCCAAAATCATTAGCGTGATTAATGTAATCAAAAACTTGAGCACTCTTTAATAATGCCTTGGTTGGGATGCATCCCCAGTTTAAACAAATTCCACCTAGACTTTCTTTTTCTATGATGGCAACTTTTTTACCTAATTGAGAGGCGCGGATCGCAGCAACATAACCGCCAGGACCACTACCTATTACTACAATGTCAAATTTCATGATGAATTGATTTTGCTGCGAAGATACTCATTTTTTACGTACCTATTCAACAGCATAATGATACAATGGCATTCTTCAGAACATCATTAAACAATATTTCGAATTATTATAAATTCTTTTACCTTCAAACAAATATTTTCAATAACTATTGCTTCTGTTTGCTTATTATTGAAAATAAAATAAATTATACCATGAGAAAATTTACATTTTTATTATTAACTCTTTTTTGCTTTGCTGCACTTAAGGCGGATGGGGTTCCAACGCTTGCAAAAGCAGACGCTGAAAATGCTGTAGAATTTTTAGAAGAACAGCAGGAAGTTATTCTTTTTTGTGCATGTTGTGATGATTCTAAACTTACCAAAGTATTCATTTCATGGGTACACACTGAACCTACGAACATAGAAGGTCAATACCAACTAATGGTTGAAGGTACAGATATTAACAGTAAGCCAATTAAAGAAACTGTTGATGTAACACAATTGTTCTTTATTGTAGGAAATAAAGCGTATAGTGTTTCTCAGGCTCTAGGATTAGATGCTGACCCCTGTACAGGACCCTTTAAGCTATAAACCGTTTAATTATAAATAAAAAAAGGGCCAAGCTTGGCCCTTTTTTTATGGATTTTAGTTTTTATGCAGACGCCGCTTTATTGCCGGCTCTCTTTCTTTCGTTCTCATCCAATAATATTTTTCTTAATCGAATGTTCTCAGGAGTTACCTCCACATATTCATCTGATTGAATGTATTCCATAGCTTCTTCTAACGTAAATTCTCTTGGTGGTGCTAAAGCCGAATTGTCGTCCTTGCCAGCAGCTCGAAAATTGGTCATTTGTTTTGCAGTGCAAAGGTTTAACACTAAATCTCCAGGTTTAATGTGTTCTCCTACAATTTGACCCGTATAAATTTCTACGTTAGGATGAATGAAATAGTTACCCCGATCTTTTAGTTTATCCATAGAATATGGAGTAGCTGTTCCTTTCTCCTTTGAAATCAAAACCCCATTAATTCTACTTGGCATATCACCGCGCCATTCTTCATATTCTTTAAATCTATGAGCCATAATTGCTTCTCCCTGAGTAGCGGTTAAAAGGTTATTACGCAGGCCAAGTAATCCTCTTGAAGGTACTTCAAATTCTAATCTAACCATGTCCCCTTTGGGAGTCATACTAAGCATTTCTCCTTTACGCTGAGATACATATTCAATCACTTTTCCACTAAAAGTTTCAGGAACATCTACAGTTAAAACTTCAATTGGTTCACATTTTTTGCCATCAATTTCCTTTACTAAAACTCTAGGCTGTCCTACTTGTAATTCAAAACCTTCCCTACGCATCGTTTCAACTAATACCCCCAAATGCATTATTCCTCTACCGTAAACCAAGAATTGATCGGCTGAATTTGTTTCTTCTACTCTTAAAGCCAAATTCTTTTCCATCTCCTGCATTAATCGCTCACGAATCTTCTGAGAAGTAACATGTTTACCCTCCTTTCCAAAGAATGGAGAATTATTGATGGCGAATAACATACTCATTGTTGGCTCGTCAATTTTTAAGGTCGGAAGTGCTTCAGGGTTTTCTATATCACAAACACAATCTCCAATCTCAAAATTCTCAAGACCTGTAATTGCACAAATGTCACCGGCTTGTACTTCAGATACTTTAGCCTTACCTAATCCAGTAAAAGTATATAGTTCTTTAATTCGATGTTTTTCAACTTTTCCATTACGTTTTACCAAGGAAACTTGCATGTTCTCTTTAAGGTGTCCTCTAGTTAAACGGCCAATAGCAATTCTACCTGTAAATGACGAATAGTCAAGGCTCGTTACTTGTAATTGATTACTTCCCGATTCAACTTTGGGTTCTGGAATTACTTCTAAAATAGTATTCATCAAGTAGGTCAAATCTGATGTTGGATTTTTATAGTCTGGACCAAACCAACCGTTTTTTCCAGAACCAAAAATAGTTTTGAAGTCTAGTTGTTCTTCATTTGCTCCTAAATTGAAGAATAAGTCAAAAATGTCATCGTGTGTTTTATCAGGATCACAGTTTGGTTTATCTACTTTGTTGATAACAACAATTGGAGTTTTACCCAGTCCTAAGGCTTTTTGCAATACAAAACGTGTTTGAGGCATTGGCCCCTCGAAAGCATCTACCAAAAGTAATACACCATCAGCCATATTTAATACACGTTCAACCTCGCCACCAAAATCAGCGTGACCTGGAGTGTCAATGATATTAATTTTAGTACCCTTCCAATTGATACTTACATTTTTTGCCAAAATAGTAATCCCACGTTCTTTTTCTAGATCATTGTTATCGAGAATTAACTCTCCAACTTCTTGATTATCACGAAATAGTTTGGCTTGGTGAAGCATTTTATCAACCAAGGTAGTCTTTCCGTGGTCAACGTGTGCAATAATAGCGATGTTGCGCAATGAGTTCATATTCCAATTAAAAATTGCGCAAAGGTCGGGATAATAACCCATATTGACCCTATGTATTCCTTTTTAATTATCTGTAATTTTAAAATTTAACAACTCTTTCACGAGTTGTTCAAACCTATTGATGTCCCATTTTTTAATAGGAAATCCACTAATACCTAAACCATGCTTTTTAATGGCCCTGTTCCAATAAAACTGATCTCCAATATGAGGGATAATGGCTTGAGGTTTATTGCACCTTAATAAACTGTGTGTTGTTCCTGAACCTCCGTGATGAATACCTGCTTTAATTTTTGGAAATAAATAATCGTATGGAACATCATTTACAATGCAGACGTTTGGAGGTGCTGGTCCTTCAATTTCAATTCCTCCCCAAGAAGAGTTGATAATAATCGGAAAATCTAACTGCTGAGATACCTTCAAAATATCCTTACCTATTTGTTTGGGTTTGGAGTTAATCATACTACCAAAACTGATGAATAAGGGGTAGGGATGAGCTGATAGAAAACTTTCTAACGCTTCACTTGGCTTATAGTTTTTTGTTTTATTTCTCTCTCGAAAATTTGTGATTATTACATGTGATGGCCAGTCATTTGGTCGCTTGAAAATCCTTTGAGAAACAGCATATTCAGTAGGTAATTCGTTATGTAGAAATGACTTTAACTTTTTGTAAACGAGCGTGATGTTCTTTTCATTCAAGAATGATTTACCATATCCCAAAATGGACTGTGAGATTAATGCCCTATCGGCTAACCAATAAGTGAATCTGTTCCACCATTTCCCCCGTGGTCTTCCGAAACCAACATGAGGCTCGTCGTCTAAAGCATGTAATAAACCTGGCATAGGAGAGAGCAATTCCACGTGGTTTTTTGTAGTTATTGCCCAAATTACGGGATAAATACACTTGATATGGAATATAATTTTAGTAGGTTGAAAGCTTTTTACTGCTTCATGTTGATCAATAATTAATTGTTGTTGTATCTTTTTTGTGGATTTTATTAATTTAAAAAGTGCTCTTATTCTAACTAGACCACTACCAACTTGCCCCATTATCATTTTAACCTCTGGACTTTCTAGCAATTCCACAAATGAAGGATCCATCGGAAAAAATGTGTCCTCTACTTCTTTAGCTAAATTCTCAAATTGTTTAGGCAGGCAAAATCCTATTTGGTACCCCATAGATTTAAGTTCTTCGCCTTTAGCAAGGAAAGGCTCCATATCTCCACGACTACCAATGGACATAAGAAGGATTTTCTCCATGATGGCAAGCTACAAAAAATTGATGACCTTTAGTATAGAATAGCTATTGAATCATTGTAACTTTGCAATCTAGTTTATGTACGAATCGGAAATATCCCAAAGAAAGACTTTTGCTATTATTTCTCACCCCGATGCGGGTAAAACAACTTTGACAGAGAAATTTCTACTTTTTGGTGGCCAAATTCAAACGGCAGGGGCGGTGAAATCAAATAAAATCACCAAAACAGCTGCTTCAGACTTTATGGAAATTGAAAAACAAAGGGGTATTTCTGTGGCGACCTCGGTTATGACTTTCCCGTATAAAGGGAAATGGGTAAATATCCTTGATACTCCTGGTCACAAGGATTTTGCTGAGGATACTTACAGGACATTGACTGCTGTAGATAGTGTAATTCTTGTAATAGATTGTGTAAAAGGGGTAGAGGATCAAACACGACGGTTAATGGAGGTTTGTAGGATGAGAAATACTCCAGTAATTGTGTTTATTAACAAAATGGACAGAGATGGTAAAGATCCATTTGATCTGTTAGACGAATTAGAAAATGAATTAAACATTCAAGTACATCCTATGAGTTGGCCTATTAATGGGGGAAGAGATTTTAAGGGTGTTTATTTAGTACCGAGTAAATCACTTAATCTTTTTGAGAGTAATAAAACAAAAAAGGCCGACGATGTTGTACAGGTAAATGGTGTGGAGGATGAACGATTAAATGACTTAGTTGGAGAGAAGAATGCGGATAAATTAAGAGAAGACGTTGAGTTAATTGATGGAGTTTACGGAGAAATGGATAGTGATAGTTATTTATCTGCAGATGTGGCACCCGTTTTTTTTGGTTCCGCTTTGAACAACTTCGGTATTCAAGAATTGCTTGATACTTTTGTTGATTTTGCTCCTAACCCACTATCGCGATCTACAGATGTTCGTGATGTGGAGCCTACTGAATCTAAATTTTCTGGGTTTATTTTTAAGATACATGCTAATTTAGACCCTCGACATAGAGATAGGATTGCTTTTTTGCGTGTGTGCAGCGGGAAGTTTGAGCGAAATAAAGGGTATAAACACACAAGGTTAGAAAAGCAGGTCAAATTCTCTAATCCTTATACATTTTTAGCTGATTCTAAAGAGGTAATGGAAGCTGCTTATGCAGGAGATGTAGTGGGTTTATATGATACAGGTAATTTTAAAATTGGAGATACTCTCACAGAAGGTGAAAAAATGATTTTCAAGGGAATCCCTAGTTTTTCACCAGAAATTTTCCGTGAGCTAATTAATCTTGATCCAATGAAAAGTAAGCAATTAGAAAAAGGGATACAGCAATTAACTGATGAAGGGCTTGCCAGCTTATTTACCCAAGAACCAGGAAGTAGGAAGTTTGTTGGAACAGTTGGTGAACTTCAGTTTGAAGTGTTGCAATATCGTTTAGAGAATGAATACGGAGCAAAATGTAAATTTGAACCTAGAGCAATACATAAAGCATGCTGGATGATTGGTCCCAAAGATCAAATTGATGACTTTATGAAATACCGTCAAAATAATATTGCTTACGATAAGGATGGCAAACCAGTTTTCCTTGCTGAAACTGCATTTATTCTCAGAACAGCCATTGACAAATACCCTGATATAGCGTTTAATACTACCAACGAAATTCAGGCGGCTTCATAATACTACAAATGATATCCATAGGCCACTCCAAATACCCAAGAGTTTTGCCATGCATTAGTGCCGGTCGGTACTAGGTCTTTATCGAAAATAGCGATTAAATTATAGTTCAAACTTAAATATTTAGTGATCCGAGCGCTTAAGCCCAAATCAATACGACTATCTAAAATAGGTTCAGCTGTTTGATAGGGCAAGAATCCCAGGAAATTGAATTTAGCAGTGAACATATCCTCTTTACCAAAGTTTTCAGTTCCACCCATTTGTATTTGCATTCCAAATTCATTATCGATATAAGCACCTCTTGAAACTCTCGCAATTATTTCTTGATTTCTTAAATCGTATAATTCTTGGTTAATTACATAAGTTTGCTTCAGGGTAATATATCCTAAACGTAAAAAATAGTTTCGGTAAAACTTATTCTCCGTTCCAAGTGCAAATTGCGTCTGTCCCTGGCTTAGAAAACTGGTATTTAACTTTGCTATGTCTCTTCCTAATGAATCTTTAGTGTAGGAATAACCAGGTAGTAACTGTGTTTGAAAGTTTAAACCACCATACATCGATAAGGTAGGGTATTCATCAAAATCCATGCCTAATTTGCTATCAATAAATAGGTTATCTACATTTTTTCTTGAACTCAAGAATGTCTGTCCGTTTATATCTTCTTGGCGGTTTGAGATTACACCTACGTTTGCTTTAAGCAAATTATCCCATGTTAATTGCTTCCATCTTAAATTGGCATTTGCATTTATAAGTCCTGTAATTGTGATATTGTTTCCAGAACCGCCACTCCAATTGGGTGAAGCATTGGCCAATGAAAAATTTAGTTTAAAGTCAGCGCCATACTTCCAAACCTTTTCATCTGGGAATAAACTAGTATCCGTTTTGTTTGGAGTATTATCTCCATAATGGGTTATACTCATTACTGCAAAAAGAGCGCCAGTCAAAGACATACTACAAATTTCGTTTTTTACGTTTTAGCAATCAAAAAAGGCCACAACGTGGCCTTTTAATTATACATAATCAGAATTATATTAATTATCTTCCTTTAGGAGTTTCTCTACTAATTCCGCTGCCTCTTTTAGGGCAATGGCAGAATATACTTTTAATCCACTCTCATCAATAATCCTTTTTGCCTCTTCTGCGTTGGTTCCCTGAAGTCTTACAATTATTGGAATCTTCACGTCTCCAATTTTCTTGTAAGCTTCAACAACACCATTTGCAACTCGATCGCAACGAACAATTCCACCAAAAATATTGATTAAAATGGCTTTAACATTAGGGTCACTCATAATGATACGGAAACCAGCTTCAACGGTTTCGGCATTTGCGGTACCTCCCACATCTAAGAAATTTGCAGGTTCTCCACCACTTAATTTAATTATATCCATTGTGGCCATTGCTAATCCTGCACCGTTTACCATACAACCAACATTACCATCAAGTTTTACATAATTCAAGCTATATTTTCCAGCCTCAACCTCTGTTGGATCTTCCTCGGCCAAATCACGTAATTCTAGGAAGTCTTTATGGCGATAAAGTGCATTGTCATCTAAATTAACTTTTGCATCAACAGCAATGATTTTATCGTCTGAGGTTTTCAAAACTGGGTTAATTTCAAACATCGCTGAATCAGTTTCTTCATAAGCTTTGTAAAGTGAGCTAACAAACTTCACCATCTCTTTAAATGCTGTTCCTTCAAGGCCAAGATTGAAGGCGATTTTACGTGCTTGGAAAGCTTGTAAACCAATACCGGGTTCAATCCACTCTTTGTGAATTTTCTCTGGATGTGACTCAGCAACTTCCTCAATATCCATTCCACCTTCAGTTGTGTAAATAATTACATTTTGTTTTTTAGCGCGATCTAGCAATACACTCATGTAATATTCTTCTGGCTCGTTTGGACCCGGATAGAAAACATCTTGAGCAACATACACCTTATTCACTACCTTTCCCTGCTCACCCGTTTGGATGGTAACCAAGGTTCCTCCCAACAGGTTTTTTGCTATTTCTGCTGCTCCTTCTGGTGATTTTGCAACCTGTACTCCGCGTTGTTCCGTACCGCGAATTTTACCTTTTCCGCGTCCACCCGCATGAATCTGGGCTTTTACTACGGACCAATCGCTACCGAATTCACTTTTAACTTTGTCAGCGGCCTCTTTTGCTGCTTCAGGAGTCTCTGCCACGTAGCCGTTTTGAATAGCTACACCGTACTTTTTTAAAATCTCCTTGGCCTGATATTCATGAATGTTCATAATCTTGAAAGGAATATGTTTCTAAATCCGCTGCGAAAATAACTAACTTTGGAACCATTATTTTAATTAATTTACGATTTTAAGTGATTTCTTCAAGTAATATATATAAATCCTATGGCTCTCTACCCGTTTTAAAGGGTATAAGTTTAGACATCGAAGAAAAGGAAATTATTTGCATCACTGGAGAATCTGGTGCGGGCAAAAGTACCTTATTGCATATTTTGGGTACCTTAGATAAGCCAGATTCGGGCGAGGTTTATTATTCAGACCGCAATGTTTTCGAGTTTAAACCAAAAGAATTAAGCGAATTTCGTAATACCGAAATAGGTTTTGTATTCCAATTTCACCAATTAATTCCAGAATTAACGGCAATTGAGAATATTATGCTTCCAATGATGATCGCGGGTAAATCTAAAAAGGAATGTGCAGCTAGGGCTATGTATTTGCTTCAATACCTTGGATTAGAGTCTCGTAAAACTCATAAATCTACTGAACTGTCTGGAGGTGAACAGCAGCGTATTGCTATAGGACGAGCTTTAAGTACTAATCCTAAAGTAATTCTTGCCGATGAGCCAAGCGGAAATCTGGATTCAAAAAATGCCCGTCTCGTTCATGATATGTTCCTTAATCTAAGAGATGATTTTGGATTGACCTTTGTAATTGTTACCCACAATCAAGAGCTGCCAGAAATAGCAGACCGCCAGATAGTCCTATCTGACGGTCAAATAATGGAAGAGATCAAGAAAGCTTAAAAATTACTTGCTTTTAGGAGATTCATAGCGGGATTTTCCGTTCCAGCCCAATGATAGTCCAAACCTTACACCAGATTTACCTGGAACGACGTAAATGTTTATCGGAAGATTTAGTTTCCCGGATTTAATAGTTTTACCTGCGGCAAATAAAAATCCATAACTAATAGATTCAGTACCTCTGCTATCTGGTAATTCTTGAATGGGTTTATTTAATGCTGCAGCTTCTTCTTCCAAGGTTATACTACCGCTTGCATTTACAATAAATTCATTTTTATCATTGAAATAGCCATTTGATTTTCGAGAAAGTGAAAGTGTTGGTCCAAAAGCAAATTCCCAACCATTTGTATTATTCCTTATACCGTTTAAAAAAGTAATACTTGGTATGAATTGACCTTGATCTAGTCCAGTTATCATAGGGATGAATTCAAATAATGCTTGGAAATTACCTTCGTTCAAGTATTGTTTTTCAAATTGATAACCAAATTGAAACATATAAGGCACTCCATCATATCCACCTTTGTTTAATGGTTTTTGTAAAACATCGCTTAAATATCCAGTGGCATAAGTAACACCCATACGCGGTCCATCAGCTCTTAACCGTAATGCATAAGGATTGTTAATACTATTGTCGAATTCAGTTTTTTGCGTAAGCTTACTTACTAGGTCACTTTGATTTGGTAATCCAAACATTTCATTCATACAAACACGTAACATAGGAAATTCACTCCCTGGAATTATAAGGAATTCTTTAATATGTACATCTTCAAAGCTTTGTGTTTTTACATCTAGAATTCTTAGAGTCACAATAACTTTATCTCCTAACTTAGAAATACTCCCTGTAAACATTTTATCTGCATTTAGTTTTTCACCAATTTCAGATAAACAAATTTTCGAAAAGCAATTCTTTACATTTAAGCTGTCTCTGTTTACGAAATATTCAACATCGTATTTGTCGATGATTTCATATTTGTCTACTCTGATCAATTCGTTAATTGTATACTGTATGACCTCGGTATGATTGATGTTATAACCTCGGGTATCAAAATCTACAATAGCGACGGTTGGCTTTTTTTCTATAGTGTTTTGTGAAAATAAAACAGCATTAACACTAATTAAGCTAAAAAAAGTTAACAATAATTTTTTCATAATTTTTTGTTTTTGGTTGATGCAAATTTGTGAGCATTCTCTATGTTGTGATTAGGGTAAATCCGTAATTGTAAAAATACTTTTAGTGCTTTTCCGTAAATTGCTAAAAATTGCATTTATAAATGGAGTTTCAGAGGCAACTGATAGAGAAATTAAGGAATTCAATTTCCCCTAAAATCAATTTAGCGGAGGAACTGGCGGATTTTCTCGATATCTCGGCAGATAGTGCATACAGAAGGCTGAGATGTGAAACTGCATTTACAATTGATGAGGCAATTGCCATAAGTGACCATTATAATCTCCCAGACCTAATGGGTGGATCACTGAATGCAAAAACCGTTTCATTTAGAATGAATCTCCTCAGCAATGATGAGAACAGTTTTTCTGACTATTTACGCGTGCTTTTTACGGATATCCAATGGATTAGGCAGAAGGATAATGCAATTATTAATTATGCTGCAGAGGACATTCCCATTTTTTATCATTTTTTCTTTCCGTCTCTTGCTAGGTTTAAAATGATGTATTGGAATAAGTCAATTTTAGGTAATGAATTGTTTCTGAACTTAACGTTTGAGGATATCAAATTACCATCAACTTGGCAAGAAGAAATTCCACATCTTCAAAAAATATATTTAGAAACAAATGCAAATGAAATTTGGCATCTTGATTCAATCAAAAGTACGTTAAAACAGATTGAGTTTTACTATAAGGCTCAATACTTTCAAAACAAAGAATCTGTAATTGATATTCTTGACCAATTAGATAATTTGGTAGATTGGGTTAAGAAAATGGCAGATACAGGAAAGAGATTTAATGTAAAAACCAACCAACAGTTGGAAAGTGAAATCAATTACTACATTTCAGATGTGATGATTGGAACAAATTCAGTATTGATTAATAATACAGAAAATTCTGCGGCTTATATTAGTTATAATACTTTCAATTTTATTCAAACCCAAAATCATGATTTTAATGAATCCACTCAAAAATGGATGAACCAGTTGAAAGCTCAAAGTACATTGATAAGTAAAGTTTCTGAGGCGAAAAGAAATGTATTTGTGAACTCGTTAAGGAGCCAAATTAATAAACTGCGAATGTCTTTAAATCCATGACTTCCGAAGAAGTACTAAAGAAATATTGGGGATATGAAAATTTTAGACCAGGACAAAAGGACATCGTTGAGTCAATTGTTTCTGGAAAAGATACTTTAGCCTTACTTCCAACTGGGGGAGGGAAGAGTATTTGTTTTCAAGTTCCGGCGTTGATATTAAATGGCTTGACACTAGTTGTCTCTCCATTAATAGCGTTAATGAAGGATCAGGTCGATACCTTGAAAAAAAGAGATATTAGTGCGGCGTTTCTTAATAGTGGTCAGAGTAGGGAAGAAGTGAACTCTATTCTTGAAAATGCTTTACAGGGGTATTACAAACTTTTATATGTATCGCCTGAAAGATTAATTACTAATAATTTTAGAGAATATATCCCTAATCTGAATATCGTACAATTAGTTGTTGACGAGGCGCACTGTATTTCAATGTGGGGTAATGATTTTAGGCCCTCTTTTAGGAGTATTGCAGAGGTTCGAAATATATTGGGTAAGGGTGTCCCTATTTCAGCCTTTACAGCGAGTGCTCCCTCATGGATTCAAAATGATATTATAGAACAATTAAAACTTAATAGCCATAACAAATTCCAAGGGGTATTTTCTAGAGAAAATTTAGTATTTAAAAATATCTTTACGGAAAATAAAAGGACAATATTGTTAACTTCACTAAAACAAACTACGGGTTCTACCATTGTGTTTGCAGGTACTCGTCGTGAGGTACAAGATCTTGCCTTTTGGTTACATCAAGAAGATATATCATGTACTTTTTATCACGGTGGATTAGATTCAAATACAAGAAGCAAAAGACAACAAGATTGGATCAACAATAAACAACGTGTAATGGTTTGTACTAACGCGTTTGGAATGGGTGTAGATAAGCCAGATGTTCGATATGTTTTTCATTTTTCTCCTGCGAATACCCCAGAAGATTATTATCAAGAAGCTGGAAGAGCAGGACGAGATGGAAGGAAAAGTTACTGTATTTTGTTGCATGACAATTCAGATTGGACGAGGGCGAAGGAGTTTATACTTCAACAACATCCACCAAAAGCGACCATTGAAAGGGCTTATCATGCAACCATGAATTTTGTTGGCATTGCCCCTGGAACTGGTTTAGAACAAACATTTGCAGTAGACTGGACTTCAATTGCAGAAAAATATAGCATGAAACCATCAGAAGTGTATTACAGTTTAAAATCTCTAGAAAAATTAGGACAAATAACCTTGAGTGAAGGGTTTAATTCGCCTTCTAGAGTTAGGTTTATTTGTGATTACACAGAAGTATATGACTTCAAAATTCGACACCCTCAGTTTGAATACCTACTGGATGTTTTACTTCGGTCTTATGGAGGTTTATTCGAAAATTATGTAAGTATTTCAGAAGAACAGCTTTCCCGTAGATTAAAGAAAGATATAGTAGATTTAGTGAAACAATTACAATCTCTACAACGCGCCTCGTTACTAGATTATATACCTAGAATTGATGGGCCAATTATTACGTTAGTCGAGCCACGATCTATGTACCCAACATTTTCAATGAATACATTGAATTCATTAAAAGATACTCGCTTAAAATCTCTGGAGAATTTAAATGAATACGCAATTTCAAGAAAATGTAGAAGTGCATTCTGGGTAGAATATTTCACAGGTAAAGAATCTAACAATTGTGGTAATTGTGATTTTTGTTTAAGTCAAACAATTAGTTTGTCTCCCAAAGATGTAAAATCTGAAATTTTTGAATTGATTAGGGAGGAGTCTCAATTAGATAAGGTGATAAACCTATTCCCATTAGATAATAAAGAACTTTATATTGAAGTTCTTAACGATTTAATTGATTGCGGCTTAGTCCAAAAAAACGATGATAATCAATTAATATTGCAGTCTTGAAGTGCTTTTTTACGGTTACGAACGATTTGAATTCGGATCAGCGGATGATTCGGATTTGTAATAGCGTGTCGAAACTAGGGCATGAAGTTACTCTAGTGGGTCGATCTAAACGTGATTCGCAAAAATTAGTTAAACGTTTATTCAAACAGCATAGAATTAAATGCTTTTTTGAAAAAGGTAAATTGTTTTATTTGGAGTATAACATTCGATTATTTTTTTATTTAGCTACTCAATCTTTTGATGTTTTAACAAATATTGATTTAGACACTTCAATTACAGGTGTATTATTAAAACGGTCGAAAAAATTTAAACTAATTTATGATGCACACGAATTGTTTCCTCATGTTCCAGAAGTTATTTCTAGGCCTAAAATTCAAAAGATTTGGAATTGGGTAGAAAGTATGACTTTTTCTAATATTGATGCCTATATTACTGTATCTGACAACATTGCAGAGTATTTTCAAAAAAAATACCCAAATTTAAAAGATGCTTCAGTAATCCGTAACGTGCCTTTGAAACAAATTAATAATGATCCAGATATCGATTTAACTCATTTGGATAAGCCTTTTATTTTGTATCAGGGTGCATTAAATAAAGGAAGGGGTTTGGAGCGTTTAATAGAAATAATGAGTGAATTATCTTATACTCTTGTTCTGATTGGAAAGGGAGATGTTGAATATGAATTGAAGCGCATGGTTGAAGAATTAAACATGTCAGATCGAGTGATTTTTCTTGGATTTGTGCTACCCGAAGATTTGAGGTATTATACCCAAAAAGCAAAGGTGGGCTATAATGTTAGTGAGAATTTAGGATTGAGCTATTATTATTCCCTCAATAATAAATTTTTTGATTACGTACATGCTTCTTTGCCCTCAGTGATAAATAGATTCCCCGAATATGAAAAATTAGTAAGTCAATATGAGGTTGGGACTTTGGTCAACCCAGACAATAATGAAATTAAGAATGCTTTAGTTAAATTGATGGAAGATCAACAATATCATGATCACTGTACTAAACAATGTGAGCAAGCAAGTATTGTGTGGAATTGGGATGTTGAAGAAGGTAAATTAGAAAGGATTTATACCATTAATTGATCATGTATAATAAACACATACATATCATAGCATTTGATTTGCCATTCCCTCCAAATTACGGTGGCTCAACTGATATGTTTTTTAAAATTGTTGCGTTAAAGAAGCTGGGAATTTCAATAACGCTGCATGTTTTTTTATATGGTGGTAAAGAGCCTTCGACTGAATTAGAAAACGAGGTGGATAGATTGTACTACTATTCAAGAAAAAGAAGGAATCCTTTTGCAGGTTCGTTTCCTTACATTGTGCGCACTAGAAGTTCTAATAAGCTTTTAAAAAGGTTGCTTGAGGATAATGATCCGATATTGTTTGAAGGCTTACATACAACTTGGTGTGTTGAAGATGGAAGATTGAATGATCGAGTAAAAATTGTAAGAGCACATAATGTTGAACACAATTATTACGAGGCACTGGCAATGGCTGAAGAAAGAATTTGGAAAACGCAATTTTTTAAATTAGAGGCTAAGCGTTTGAAGTCGTATGAAAAGGTATTAAATTCAGTACAAGGAATTGCCGCAATCTCACCTCTTGAAACAGATTATTTTCAAAAGGAGTACGGTGATAAAACACATTACATACCTGCATTTCATGCACACCAAGAAATAGAGTCAAAAACTGGTAAAGGAGATTTTGTATTGTATCACGGCAATCTATCAGTGCCTGAAAATTCGAGAGCGGCAAGTTATTTGGTTGAGGAAGTGTTTTCAAAATTGGAAGTAAAATGCGTTATTGCTGGGAGTAACCCTCCTAAGAGTTTGGTGCAAGCCATAGATAAACACCCTCATATTGAACTTCGTGCAAATATTTCAACTGAGGAAATATTGAGCTTAATTACCAACGCTCATATTAACTTGCTCGTAACATTTCAATCTACTGGGATTAAACTTAAATTGCTCAACTCTATATATAAAGGCCGCTTTATAATTGCGAATCCGCCAATGATACAAGAAACGGAATTAGAAGACTTGTGTAGCATTGGAAATACACCAAAAGAGCTAGTAAGTTTAGTTCAAGAGCTGTTTTTAAGAGATTTTACGGACGCAGATATATTAAAAAGGAACCAGCGTATGTGGCAAATATTTTCGAATGAAAATAATGCAAAAAAGATGGCGAAGATGTTAATGGGAGAGTAGTTAAATATTGTATTGTCTGAGGTAAAAATCAATATCTATTCTAGGTAGAATTAGAAATGCATTTTAAATCTTATTTAAATCTACCAAAAGATTAATGCTCGCCTCAAAATATCTAATGTACATTTTAATCGGCACCTGTTTGTGCTGTTAGGAACTGTTTTCGTTTGCTTGTTTATCTAAGGCTACTTTTGTTTTATGAGGTATACTGCTTGGATTATTGCTTTATTCTGCATTCACAGTGTTGCAGCTCAACAGCATCCAGAGAATCGTTTTCCTAGTGTTTTTGAGAAAAGAGGGTATGAATTATATCAGGAAGGAAGGTTTAATGCCGCTATTGCGCAGTTTGAAATGGCAATGCAGCAAAATCCAGATACGGAGCCGTCAGGAGATCTTTTGTATTACCACGCAATGTCAAAACTCAGAGCAGGACATGAAGATGCTGAGCCTTTTTTAGTTAGTTATTTGGATAATAATCCAAATAAGGTAAGAGAAAATCAAGCAAACCTGTCATTAGGAGACTTTTTCTATGACAAATCAAAATATCGTAGAGCTCTACTCTATTATCGAAAAGTTGATCAAGCGGTAATAAATTCGGAAGATAAAAACCGATATAGTTTCAGACTAGGGTTCTGTTATATTGAAAAGGAAAAGTATGAAGAAGCTCGACCTTTACTTGAAGCAATTGTAGCTACACAAAATGAATACACTGATTTTGCTCAATATTATTATGGTTTTATAACCTTGTATTTCAAAGAGTACGATAAAGCATATACGGCATTCAAAAGTATCACCGACCCAAAATTTGAAAAAGTCCATTTTTACATGGCTCAGGTTCTATATCAATTATCCAAGTTTGATGAAGCACTAACGGAATTGGATATGCTCAATACAAATAAAGTCCCTAAATCGGATGTGTACTGGTTGCAAGCAAAGTGTTATTACCAAATGAAGGATTATGCCAAAGCAAGTGAATACTATTTGAAAGGAGACCCTAATATGGATAAGGTATCTGGAATAGAACAATATGAAATTGCGTTTTCTTTAGCTGAATCTGGTAGTCTATCAGAAAGTATTCCATGGTACAGAGCCGCTGGTTCACATAAAGATTCTTTATCTCAGATTGCAAGTTATCAACTTGCTAAGGTCTTATTGAAAATGAAGAATTATCGCGAGGCTTCATATGCCTTTTCAGAGGTATGGCGAACAGGTTATGACGAAGAATTGGCAAAAACTGCACTCTACAATCAGGCGAAAATTGCAGTGCAATTAGGAGAGGCAAATAGTACCAAATTACTCGATAAATTTGTCCGCTTGTTCCCAAAAACTTCAGAAGCTCGCGATGCAAATAAATTAAAGGCAAGATTACTCCTTAATACTGATAAATATAGAGAGGCCGTTGATATATTGGAAGGAATGGAGGACTTAGATCCCACCACAGAAGAGATATATCAAAAGGTGACTCTGGCTAGAGGTATGGAGTTGTTTAAAAGTCGCCGTTTTGAACAAGCACTAGAATTATTTGAGAAATGTAAAAAAAGAAGAGCTAATTTGAGTTTCGCAGCACAAGCCGGATATTGGACGGCGGAATCACTATTGCAATCTGGAAAAGAAGATGCTGCCTTAAACGCATATAAAGATTTTATCAATATGAGTAACTCGGATAAAATTGAAGAATTTGCTTATGCCTATTATGGTCAGGGATATGTGTTTTTTCAGCGTAAAGATTACGCTCAGGCTTCGCTTTATTTTAGTCAGTTTGTTAACAAAGTTGTTAAAGACAGATATGAAGAAAAGGTTGTTCATGATGCTTACTTGCGTTTAGGTGATTGCTATTTAATGACTAGGGAACTAGAAAAGTCAGTTAGTTCATATGCCTATGTTTCAGGTAAAAATGGTCGTGATGCAGATTATGCATTATTCCAAAGCGGAATAATTTATGGCTTACTAGAAAATTCTGCTGAAAAAATCAGTACACTTAAGAGGTTAGTTTCACAATATCCAAAATCAAGGTACACACTAGACGGATATAATGAGATTGCATCAGAATACATGTTGATTAAAAATTATGAAGGTGCTGAAAAATATTACACTCTTATTTTGGATCAATACCCTGGAACACAGGTAACAAGAAAGGCCTATTCTACCTTAGGAAGAATTTATTATAACCAAGGTAAGATCGACGAGTCTGTGCAGATTTACACTCGCTTATATGATGAATTCAAGGGAACTGAGGATGCTCGAACCGCCGTAGAAATGGTTAAGTCTATTTATACTGAAGAAGGAATGGCAAAGGAGTATGTTGCTTGGGCATCAAGTAGAGGTGGTATTACTGAATCTGCTCAAGATAGTGTTCTGTATGAAACCGCTATTAATGCTTATGATAGGGGCGAATTCAAAAAAGCGATTAGTAGTTTTGAATCTTATTTAGAAGAGAAACCTAACGGGAGTTTTGTAATACCTGCTCAGTATTTTATGGCAATTAGTTATGAGCAAAATAAACAGCTGCTAAAAGCATTAGATGCATATAAAAAGGTAGCAGTTGCTAACAGTGGAGATTATAAAGAAGACGCAACACTGGCGGTTCTTAAAATTTACGGTGTAGATGCTAAATGTGATGAAATTCTTCCTTACTTGGAAATCATTGAGGGCCTAACTCGTTCAAAAGACATTCAACGCAGAGCATGGAAGTCTATGATGTACTGCTACAATAAATCTGGAAACCAAGAAGGTTTGAGTTCCATTGCAGAAAAAGTTTTGGAAGACAACTCGGTTGATAATGATTTGAAATTCGAATCACAGTTAATTGTTGTTAAAAATGAACTTAAATCAAACAAGACATTAGAAATGGTTGATAAGCTAAAAAATATTTATGAAGGTAATGATAATCGTTTTGCGGCAGAAGCTAAATATTTAGAAGCCGATGTATTTCTGAATATAGATAGTGTTGAGATGGTAAAAGAATCTTGCTATCAACTAATTGATAATTATAATGGTTACGATTATTGGGTTGGCAAATCATTAATTTTATTAGGTGATGCATTTGCAAAGCAAAATGATGTTTTTAATGCTAAGGTTACATGGAATACGCTCATAGAAAATTTTACAGATGAGAAGCTTGTAAACGAAGCAAAACAGAGGATAAAAGATGCCGAAACTGAAGGCACAGAAAAAATAGAGACCGACGGTGAATAAACCGAACAGTTGTTGATATCATAAAAAAGGGCTCATCAGAGCCCTTTTTATTTATTGTTTGCTTCTGGTTATCGTAAATCTAATGCTGCGGATCCTAATAAGTATCCTTCAGTAAACAGCTCTACAGTGTATTTACCTTCGGTTAACTTACCGGTAGGTTGCCATATGATCGCTGGAACTTGTTTTGTTTCAGCCTCATATTCAACACTTGTAATTAAAGAGTACTTTGTAGATGTTCCATCTAATAATTCTAAAATTCCTCCTTGTCCAGGTTTTGCTAGGGTAATTCCTTCGGGTCCAGTTACTTTAACATAAATATCTTTAGTGCCTTTTGCCGCTAATTTGTTTGCATTTAATGAGAAACTAATTCGAATTGCTTTAACTCGACTTGCCTTTACCGTTGATTTCTCACTACCTGTAAATAATGTTTTCTTTAATGGATCTACTTTAATTTCAGAAGCTGTAAGTCTTGAAGCTAATGTTTTCAATTTTTTTCCTTCTAAAGCGAGGTCGTTCTTTTCACGAAATAGTTCCTGATTCTGGCTTATTAAACTATCGTTCTGCACTGTTAAAGTGGCATTTTTCTCCTCCAATTCTACTAAACTCGCCATTAAATCCTTAATCCTATTATTTAATTCTCCTACTAATTCGGAGTTGTTTTTCTTTTCCTTCTTTAAAAGAAACGCAAGACGCGCCACTTCATTACTTTTCTTTGCTAATTCTTCCGAAATTTGGATGTTGTTTTCAGCAAGCTTTAAACTATCTTCACGATACTGTGCAATTAGGTCTTCCGCTGCAGCAATAGCATTATCTTTTGCTTTGTTGTCTAATGTGATTTCCTTGTTTACATCTGTTAAAACTTTTCGTTCGTTCTTACCCGTTTGCCAGAGGTAAAATAATCCAAGATTAAATACCAACAAAATGGTAATAATGACATAAAGAATTGAACGATTGTTGTTTTTTTTCTGTTCCATCGAAGTTTGATTTTAGTATAGTTATAAACGGATAAGTTACGAAAATAATGTAATTTTACCACCTTCCTACTAAAAATGCAAGTTGAGAGATTGTTAAATGATGTTTTATTAATTACTCCCAAGGTTTTTCAAGACCACAGGGGGCATTTTTTTGAAAGTTTCCGAGATGATATATTTACTGAATACTGTAATGAAAAAATAGTTTTCGTTCAAGACAATCAAAGTCTCTCAAATAAAGGAATTTTACGTGGTTTGCATTTTCAAAATCCTCCACATGCTCAAGGGAAATTAGTTAGAGTAGTAAAGGGTGCCGTAATCGATGTTGCGGTTGATATTCGTAAGAATTCTATAAATTATGGAAAACACGTTGCAGTTGAACTATCAGAGACTAATTTCAATATGCTTTTTGTTCCTCCCGGGTTTGCCCATGGATTCGTTACTTTAGAAGATCAAACAATCTTTACTTATAAGTGTACAGAATACTATCATCCAGAGTCGGAAAGTGGTATAGCGTGGGACTCAAAATCATTGAATATCAATTGGGGTATTTCTGATCCTATACTTTCGCAAAAAGACTTGAATAACATAGATTTTGACAGTTTTAATTCCCCATTTTAATATAATTTCACCATGAATAAAGCAATGAGCCGAGAAGAGTTGTTGGAAAAATTAGATAAAAAATTCACCCTGGAAAATCAAAAACTTGATGATTACTTAACGGGGATGCTTTATAATAATTATGAGCCTTATTGGAGATATATTGCTGTAGATGCATTGTTATCATTACAACAGCCTAAAACCGATATACCAGATGAATTAATATTCATTGGATACCATCAAATTACAGAGTTATATTTTAAACTTATCATTCACGAATTAAAACAAATGAGCGAAGGGGAGTTATCAGATACTGCTTGGAAGGATAAATTAATTCGAATTGTAAGATATTTTAAGAACCTCATTGAAAGTTTCGATATTATGATTGACGGTATGGAACTTGAGCAATTCCTCGAATTTCGGATGTCCTTGTTGCCCGCTAGTGGTTTCCAAAGTGCTCAGTTTCGTAAAATAGAAATGGCCTGTACCGACATGGAGAATTTAATTGCAGAGAATAAGCGATCAACAGTTGATGGTGAAATTGAGTCGCAATACCAACATATATATTGGAAGCAAGGTTCAATTGATAATGAGGGAAATAAAACTTTAACTTTAAGGCAGTTTGAAACTCATTATGAGAAAGAATTTATTCAATGGGCAAATGACTGGAAGGGGAATAACTTAAATCAACAATTACTGAAACTTGAGAATGAAGGAAAGTTAACAGAAGATGTAATCAAGCATTTTAAATTGTTAGATGTGTATTTAAACATTAATTGGAGATTATCTCATTATAGAAGTGCTGTTCGATATCTTTCTGCAAAGGGCTCAGATGTTGCAGCTACTGGCGGAACTAATTGGCAGAAATTCCTTCCGCCACGTTTTCAAAAAATTATATCTTTCCCAAGTTTGTGGACCAATGAGGAAAAGAAAAATTGGGGTAAAACATGGGTTGATGAACATGTCTTTGGTATCGATATAAGCAATTAAAATAAAGTTTTGAATCAAGAATCTCTTAGTATAAAAGAACTACAAATACAGGTAGATCAATGGATTAAAACCATCGGTGTTCGTTATTTTTCAGAATTAACGAATATGGCTATTTTATCAGAGGAGGTTGGAGAGTTGGCCCGTTTGATGGCAAGAAAGTATGGTGATCAATCATTTAAAAAAGGAGAAGAGTCCTTGGAGTTGAGCGACGAACTAGCGGATGTTTTATGGGTTTTAGTGTGTATTGCCAATCAAACTGAAGTTGATTTGACGTCTGCCATCAAAAAGAACATAGAAAAAAAGACCAACAGAGATATTAATAGGCATAAAGAGAATTCAAAGTTGAAATGATAAAACTTTGCTCGCTCATTTTTGTTTAATTTTGTACCACTTTGTCAGAGTCAACTTTACACAAAAGGAAGTCGGATCATATCGATTTGGCGTTTTTATCTCAGGTTTCTGAAAATGACACCCGCTTTATCTACGAGCCTGCTTTATCGGGTTTAGATAGAGGAATTTTTCAATCTGAAATTGTTTTTGGTTCGAAAAAATTAAATGCCCCTTTATGGATCTCATCCATGACAGGTGGTGCTGAAAAGGCGTTATTGATAAATACGAATCTTGCCAAAGCGGCAAAATATTTCGGTTTAGGTATGGGGTTGGGTTCATGTAGGCCTATTTTAGATCCAAACAGCGATTGTTCTGATTTTAATTTACGCGATTTAATTGGTAGTCAGCCGTTGTTCGGAAATCTTGGAATTGCGCAGTTAAATGAATTAATGATTGCCAGCAATTCTCAGTCGGTTGTTACGATGTTAAAAAGAATTGATGCGGATGGGTTGATTATTCACATAAATCCGCTTCAAGAATGGTTTCAACCTGAAGGCGATGCATACGGTAAATCTCCAATTGAAGTAATAAAATGGGTGTTGTCTTGGGCAGATTTTCCGGTAATTGTCAAGGAAGTCGGTCAAGGGATGGGACCAAAGAGTATATCCGAATTATTACAACTTCCACTACTAGCATTAGATTTTGGAGCCTTAGGTGGAACAAATTTTAGTTTCCTCGAAAATCAACGAAGAGAGGATTTAAGAAAAGATGAGTGGAAGGGAGCAGTAAAATTAGGGCATACAGCAGATGAAATGGCTAATTGGGTGAATTGTGTTTATGAGGATCCAAATATTCAAGTAAGAACGGCGAATATCATTGTTTCGGGAGGGATTAAATCCTTTCTTGATGGATATTATTTCAAACAAAAATTAAAAATGCCTTCTATTTATGCCCAAGCTTCGCAAATGCTTAAGTATGCAATTCAAGGCGAAAAGGAATTATTCAATTACATAGAATCTCAATTGCAGGGATTAAATATGGCGCATCAGTTTTTAAGTATTAGAAAATGAAAGAAGTTCAACCAATAAAAGGATTCAGTAAATTAGATAAAGAGAGTAAAATAAAATGGCTTCTTGAAAATTATGCGAATAATCCGGATGAAGCATTGAACATGCTAAAGGGTTACTGGCATTCATCAGAAGAAGCTCAAAAGCTTCATGATGAATTCATAGAAAATACCATCAGTAACTATTATTTGCCGTTTGGAGTAGCTCCTAATTTTAAAATTAACGGAAGTATGTATACTATCCCAATGGCAATTGAGGAAAGTAGTGTGGTAGCTGCAGCAGCCAAGGCAGCAAACTTCTGGATGGACCGTGGAGGCTTTAAAGCACAAGTCTTGAGTATGGTGAAAATGGGTCATGTACATTTCACTTGGGAGGGAGTAAGTGCAAATGAGATATCCAAGTTTTTTTCAGATAACGAAGAAAAACTGTGGACTGCTACTGAATCATTAACTCAAAATATGAGAATTAGAGGAGGTGGCATACTTGGAATGGAATTGAGGGATAAATCTGACTTAGAGCCTAGTTATTTTCAATTGGAAGTAAAGTTTGATACTCGTGATTCTATGGGGGCTAATTTTATCAATTCCTGCTTGGAAACAATTGCTAAAGAATGGAAACTACTTGGGCAATCCTCTAATTTAGGAGGTGAAATTAATATCATCATGAGCATTCTTAGTAATTTTACTCCTGAGTGTGTTGTTCGTGCTGAGGTTGAATGTGCTATTGATGAAATTAACGAAGGTAGCGGAATTGAAAATATTGAGTTTGCGGAAAAGTTTGTTCGTGCTTTAAGGATTGCAGATGTTGAGCCATACAGAGCCGTTACTCATAATAAAGGTATAATGAATGGTGTCGATGCTGTAATTATTGCTACAGGTAATGATTTTCGTGCTACAGAAGCATGCGCGCATGCTTATGCATCCAAATCAGGATCTTATAAAAGTTTAACCCATGCTACTGCCGATGATGGTAAGTTTAAATTTTGGATAGATTTACCTCTTTCGGTAGGTACCGTTGGAGGAATTACAACCTTACATCCAATGGTGAAATTCGCGCATGAATTATTAGGAAATCCAAATGCTGAGGAATTGATGAAAATTGTTGCTGTTGCTGGACTAGCACAAAACTTTTCTGCTGTAAGGTCTTTAATTACCTCTGGAATTCAGAAAGGGCATATGAAAATGCATTTATTGAATATCCTGAATCAATTAGAAGCTACAGACTCAGAAAAAGAACAAATTATAGAATACTTCAAAGATAAAGTGGTGAGTTTCAGTGCTACAATTGAAGTGTTTACCAAAATACGTGGGTTAGTGGCAAAAAACTAGTTGATTAATGCAAACCTTTTACGCACCTGGGAAAATTCTTTTATGCGGTGAATATTTAGTTCTTAAAGGATTCAATGGAATTGCAGTACCTACTCAAAAGGGTCAATGGTTGGAAGTGTTTGAATTTGAAACTCCTGAAAACAAAAAGGATACTATCATTTATACAGCGCTGGATTTTGAAGGATATAAATGGATTGAGTGGCAGGGTGAAATAAGTACGATTCAAAAACAGGAAATAAGTACAGAATCTATTGATTTTTTAATCAAGTTTTTAAAATTACTTCCTAAAAAAAGTTGGAAGAAAGGTTATTCTTATCGTTTTGAAACACGTTTAGAATTTAATCAAAATTGGGGGCTTGGTAGTTCATCAACATTTATAAGCTTATTATGTCAGTATTTTAGATTAGATCCTTTTAAGATGGAACAAAAGCTTTTTGGAGGAAGTGGTTACGACATAGCCATTGCCGAACTAAAACAGCCTTTAATCTTTTGGAAAAATAAAAATGGAGCTAATTTTAGAACTTGGTCTGCTGAAGTAACCAAGGAGAGTGACTGGAGCGTTGTTTTTCTAAATGAAAAGGTGAATTCTCGAAAAAGCAGTGAGTTAATAAATGAAGCAATTCAAGAAATATCTGATGATGCGGCGTATCAGTTACAATTTCAGAAAATTATTGAAATGATAGAGTTGGCCAATGATATTTTTACTATCGAGGCGGCCTTGGAAATGTATCAATTACTCTTAGGCCAAATTACCAATTTGCCAACACCATATCAATTTTTAAATATCAAACCAGTTAAGCAAGGGTTATGTAAATGGCTAGGAGCGTGGGGTGGAGATATGATTTTAGTAAATAATAAATTTTTGGAAGAATATTCCAATGTATTTAGGGATTATCAAGTTTGTCCTTGGAGTGAAATTGTTAAATATGAAAAGTAAAGTTACGGTTACTTGTCCGAGTAATATTGCTCTAATCAAGTATTGGGGGAAGAAAAATACGGGCATTCAAATACCACAAAATCCCAGCATCAGTTGGAGTTTATCTGATTTGAATGCAAAAACTACGGTTCAATATAGACCTGGAGATATTAGGCAAATCAATTTTAGTTACGATGGGTTGGTAAAAGAATCTTTTTTACCCAAAATTAATGAATTTTTTAACCGTATAGAAGAGATTTTACCATGGGTAAAAAATGGGATTTTTAATATTGATACGGTTAATAATTTCCCTCATGGGACGGGTATTGCAAGCTCCGCAGCAGGATTTGGTGCATTAGCAACAGCATTAGTTGAGCTCGAGAATAAACTAAATAAGGATACAGATGAATACTGGAATAAGGTGAGTGAGATTGCACGATTAGGTTCGGGAAGTGCCTGCAGGAGTATGTATTCAAAACCTGCAATTTGGGGAGCATCTGAGGCTATCCACGATTCAAGCGATTATTATGCCGTAGAATTAAAAGAACCTATACATCCCAGTCTTCAAAATTGGAAAGATTGCGTATTGATTATCGATTCCGGTGAGAAAAAGGTTTCTTCAACGGTGGGACATTCTTTATTAAACGGACATGCTTACGCTGAAGCGAGATTTTTACAAGCAAATAAAAACTTGATTGAATTAATTCAGGTTTTAAAGAATGGAAATGTCGATCGCTTTATTAAAATTGTAGAATCTGAAGCATTACAACTTCATTCTATGATGATGAGTTCTATTCCTTATTATATGTTGATGCGCCCTAATACTGTTGCAGTAATTGAGGAAATTTGGAATTTTCGAGAGGCCACTAATTTACCCTTGTGTTTTACATTAGATGCGGGAGCCAATGTTCATTTATTGTATAATAAAGAGGTCGAAAGTTCGATTAAAACTTTTATTGATACTAAGCTGTTACCTTATTGTCAAAACGCTACTTACCTTTGTAGCGGAATTGGCGGTAAACCACAGATAGAACACCATGATTGACGAGTCCTTGTTTTATGCGAAAATTTTACTATTCGGTGAATACGGAATTATCGAAGATTCTATGGGTCTCAGCATTCCTTACGCATCTTATCAAGGGAAATTTACTTATCCTGTAAAAACAGTTGAGGACAACCAAATCCAATCCAATAAGCATATTACTAAATATGTTCAGTTTTTAAAGCAGAAATGTTTTAAAGGTGAGTTCCCGTGTAAATTCGACTTTGTTAACTTAGAATCTGATCTTAGCAAAGGAATGTATTTCGAAAGTAATATCCCACAAGGTTTTGGAGTAGGTTCCTCTGGTGCCTTAGTTGCGGGTCTTTATGCTCAATATGCGTTAAATCCTATAACTTCCGATGATATCATGTTCGATGATAACCTTTCAGAATTAAAATTGATTTTATCTGAGATGGAAAGTTATTTTCACGGAAAAAGTTCAGGGTTAGATCCACTTATCTGTTATTTGAATTTACCGATATTAATAAAAGGTAAAGGCGATCTCGATACAGTTGGGATGCCAATTCAGAATATTGAAGGAAAGGGTGGAATATTTTTAATCAATTCGGGTACCCCCGGAAAAACTAAAGGTATGGTTGAGATTTTCTTGGAACGTTTGAAAGAAGAAGGTTTTAGAAAAATGGTTCGCACTGAATTAAAGAAATACAACGATAATGCAGTTAAGCATTTTCTTAAAGGGGAAACGAAGCCATTAATTGAAAATGTAAAAGGCATTTCTCAATTGTTTCTAAGTAATTTTCAACCTATGATTCCAAAGAAATTTGAAGAAATTTGGAAAAAAGGCCTTGAAACTAATGCGTATTACTTAAAACTGTGCGGTAGTGGTGGTGGAGGTTTCTTACTTGGTTTTGCTGAAGATATAGATAAAGCAAAGGCCATGCTCAGTGATTATGAGTTACAAGTAATCTATAAAATATAGCATGTCAATAAAGCGAAGACAAAATACGATTCGTTTTTTATATTTTTTGGGAGTTATTCGTTGGTATAATATTTTACTTATTGCACTTTCCCAAGTTATCTTATCTGCTTATTTACACCAACTACTCTATGCAAATATTTCTAAGAAATTAGCTCTTTGGAATTTCTTAACAGATTTTACATTATATACCATGATTTTAGCATCCGGTTTTTCGGTTGCTGGGGCATTTATAATTAATTATTTCTATGATCGTGATAAAGATTGGTTTAATCAGTCAAGGTTGAATATCATGGCTAGGGCTGTAGGAACAAAGCATCTTGCAAATTTGTATATTTTGTTTAATATTCTGGGATTACTGTTTGCTAGCCTTGCATCATGGAAGTTGTTTGTATACTTCCTAGGGTTTCAATTTGTGGCTTGGTTTTATTCTCATAAAATTCAAAAAATTCCAATACTCCGAGAATTAACTTCTTCTTTTCTAACCCTAGCACCAATAATAGCGGTTTGGATACATTTAGGAATGCCGTCACTATCGATGTGGGTCTTTTTTATCACATGTTTGTTAGTTATCCTTACAAAGGATTTGTTAAAAGATATTGGCGGAAACCGTGGTAATGCCTTGTTCGGATATAAAACAGTAACTGTAATTGCTGGAAATAAAGGAACCATTTATATCAACATTGCAATAGTGTTTACCGTTTTGTCCTTTTTTGTCTGGACATATATGAATTGGGAATATCAGGATATTGATGTTCTTCGACTCTCTTTAGTTAGTTTAACGGCGGTGTTAATTAATAATGCTATCCATATTTTCAGCGGAGATAGTTTTCTAAAAACAGCAACTCGTATTCAAAAAATTATATTGTTGTTTCATATATGGGGACTCATTTTGATTATCACTTATCGTTATTACTTTGAAGTTGTTTCTTACTTGCGAGTTTGATTTTGTAAATTCGAATCAGATATTCTAAGTTGTGTCTGAAAGAATAACCCTTTTTGCTGAGGTAGTTTTACCCATTCCACTTCCACGAGTGTATACTTACAGAATACCCTATGAGTGGAATGATAATATTACCGTGGGAATGCGGGTAATTGTCCCATTTGGTTCAAAAAAATTGTATTCAGGTATTATCTGGAGTTTATCTGACGCTCCACCTGAAGGTTATCAAGCAAATTATATCATTGAAATACTTGACGATGATCCAATAATTACCCAAAGGCAAATGGAATTCTGGAAGTGGGTTTCTGAATACTACATGTGTTTTTTAGGCGATGTAATGACTGTGGCACTGCCTTCTGGATATCGGGTACAATCTACTACTCAGGTTCTATTGCACGAGAATTGCCACATTGATGAATTGGAAGATTTTGAATTCGATAAGCGAGAAAAGGAAATTGTTGACTGTATAATATCGGAGAAGATCACCTCAGTTGAAAAACTCCAACAAACCTTAAATCAAAAAAATATCCTAAAATATATAAAGTCGCTCTACATGAAAGGAGTGATTTCAATGTATGAGGATGTAAAAGAAAACTATAAACCTAAGGTTGTTGAGTATGTAGCACTATCTGAAGTATGGCGAGACAACGAAAGGGCCAACCAATTATTAGATTCCGTAGAACGAAAATCTCCAAAGCAGTTTGAAGTATTGATGCGTCTGTTGGGATCTAATAAAACAGAAGTAGAATTAAAGCCATTTTTAACAGAGTTCAATATCAGCAGAGCAATAATTAAGAACCTCGAAAAGAAAGAATGGCTTAAAATTGAAAAAATAAAAAAGCGTCATTTATCCGTAGAATATGGTTCTCAACAGGAGATACAATATACGGAACACCAACAAAAGGCTATTAAAGAAATAAATGAGGCATTTTTGTTAAGTCCACAAGTTCTTTTACATGGTGAAACAGGTTCAGGTAAAACCCTAATCTATTTAGAGCTTGTGAAGAAAGCTTTATCTGAGGGTAAGCAAGTACTATATCTGGTTCCGGAGGTTGCCCTTACCGAGAATTTAGTAGGAAGGATTAGGCACTCTATTGAGGCGGAAATAGGTGTTTGGCACCACTATTACTCTCAACATGAACGCACCGAATTATACCAAATGGTTAAGAATTTAGAAGTGCAATTTATCATTGGTACACGCACTTCCATATTTTTACCATTTGCAGATTTAGGATTGATAGTTATTGACGAGGAGCATGAATCTTCATATAAGCAATTTGAGAAACGACCACTATTTCATGGTCGTGATGCTGCTTTGTATTTGGCTCGAAGTTGGGATGCGAAGGTTTTATTAGGAAGTGCAACTCCGAGTTATGAATTAATGCAACGCTGTAATGATAATCATATGGGATACGTACAATTAACCAAACGTTATGATGATCGTAAGGCCTGTGAATGGGAGTTTTTAAATCTTAAAGAACTAAAATCTCAAAATAGATACGATGGTATTTTTTCAGATCCAGCAAAAGAGGCGATTAAAGAAGCGCTCGATAAAAACAATAAAGTAATTGTTTACCATAACAGGAAAGGATACTCACCATATTATCAGTGTAATTTATGCGGTTATGTAACTCAATGTCAGCATTGTGATATTGCATTAACCTATTATAAAAGCTCTAATAAACAACGTTGTAACTATTGTGGTTATAACCAAAGTATTCCGACCGTTTGTCCTGGTTGCGGTGGAAATCATTTTGAGTTAAAAGGTACTGGTACTGAAAAAATCGTAGAAGAGCTTCAACTCATTTTTCCAGAAGCATTAATTGGTAGGTTCGACCAACAAAGTATTAGAAAAAGGAAAGATTTTCAACAGATATTAAATGACTTTAATTTTGGTAAAACAGATATTTTAGTGGGTACTCAACTGCTTTCAAAAGGGATTGATTTCAACGATATCCCATTGATAGTGGTGCCGGAGGCGGATATGTCATTGAATATACCTGATTTTAGATCACAAGAAAAAGCATTTCAGCAATTTTATCAGCTCTCAGGGCGTGCAGGACGAGGAAATAATACAGGAAAGATTATCATCCAAACTTATCGTAGTCAACACCCATTATTTTTAGCTTTAGTGGATGCCGAGTACGATGAACTTAGGCAATCTGAAATAGAATCTCGTCGGGAATTTTATTATCCCCCATTTGGTAGATTAATAGAGATTTCTGTAAGACATAAAGATGAAGGGGTTGTTGCACAAGCTGCTATGATTTTTAATAATTTATTAAGAGTTCATCTTAATGATTATTTACTCGGACCTAATGTACCTAATGTGGCCCGTGTTAAGGGGATGTTTATTCAACAATTTTTATTGAAGTTGCCAAATTCATCCGGCAGTCTGAACAGAGTGAAACAATTTTTACACATCAGTAAACAGCAATTAGTAAATGAATCTGGGATGAATGGAGTTTGGATAGATTTTAATGTAGATCCTAACTAAAGTCATATTATTACTAAAATTAATTTATTTAACTTTGAAACATGCAAACCGAAGTTTTGGAAAAGAATGCAGAAGTTACTGACTTCTTGCCATTGAATGGTACAGATCATATTGAGTTCTACGTAGGTAATGCTAAACAAAGTGCGTATTATTATCAGCAGGCCTGGGGCTATAAGTTGGTGGCATATTCTGGTCCTGAAACAGGAGTTAGAGATCGTGCTAGTTATGTGTTGGAGCAACAAAAAATCAGATTAGTATTAACAACTTCTTTGGTTGAGGGTTCTGAAATTAGCGATCATCATAAGAAGCATGGTGACGGGGTTAAGTTTCTGTCATTATGGGTTGACGATGCTACCAAGAGTTTTGAAGAAACAGTAAAAAGAGGTGCTAAACCATACATGGAACCCACACGTTTTGAGGATGAGAATGGTTACGTTATTGTTTCAGCAATTCATACTTACGGTGAAACAATCCATAAGTTTATCGAGAGAAAGAATTATAATGGCCCATTTTTGCCCGGTTTTGCAAAGCCGGCATTTGAAATGGACGTAAAACCCGTTGGACTGAGATATGTAGACCATTGCGTTGGGAACGTAGGATGGGGTGAAATGAATACTTGGGTTAAATTCTATGAAGATGTAATGGGCTTTAAATTGTTACTTACTTTCGATGATAAGGATATTAGTACAGAGTATTCTGCATTGATGTCTAAAGTAGTAAGTAATGGTAATGGATATATCAAGTTCCCGATAAATGAGCCTGCTGAAGGAAAGAAGAAGTCACAGATTGAAGAGTATATCGATTTTTACAATGGACCTGGTGTTCAGCATATAGCTATTGAAGTAGAGGATATTATTGAGACTGTGGGTGAGTTAAGAAATAGAGGAATCGAGTTTTTATATGTTCCTGATACCTATTATGATGATGTATTGGATAGAGTAGGGGATATTGAAGAGAATCTTGAGGATCTTAAAAAGTTAAATATTTTAGTAGATCGTGATCCAGATGGATATTTGCTACAAATTTTCACGAAGCCTGTAGAAGATCGTCCAACTTTATTCTTTGAAATCATCCAAAGAAAGGGAGCGCAAAGCTTTGGTAAAGGAAATTTCAAGGCACTTTTTGAAAGTATTGAAAGAGAGCAAGAAAATAGAGGTAATTTATAATCGAATTTAACAATATTAAGAAATAGGGAGGCTTGCCTCCCTATTTCTTAGTTCTCCCACTGAGACTCTATAATATTGTTATAAATAATTATAAATCAATGCTTTTGTGTTTTTAATATGGATTTTGTGACAACATATGTGTCAACATTTGCAAGTTATCTCGATTAAATAAAAATGTAAACCCCTCTGCAATTTCTGCCATTTCTGCAAGATTGGGTGGTATTCAATTATGAATTAGCGTTT
>JAURNR010000032.1 GCA_030830065.1 Bacteroidota bacterium | reverse complement strand
TATAAAGACCCACAGGAGCTTCTAGAAAAAGAGGGTCTTGATGTGTTAGCTACCCTTGTTGAAACTATTGAGGAAGGAGTTGACCTTCTCTATAGCTTTCATGAATATAAAGAAATGATTCCTGTTCATGGAATTTTTGCAATTCATATCACTTCAATAAATTAGATTCCATAGCGAGCAACTGTTTTTTCCTCTGAATGCCACCATCAGCACTGTACCCACCAAGAGAACCATCAGATCTAATAACTCTGTGGCAAGGTACTTCCGGAGCATATGGATTTTGGGCACACGCATTTGCAACTGCTCTAGAGCTATTTGGCTTCCCAATTGCTATCGCGATGTTTTTATAAGTTGTCGTTTCACCAATTGGTATTTTTAGAAGCTCTTTCCACACAGCTATTTGAAAATTTGTTCCTTCAAGTTGCATTATTTAGAAAAAGCTAGGTTCTGTAACTCTTCATTAGTAGGTAGTATTAATAATTGCTCTTCTCTATTTTTTAACATGAATGCATCAAAATCTCTATAGAAATTGTCTACATCCATACCAAATAGTTCTTCGAAAGTTGTTTCCCATCCATTTCCAGGGTTTTTACTTTCATTTTCTGCCCAGTTTTTGTAGTAACCAAACATAAGCTTCTCGTAATTATCTTTATCTAAGGAAAGCAAATATAAATGAGCCCACTGACCACCGGTATATTGAAAAGCAAATTCACGAGGTATACCATTATTTGGATTGTTATATGATTCATAGAGCCCTGTTTGATATTCATAATCTTTCAAAGATACAGTATCGTTATTACTAGCGGCAACTGATATTACATTCCTTGCTTCGTCTAAGCTTTCTTCAAAGAATTTTCTTGCGTCTATGTTGTTATCATATTGCATAGCTAATAGGGGTCCTGCAAACTCTGCTCCGCCTTCTTCAAGCCAAGTTGGCATAAGGTATACCTGATCAGGTTCATCGTTATAAATAGTCTCTCCAGGATTTTCTAACCAGGCTTTAGGAATCCCAAATAAATTCTCATCTTCAAATAGATAAATTAATCCATTTTGATGTACATGAAAAAATTCATGTGCAAAGATTTTAATTGCTGTATCTCTTCCAAAATTCTCCCAATTATCGACAAACAAAGCAACATTCCCACCATTAGATTGTCCTCTCCAGTCAACTCCAGCTGCTGCAAATCTATTTCCCCAAGGGTCTCTATTATTAGCACATACTTCTATTTCTGATTCCTTTAGAAAATCATATATAGAGCAATCATCAAGATTTATTTGTCTTAATGTTTCATCTGAAGCCTTATTTTGATCAACCAAAGTTAAATTTATAGGTACGTAGATACCTAATTCATCAATAAAAAAATCAAATAAATTAATTACAGTTTCTTCCCACTCATCGTCAATGAGTTCGTCTTGATAAAAGTTATAGCAAATTTTTTCATTACCTTGCCAATAGTATTCGTAGTAATTAAATGCAGTATCTTGGTCTTTCGGCATAGGCAGGTCCGAATAGAAGCCTTTTTTACATTCCAATCCAGTATTTGTTTCAACTACTCCGTAATTACTTTCCTCGTTATATTCATTTGAATCATTGTCCGTAGACATGTTTTTCATTTTTTCTTCACACTCTCTTGATGTTGATTTAAAGTTATCAATAAAGTCTTGTGAATAGCCATCATCAAACTTGATTAATATATTATTGTTGTTAAATTCGGGTGAAGGAATTGGATTTATCCCATTGTCACCTAAGCATTCAAATAATGTCTCTATATCAAAATCAACAGGATACTCTAAAACATTATCATTTGAATAGTTTTGAGATTCACTGGATTCACCTTCATTAGTATCTGGTTCGATTTCAAGTATTATGTTTGAATCTTCAACTAATGATTGATCTGTACAAGATATTAAAAAAAAGAATAATACAATTAATTTTTTCATAATCCCATGTTAACCCTAATTCTTTTAGGGGCTAGATTAGTTTTCTAATTATGGCTTAGGAAATGAAAGTTTCAACAACTTATCCGATGCCTCATATATGTTTTGAAATCCATCATCTATGTTTGATGATTCTGTATACCACGCTAGTTTTTTATTTAACGTTAACCATTCAGTGTCGGTGACTTTCTCCTCTGAAACATAAACTACTAATGCATCAATATTTCTTGAGTTAATATAATTTACATCCCCATATATATCAGTTATGTCATTGAGGGTATATGTAAATTCTTTTCCAGGTTTCAAACATGTTGAAAAATAGTCGTACCAATTATCTATATAATTTTCGCACAAATCATCAACCTCTACTAAATCAACAAAAGAGATAATATTCTCAAAATTTTCAGGTGGAAGTAGCCCCATAATATACTTTTCTGCATTTCCCATATTCCAAGTTAGGTCATTACCGACAGTCCCAAAAAAACCCACTTGGTAAACATTGTCTTCAATCTCGTTGAGAGAATCAGGATTGAACCCTCCTAATACACCTCCACTTGAGTAACCCCAATGACCGCTTCCATAAAGTCCATCTTGAATTTGGAAGTAAGGAATAATGTCAGCTCCTCCCCATAAGTGAAGAACTTCATGAAGTAGCGGACCGTATCCGTAGGAAGCATATTCGTCTGAAAATACGTTATAAAGTGCTGATGTAGATGGAAAACTTATATGTCCTCTTAATTCTGACGTTGAGCCATAGCAAGAAGAACTAGACCAAATGGGTGTTCCAAGACCAGGCTCATCATTACTTATATATTCTGCCTGTCCCGAATAGCCTACTGATGACTCCGGTTGATTTCCAACAAATATAACAACTTCGTACTGGTCATCAACAATCTTGTAAATATTCTGCATGATGTTCATCATATATTCTCTACTGTGAATTCCAGCAAGATTCAAAACATCGTAATCCGGCATAAAAGCATTTGGACCTTCCGGAACTATTAGTTCTAAGTATTCCCCAGAAGGACTTTTGTTGATAGTAAAACTATCTTCTCTAGTATGTAAATTATTGTAACTTTGGATGTCTGAACCATTTAGCAGTACAACTTCTAGGTTTTTCATTTTAGAAAATACCTCTTCCTTGCAACCGAGACTGTAATTTGCAGCTACTCTTCTCAAGCTAGGAATATTTACAAGCTTTTCAATTTCTCTAAAACGTTGAGGCAAAATCAGTGTATCTAAATTTTGAAGAGTATAAAGTACTTCGACTCTGGGCATATCACTAAATACTAAATCTAAGTATCTCAGATTTGTAAGTTTTGATAAAAACCTGAGGTCTCTACCCCAGTCTTGATTAATTAGATCTAAATACTGCAAACAGGTTAAGTACTCCAAACCTTCATATGATTCTATATCATTTATTGTTGAACTCTTGAAAGACAGTGAGTTTGGAATGTCAAACTCCGAAAAACTGAGTATTTTTAGATTTAATATGTCTTCTTCATTAATGGAAGTAAAGTCTTTGTTAAATATTATTTCTAAGTTTCTCTTAGCCCCAGGTGTAACTGATGATTGATTTAACATAGATCTTTCTATACAACTATCATCTACTTCACTCGGAACCCAAGTATTTTTCCATGAATATGCTTCTTCAAAGGAGGCTCCTGAATCATATACTGTTACATAATCTGAATTCAATACTTCTGGAACAGTTGTAGTCGTTATGTCTTGCGTACTGGTAGGTGTTTCCTCAGTAAGCGTACTGGTAGGTGTTTCCTCAGCAACTTCAGCAGAGCTACAAAAACTCACGAGCATCATAAAACTTAAAGATAAAACAATACTTTTATTTTTCATTTCTATATTCTACTGTGCACATATACCTATTACCGCTTAATAGTCTCGGTTACCTAGAGGGCTGTCCTCTAAATTCTTCATACTCTGGACATAGTGGCTAATCTAAAAGTATGAAAGTATTCCTACAGGCACGAGGAAGTTATGAGACTCTCCTTACATTATCTAAATGGTCAGAACAGAACAACATTGAAAGAATAGGTCT
>JAURNR010000031.1 GCA_030830065.1 Bacteroidota bacterium | reverse complement strand
AGGTCCGTTGTGGTCAAATAAACGTCCATACTTTGTGGTAGCCACTTTTTGTGGTCCCATGTAATTGTCTAATGAAGGCAAACACTCAATGTATTTATCCTTACATACTGTCTTAGACCATGATCCACCATTATAACCATTGTAAGAAGTTAAACACACTTTGTGCATTCCAGACTCTACCATGGTAAAAGTTGGGTTCTGTACACCTGTTACAGCGTCGTCGCCCATACCTGTTGGTGAGAAAATTTCCCATGACCAATCTGTAGGTCCGTAGGTACTTAAGTCGAATAATTGCACATCATAACCTAGCTCTACTTCATTGTTATCTGCTATAAAGTCAGCCACTGGTGCTTGAGTAGGTGCAGTAATAGTAACTTGCTTTGTTGTAGAATCTGCAAGTCCGCAATAATCTACTTTCATAAATACATCGTATTTACCGCTCGTGTTCCAAGCAGCATTTCCTCGTGAAGTAGAAGCACTGTTAATTATATCAGCTTGGTCAAAGTTCCAGTTGTAAGTAGCTCCTGAATTAGGGTTTTTAGCAGAGAATGTTACTGCTGACCCTTCCCAATTTGGACCTGTAGGAACGATAAAGTCTGCTACTGGTGTAGCACCTACTTTGTAATTAACCTCGAGGTCAAAACAGTTACCATAACCAGCAATTGCACCACAACCTTGGTTAGATGTTAACGAGTACGCAGTCATTGCCCCTCTAAAACGCATGTAACTTGCACCACCCTTAGAAAAACATGGTACTTTAACCTTAAATGATTGCATTGATGCACCAATTGTGTACTGTGCGGGATCTATCACACACTCGTCTTTTTGGTAACTCATGTCTAAATCTACATCCATCCATACTCCTGGACGAGTGTAATATCCTGACCATTCAGTACCAGTGATTTCGATGGTGATCTCTTCACCTGCTGTCAAATCAATTGGAGTTCCCTGATTAAGGATACCGCGATACGTAGTCGCAGTGTTACATGTCTGTCCGCTAAAGGTTGCCAATACGGTACCCGCAGAATTTTTGATCGTTACCGCTTCGATATCTCCACAATAACCGTAGTAACCACCACAGCCATAGGAGAAAGAACCGGAGCAGATTGACTGGGCATCAGCACGTTGAGTTGTTAAAAACCCAAATGCCATAGCCCCGAAAATCAGTGCCTTTTTAAACTTAGTAATTGTTGATTTCATAGATATCCCTTTTTCGTTATATTTTATATGTTGAGATGCAAGAAACGAAAAACGTTGCAGACAATCCCTACCTATACATAGAACAAAAGGGTACAATCATGAACTTCTTACAATTCAGTGATTAAAACCCAAAAAAACAATAACGCGACTTTATTTTTTTTCAATGTGTTTTTTATATCTGACAACAGCATTGAGTACTCCTTTAGCAACATTCCACTGTCCTTCTTCCGTTTTTAAATAATTTCTATCATCGTGATTGGTTAAAAAACCAGTTTCGATGAGTATTGACGGCATTGAGGTCTTCCACAATACTAGAAACCCTGCCTGTTTGACTCCACGCGACCGAATACTGGTTAACTTAGAAGTTTCCTCTTCCACATAAGAAGATAGTCTCAAGCTTTGATTTAGATATGCATTCTGAACCAAAGAGAAGATGATGTGACTTTCTGGGCTATTTGGATCAAAACCTCCGTATAAGTCATTATTTTGGTAGTCAGTTTCAAAAGTAATTGCTGAATTTTCTCTTTTTGCAACATTTAGATTTCCTTCTTCCTTGTGCAGCCCCATAAAATAGGTTTCACTACCCTTCGCACTGCTATTATTATTTGCATTACAATGCACGGATATGAATAAGTCAGCATCTTGTTTATTGGCATAGTTAGGTCTATCAGATAATTTTAAGGCCTTATCAGTTGTTCGAGTATACAGTACTTTTACGTCAGGTAACTGTTCGGTAATCAATTTACCTACTTTAAGAACAACGTCAAGGGTAACCTCTTTTTCCCAAATTTCATTTGCCCCATTACAACCTGGATCCGATCCTCCATGTCCAGCATCTAAAACAATAGTTTTTACTTCGTTAATAGTCTTTTTTGGCAATTTTGCAGCCGGCATTAACAGAAGTAACAAGGAAGTTATTGCGATTGAACCTGAAATTTTCAATAATCGAGAAGTTTTTAAAGTTTTATGTCCGATAATTTGACCCATTTGTTTGATTCTATTTTGTACACTACAAAAACATTGCCGAATTTCGCGATAATTGTTATTGAATGCTAAATCGCAATGTATTTACTATTCTAACCCTATTGTGGATTTTCTCAACATCTACAACTTTTGCTCAGAGCGACACGTCTGAAGTAAACACTTCTGACAGTTTGTCTAAGCAAATGGACAGCACTAAATTTCAACGGACTAAAAAAACTGGATTAACAGAAATTATTGATTTTGCGGCTGAAGATTCCATGATAATGGATTTTGAAACCAGGCAGGCGTATTTATATCAAAAGGCAAAAATTAATACTTCCGAAACAGATCTAGAAGCATATTATATCCAAATCGATTTGGACACAAAAGAATTATTCGCAAAAGGTACAAGCGATACAAATAACAATTATATCGATAAGCCAATTTTAGAGGATAAAGGTGAACGATTTACGGCAGACAGCATGAGATATAACAGTAAATCTGGTAAGGGCAGAGTATATGGATTGCGCATGCAACAAGACCAAGCTCACATTCATCTCGGTGCAGTATTAAAATTAAAAGATGGCAGTTTTACTGGTAATCACGGAAAAATAACCACATGCGATGCAGATGATCCTCATTTTTATTTAAGTGCGAGTACTGTAAAAGTCATCCCTAATAACAAGTCGCTTTTTGGCCCAGCAAACCTTGTTATACAAGGCATACCAACTCCAGTAGCTTTACCATTCGGTTTAGCTCCGCTTAAAAAGGGACAACGAGATGGGATATTGTTTCCGAGTTTAGGGTTCAATGCTGTTAACTCTAGTTTTTATCTGCAAAACTTTGGTTACTACATAGGATTAGGACAATACTCAGATTTGCAAATAAATTCAGATGCATATTTAAATGGAGATTTTAGACTCGGATTAAATACTCAATACTTTAGAAGGTACAAGTTTAGAGGAACCCTTGGATTACAATTTAGCAGATTCTCAAACGGTGCAGAAGAAACATCCCCTGAGTTCGGATACAGTAATGATTTTTCCATCCGCTCACAGTTTAGTATGGATCCAAAAAATATTCCAGGGATTAGGCTGTCTGGAAATATTAATATTGTTACCTCAGGTTTTAATCAAAGAAATAGTAGAGATATAAATAATCTATCTAATAATCAATTTACATCGAGTATTAATTTTGGCAAAGCTTTCTTTAACAACAAAATGAATTTATCGATGGCTGCACGCCATACGCAAAACACTTCAAACGGAGACTTTAGATTAGATTTACCTGCACTAAATATAGGAGTTTCAAGTTTAACGCCCTTTGCATCAAAAACCGGAAGTAACAATAAATGGTACCAACAAATACGCTTAAGTTACAGCGGAAATTGGGACAATAAGATTAATACAAAAGACAGTATAATTTTTTCAGATAGATATAAAGAAGCATTTGCTAGCTTTGCTTCTGGACTGCGTCATAATATACCGATTAGTACTAATATTAAATTATTTAACGGAATTTTAAATTTTTCTCCAAGTTTTAATTATCGTGAAAATTGGCATTTAAAAGGTCAATTGAAAGAGTATGATGTAAATAGTAATTCTGTTATCAAAACAGACACTTCAGGTTTTTTTAGACAATATGCTTATAGTTTTTCAACATCTATAAAAACACAAATTTATGGAACTTTTACTAACTTAAATTGGGGAAGAATTGAAGCACTCAGACATACAATTACACCAACTATAAATTTATCCTACAGTCCGGAAATTAATCCTCTTGAAAAAGGTTGGAATCGTACTTACATTGATGATACGGGTAAGCCAGTAGAATACAACTTATTTTCATCGAGCCCTGTTGGTAATTTGGTGCAAAATAAAAGTGGTTTTTTAACCTATGGTTTAAATAATAACCTTCAAGGTAAACGAAAACCATTAAATGACAGCACTGGAAAAGTTAAATCCGAAAAGTTTAATATTATTGACCAATTCAACTTTAGTGGGAATTACAATATTTATGCTGATAGTTTAAATTTTTCTGATGTTCGATCAAGCTTTAATACAGTATTATTTAAAGTGTTACGCATAAATTCGAGTGCTACTTACAGCCCATACTATAGAGACCAATCAGGACGTACAATAAATGAATTCTATTTTAATAGAGAGAGAGGTTTCCTGCGTTTTAAAAATGCTAATCTTAACTTAAATGCTAGACTATCTCCGGATTTATTCAAAGATAAAACCAAAGAAAAACAGCCCAAAACAGTACTAGCTGAGGAAGAGTCAGAAATGTATCAAATAAGTAATAATAGAGAGGCTTATTACGACTTCAATATACCATGGTCCTTAAACTTGGCATATATGGTTAACTACAATAATGAATCAGCCATTGCAAGCAATAAAATATCAACAAACCAAATCACATTCTCAGGCGATATTTCAATTACAAAAGGATGGAAAATTGCATTTCAATCGGGTTATGATTTAAGAAGTAAAATGGTGGCAGGATCGCAATTTTCTGTGGTGAGAAATTTGCATTGTTGGCAATTAGAATTTAGTTGGGTTCCGACAGGATATGGTAAACAATGGGTATTTACTTTAAGGCCCGTAAGCAGATTATTACAAGATTTAAAATTAAATAAAAGAGTTTATTCTAATCCAGCATTAATGTGATTAAATTTTTAATAAAAATATCAGTATTTTATTTATTCTCAATTCCAAATAATTACTTGTTCGGGCAGGAACCTGACCTACCAAACCCTAAATTTCAACTGAAATACTTCCTGGACCCTTATGAACATCCTTCACGAGGGATCAGACTATACGATACCACCTCCCCATTGAGTAAATTCCTATCCGAAAATTACGTAGATCCCACTTCACATTCAACTATTTTAAATGTTTGGGAACAATGGGGTTTTGATACTATTAGAACTGTTTCAAAAAAGTTTGCTGTAAATCCATTCTTCATATTGAATCATGAGGTAACTAATTTAGAGTATCGAAATTTCATCACAGATACTAGTACTGATTTTTTTAAAATTCATAATCTTACCAAAACCTATGTCTACCCAGACACCACAGTATGGGAGCAAGGAAATGAAGATGATCAACAGCCTACTTATGTACACTATTACTTCCAGCATAAAGCATATAATAACTTTCCGGTGGTTGGAATAAGTCTTTATCAAGCAAAACAATATTGCAAATGGAAAGAGTTTATTTTGAATTCAAAGTATAAAAAATTCATACCAAAAGGATACAAACTCATTGTTGATCTTCCCACCAATGCTGAATTCATGTTGGCAGAGATAGAGCAATGCTATGCAGATACAATAGTATTAAAAAACCTCCCAGCGAAAAATGGAGTTCATCAATTTGATTTATTGCAATCAGAAGATGATGAAATAATTTGTTTTAACTACCTAAAACAACATCCTGAAATAAATTTTAAAACACAACGCACAGAGCGATTATTAAACCTAAAAAAATTCAAGCCAAAACGGTATAATATCTTGGAATCTCATTCTGGTGCTGGCCCAATCCATAATATTTTCGGAAATGTATCTGAATGGACGTCCAGCAAAGCCATGGGTAGTTTGTATAACGACGTTGAATGGTATATTACTTTGAAAAAAAACATCGTAATGAATCTAGACATTCCATACACCAATGATGATTTAAAGGGTTATCTTTATGGTGAAAAGCAACTTAAAACCTTTTTCATGACAAAAGGAGGAAGTTGGACTGATGATTTCTTTTATCTAGACCCTTGTTCAGCTAAATTCAAAAGAGGCGATTTTAAATCTAAAGATATTGGCTTTAGAACAGTTATTCGCATTGTACCTGTTGCTTGGGATTAACTATAGAATTCACATCTATTGAGTTAATGCAAATTGAAAGTAGAAAAATTATTATTTTTTAGTAAATGTATTTTTGACACTTATTAGTTTTTCGCTAAATTGCCGCTTGAAAATTTATCGATTATGCAAATAAACTACCATACAATCAGGAATTTGTGTTTGTCGTTGTTAGGTTTAGGTATTGTGTTTCCTCTTGAAGCACAAAACAAATCTGATTCTGCACAAGTTCCAGAGGATGTAGAGAGAGTAGGCGATGTTGTGATTATTGGTTACGGTAGCCAGAATCGCAGAAATGTCGTTGGGTCTATCTCCACGGTAAACGGAAAAGAGATTACCGAATTACCAACTCAAAGTTTTGAAGCCTCATTACAAGGTAAGGCGTCAGGGGTACAAGTAATTGTGGGAAGTGGAATGGCTGGTTCTGCTTCGTTAATTCGTATTAGAGGGGCCGCTTCTATATCAGCAGCCGGTGACCCCTTATATGTAATTGATGGAATTCCTATTACACAAGATTACTTTCTCAACAGGTCTAATGGATATAACTACGGGGGCGGATTCGCTAATAATCCACTCGCTAGTATTAACCCAGAAGATATTGAAAATATTGAAATCCTTAAGGACGCTGCCGCAACGAGTATCTACGGATCCCGTGGAGCAAATGGTGTAATTTTAATCACTACAAAACGTGCAAAAAAGAATGGTTTGAAATTTGATGTTTCAACCCGCTTTGGAATTGGTGTTCCAACTAAGCGTCCGGATATGTTAAGTGGCGACGAGTGGCTTCAACTATATGAAGAGGCTTGGTATAACGATGGAAATGTTGGTAAACCTGACCTTGGCGCAATTGGAATTCGGTTAGATTGGGATGATGTTCAAGGTGTAAATACTGATTGGATAGACCAAATGATTGGTGTGGGTACCAAACAAAACTACAGCGTAGGAACAAATTATAAAAATAATTGGATTGCCGTTAAAGATATATTGACTTACGACAATAACGGTTCATACATAAAAGGCAATTCGTATGAAAGATTAAGTCACAGATTAAATGCCGATATACGACCAATGAAGGATTTGAATATCCAGTTATCCCACTCTTTATCAAGAGGAACGAATAATCGTGTTGATGCGGCATGGGCTGGTGGATTAGGATCAGCAATGAGTACAATGTTAAATATCTATCCTTTGGACCCAGTTTATGATTCTACATCAAATTCTTATTTATCTCCTTTAGGCCTACATACAATAAGAGACCTGAAAAACTGGCGATCTATCGAGGTTAGAACAATTAATAATGCAAGTGCATCTTACCGTGTAAACGAAGAGTTATCATTAAATGCAAGTGCTAGTATGGATTACATGGATTATAATGAATACTTGTATGAACCTTCAGAATTAATAACCTACTACGCTCCCACTTATGCTCAAAATGGTAATGCTAAATGGTGGCCGCGATGGACAAGAAACTACAACTATTTTGTAACTGCAGATTGGAATAAAAAGCTTTCAGATCAACATAGTATTAGTCTGATGTTGGGTAATGAATATCAAAATTCATATTCGGAAAGTAAATATGTAGAAAATTTCGATGCTTTAGGGCCAATTGATGAATCGCCAATTCCAGATACGGCCTTAGTGAGTAGATACAACACCCCTTATGAATGGGCGTTTTTAAGCTTCTTTGGACGTTTCAACTATAACTATGGTGGTAAACTTAATGTTCAATTAACATCACGTTGGGATGGAAGCAGTAGATTTGGAAGTAACAACCGTTATGGATTCTTCCCAGCAGCTGCGGTTGGTTACATTTTAAGTGAAGAAGATTTTATTAAAAATATAAGATCCATAAGTTTCTTGAAAGTGCGTGCAGGGATTGGTAGATCGGGAAATGCAAATTTCGACAACTATGCGCGTTGGGGTACAATTACACCAAGTGGAAACCTACCATTATATAATGGACAACCAATGTTAGCTCCTGCTCGTTTGGAAAACCCTAACTTAAGGTGGGAATCTACTACCAACTTTGATGCAGGAATCGAAGCTCAATTATTCCGTGGAAGAATCAGCACTGAATTAACTTATTACAGTAAACATACAAAAGATGTTATAATGAATGTTTCGATTCCGACCCATATTGGTTTCGGAAGTTTTTATGACAACGTAGGTACCATTGAGAACCAGGGTTTAGAATTTAGTTTAAAAACGGTGAACGTCAGAACTCGTGAATTTAAATGGTCTTCAAACTTAAACATTGCTCGTAACTGGAATGCAATTACAAGTATTGGAGTTTACCAGCCAGATGCTATCAGTGGTGGTACTAATGATACGCGAGTTGTAGTTGGCGAGCCTGTGGGAACTAACTTCTTGGTAAGATATGCTGGAGTTGACAAACAAACTGGTGCACCAATGTATTATGACATTGATGGGAACGTAACTAGTCAGTGGGACCCGTCTAATCGTGTTGCCGTAGGTAATATCTTACCGGATGCATTCGGTAATTTCTCAAATACATTTAGTTACAAAAACTGGGAAGTATCGGCAAATATCTACTATAACATTGGCGGTAATATCTACGAAAGTTCTTGGAAACGTCAAATGTCTTTAGTAACAGATTGGAACATGGATCGTCGAGTGTTAAACCGTTGGCAAAAACCAGGTGATGAATCTTTGATTCCCAAAATGACATTAAATACTTTTAATCACGGTTCTACAACACCATGGATAAATACAGATTTATGGCTTCATGATGGAACTTACGTAAGATTAAGAAATGTATCTTTTTCATACAGAATTCCGAAAAAGATGCTAGAGCGTTGGAAGTTTGAAAGTGCAAAGATAACTTTTGTAGCAACTAACTTATTAACTTGGACAAACTATACAGGTGTTGATCCAGAAATTGCTCGTGACTTCGAAAATCCTACTGATAGAAATATGAGTGGTTCGATTACTTATTTGACTCCTCCACAAGAGAAGAGTTTCAGTTTGGCTATTAATTTAAGTTTCTAAAATGAAAAAGAATTTAATTTTTGGTTTAACAATCATAACAGGAGTATTGATGTTCAATACCTCATGTGAAGACATGATTGAAACACCTCCACCAAATGAGATTTTGGTTGATGACGCTATAAAATCAGAAGATGATTTACAACAATTACTTAACGGCAGCTATCATGAAATGGCAAATACCTTTGGGGGATTTTATCAAACACTTGCTGAATTGATGTCGGATAATGTTGCATTACCGAATAATAATGACTACCGAGAAGTGTATAATCACAATGTATTATTTTTTAACTCAACAAGTGGAGCATTTTACTCTCAATTATACCGAGGTATTTTCAGAGCAAATTTCGTTGAAACACACATAGATGATGCAACAGATCTAACAGAGGAATCAAGAGTTAGAATTCTTGGAGAAGTATCTTTTATTAGAGCACTAGGTCATTTTACGGCAGTGAGAATGTATGCTCAGCCTTATGGTTACACTACAGACAATAGCCATGATGGAATTGCAGTTACAACCACGGTTGGAACAACACCCCAGAAACGTGAATCTGTAAAAGTGGCATATGATGCCATCATTACCGATCTAGAAAATGCTATTAACAAGCTACCTGAAGAAAACAATGGATACGCAACTTCATGGGCTGCTAAAGCACTAATGGCTCAGGTTGCCTTTCAAATGGGTGATTATTCAACAGCAGGCGATATGGCAAATGAAGTGATTAATTCAGGTCTATTTACTTTGGCTGACACGGTCAATGTTTTTGATGCCAGCGCTTCTTCTGAGCATATTTATTCCATAATAAGTTATGGAGTAAATGATCAAAGATCTGGATCTTACACCGGAAATTTTGCGGCAGCAGTACCTGTTATACAAATGGACAAAGCCCTTTATGCCTCTTTTACAAATGTCGACAATGACAAGCGTTTACAAATGCTTGAAGTGGTAAATAAAGGTGCTCAAAATGAGTTTATAAAAACAACTCAATTTAATACCCCTTATTTTAACATCCCTGTTCTGCATTTAACAATGATGCATTTAATAAGAGCTGAGTCTTATGCAAAACAAGGAATTGATCTATCTGTAGCTACGCAAGACTTAAATGATATTAGGACTCGAGCATATATTACTCCGAACCTATTACCTTCTGCGGCGACTGCAAGCCAAATTCTAGATGCCGTTCGTGCAGAAAGAAAAATTGAACTTTTATTCCAAGGAGATAGAATCCACGAAGTAAAACGTTTGGGTGCTATTGAAGGTGAAAACCTATTCATTCGCGGACATGAATGGAATTGTAAAGGGATGTTATTACAATTCCCAATTACTGAAAAAACTGAAATTTTTAATATTAACCCAACAGGAGGTTGCGACTAATGAAAAACATATTTAAAATTGCCGTATTTACGGCTGCGATTATAACTTCTTTTGGTTCTTGTAAAACTGAAAAGCAAGAATTAGGACCAAAAGCTAGTCAGATTGAAGGTATAGTTAATAACTGGATGTTAACCAAGGTTGACCAAATTGATGTTAATGTTGAATTGGCATTTCAAGAGAGTGATACTCTACTTGATGTGAGTGAAGCAATGATGACAACAATTCCTATGGAAATAAATTTTGCTGAAGATGGTACATATTTGTTAACTGATGGAGATGGACGTATTATGTTTGACTCACTGAGTACAGGCACATGGGAATTCGATAATGTTGAATACCCTTCAATGGTAGTATTTAATAAAGGAACGAACAACGAGGCAAATTATCCATTAATACGCCCAGTTCGTCCTCAAGACCCATATTTAGCCATTAAATACAACAAATTTTGTGGAGACAACCGAATTGTATCCTATCACTTATGGTTTATGCGTAAATAAATAACACGATGAAAAAGCAAATTTTAATTACAATAATGATGCTCGGAAGCTATTTTGCAAATGCACAAAAAGCTTGGATCGAGCCCGACCCTATAAATCCTAACGATAGTATAACAATATGGGTAGACCTAACAAAATGTGCAGATTTTGGAGGCCCAGCACTTTCAACTACTACAGATGATTTATACATGTGGACTTGGCGACCCAACGAACATCCAACCGGACATCCGTTAAATAACGGTACTTGGGGTGAGTCAAATGAGGCGCTTAAGGTTCAAAAAGCGGGTAATGGAATAGTATTTTTCAAAATGATTCCTACGGAGTTTTATGAAGTTAATGCCGCAAAGCTATATGCTGACGGAATTTCCCTTCTAATTAAAAAGAAAAACGGTTCTGATGATTGTGCTGGTTCAGAGTGCAAAACTGAAGACTTAGAAATAAAAATAGACGCTCCTACCACAGGGCCAAGAAAATTGTATCCTTTCCCGAAAGAAAAAGAGAAGGATACTCTAAGTATTACTCCGTCAGATGTTCTAAGCATTTTCTATGATACAAATTTGGAAGATAACGATACTTTAATTGGTAAAGATGATTTTTATTGTGTTGTGAAGGCACGTGTTGGTACTGGGGCTTCTGATTTTATTTATTTCGTTGATGGAGACAATATAAAAGCTGCAGATAGAGATATAGCGGCTGCAGTTCCACAGATGAGGATGAAGGATATTGGGAATGGTAAATTTAAATTTAGTTTCATCCCTAAGAATTTATTTGAGAGCATCAATACTGTTAATCAAAGAATTTTGTCTGTACAGTATAAAATTACCCGTGGATACATAAGAAAACAATACGATTGGGTAGCAGAATCCCCAGAGTATTGGTTCAATACAATTTGTGAGTAACTGTATATTTTAATCAAAAAGAAAGGGCTACAATATTGTAGCCCTTTCTTTTATAAATCAAGTTCGATTTGATTTAAAAGTAAATGTTCCAGCTTTTCCCTTTCCCTTATTAAATAATATTTTTCATCTTTTACCAATACTTCAGCTGGACGTAATCTGGCATTATAATTGTTCGACATAGAAAATGCATATGCACCTGCATTACGAATTCTTAAAATATCACCTTCCCTCACTTCGGGCAATTGTCTATCATAACCAAGGGTATCTGTCTCGCATATATATCCGACCACACTGTATAATCTCGTAATACCTTTCAGATTAGAGATATTTTCAATATGGTGGTAGGCATCATAAAACATAGGGCGTATCAAATGGTTTTGACCACTATTTACTCCCACAAAAACCGTAGAAGTTGTTTGCTTTATGACATTTGCCTTTACGAGCAAAGAACCTGCTTCTGAAACAATAAACTTTCCGGGTTCAAACCATAAGCTCAACTTGCGACCATAACGCTCGCAAAAGGCATTGAACGCAGTAGATATTTTATCTCCCATTTGTTCAATATCTGTTACAATATCACCTTCCTTATATCCAACCTTAAAACCAGAACCGAAATCCATAAATTCCAGGTCCGGGAAATCTTCTGCAGCGTCAAATAATAAGTCTGCTCCTCGTAAGAAAACATCGGCATCCAGAATATCACTTCCCGTATGCATATGTAAACCATTTACGCGAATACCGTGTGATTCAACAACTCTATGAACATGTCTTAATTGATAAATAGAAATTCCAAATTTGGAGTCAATGTGCCCGACAGATATATGAGAGTGTCCACCTGCCATAATATGCGGATTAAGACGTAAGCAACATGGAACGGAAGACCCATATTTTGCTCCGAATTGCTCTAAAATTGAAATATTGTCAATATTTATTACTACTCCCTTATCTACAGCAGCAATGATCTCATCAAAGTCTACACAATTGGGTGTATACATAATTTGATGAGGTTCAAAGCCTGCCATAAGGCCAAGCTCAACTTCCTCAATTGATACAGCATCTAATCCTGAGCCCATATTTTTCATGAGTTTAAGGATATTGATATTGTTAAGTGCTTTCATTGCATAATGCAGTTGTACATCAACACTTTTAAAAGCGTTCTTTAATCGGTTGTATTGAAATTCTATACGCTCTGCATGGTATACATAAACGGGAGTACCATATTGCTGAGCAATTTTTTCGAGTGTATTATTTGATATTTCTTTCATTTTTCACTTAAAAAAAAGCGGGGCTAATCACCCCGCTTAGTATTAATATTTCGAAGTGATTGAATACTTTTTTACTTTTTCTTTTTCTTGGTAAAATCAACAACTACCGGTGTTGCAATACATATTGAAGAATATGTACCTGCGATAATACCAATTAACATTGCTAACGAGAATCCTTTCAAAGCGTCACCACCAAAGATGAATAATATCACCAAAACAAAGAACACAGTTGCAGCAGTAATTACCGTACGGCTTAATGTGCTATTAATCGCAGCATTAATCATAGATTCGTCGTTGCGATCTGTTCTCTTTGAAGATAAGAACTCACGTATACGGTCAAAGACAATTACAGTATCGTTAATAGAGTAACCTAATAAAGTTAATAAGGCTGCAATAAGGTGCTGATCAAACTCTGTGGCAAATGGAAGTACCCCATCGAGAATAGCAAATGCAGAAAGCACAAATGCAACGTCATGTACCAAAGCAACGGTTGCTCCTAATCCATAAGCAACACTACGGAATCGTAATACGATATAAAGGAATATTCCAATTATTGCTACTAATACCAAGACACTTGAAGTGTTTCTAGTTTCGGTAGCGATTGCTGCTCCAACACTCGTTGCTTGTAGAATTGGACTTTCTGCTCCTTCTGGAGTTACTAAATCAAACTTCTGTAAAGCAGCAAGTACATCAGTACGAACTTTTTCTCTTGACTCTTTGCTGTTGTCATTGACAAGGTAAGTTGTAACAATTTTGAATTGTCCTTCATTACCAAATGACTTAACCTCATTACTTGACTCAGCTAAACTTTCATCTAATGCACTTTTGATAGATTCAGTTGCATATGCCTTTGAAGGATCAAATTGAATAATAAATGAATTACCACCCTTGAAGTCAATACCAGTAGTTATACCACCTTTAGTAGCAAAAGCCGCAATACCCGCGATAATAAATAGTGAAGAAAAGATGTAATATTTCTTACGATTTTTTACGAAGTCTATAGTTTTACCTTTTAAGAAGTTTTTATTCCATGAGGTGTCAAAAGTAATGTCTTTACCTTTAGAAGCTCTATTTTCCAACAACCATCGTGTAATAAATAATGCGGTAAATACAGAACAGAAAATACCAATTACAAGGATAATAGCAAATCCATATGCTGGACCTGCGCCTGAGAATGTTAAGATAAATCCTGCGAGTAATGTAGTAATGTTCGAGTCAATAATTGCACTCAATGCATGTTTAAAACCTAATTCTATTGCAGAACGAAGTCCTTT
>JAURNR010000030.1 GCA_030830065.1 Bacteroidota bacterium | reverse complement strand
ATCGGCAACAATAAAAAAAGCGCTTACAATAGTAAACGCTTATTGGTAGCGAAGGGGGGAATTGAACCCCCGACCTCAGGGTTATGAATCCTGCGCTCTAACCGCCTGAGCTACCTCGCCATTTGAGGGTGCAAAAATAACGGGTTTCACCAATTTCTGCAACAAATATTTTTATTTTAAAGTTCGATCAACTGCATCCAACACCATTTGCGTTGAAATATCCTCCATACATGAAGTTCCTAGTTTGCATTTTCCAAGGTAAAAACACTGACATTCCTTGGTGGGCTGGACAATTTCACCTTTATCAAACAAATCAAATTCATGAGGATTGAAAATGTTATTCATCAATACAATTTTCTTGCCCAATCCTAAGGTTAAATGCATCCCCATGGTTACCTGAGTAACTACTAAATCACACTGGTCAATCAGGTTTATAAATTGATCTAAAGGAAAATTCCCCACATAATCCGCTCCAGAACCCTTTTGGATCAATTGATTCCTCTCGTGTTCTTGACTTCCCCCAAGAAGAATAGGGTGGTATCCCTTAGCCTTAAGTTCTGATGCTAAGTTAACCCATTTCTCGATACTCCATAATCGAGTAGTCCAACGATCACCACAACCTGTATTTAAACCAATTATAGGTTTGTCCACAGGTACATCCCACTTAAATCCCTTATCGGAGTGGTTATCCAATAAATAAGGTTCATTTTCATATTGCATTCCACACAATTCAAAAATTTCTGTGCAATAATTTTTAGTATTGGCTTTGCTCACATCATCAAATAATCCGGTATTAAATTTATGGATAGCAAGTTTGTTTACAGGTTGAGGAGCGCCATTAATTAATGTGAAGCCGTATTTTTCCGAAGCATTTACAGACTTCAATAAAGCACACGCTTCTTTCTCTTTATCTAAATTTATCGCAATATCCCAATTAGTATTTTGAACATATAATGAAGCTTCGATACCTAATTTGTAGATCTCATGAATTTCATTTTTAGGCAATATGTCAGGAAACAGGGTAATCCAAGTGAATTTGGCATTAGGATACATCGATTTATATCGTGTAATCAATGGTGTTGTTCGAATTACGTCACCCATTGCGCCAAGTTTTATAATTAAAATTCGTTTTTCAATTGATGTATAAACGGGACAATTTTCACAGTGATATCCATGTTCTTTGTGTGGTTTACATGGAATATGTCCAAGGAAGTGAATACAATCCGGTTTGTGACGCATGTCGCGAAAATAAGTTATTTCATAAAAATGACGAGTCTTTGCAACTAAAACGGTTTATTTTTTGTCTAAATTAGTAGTTGAATCTGGTGAAAAAGCGCTTTTTGCGAAATATCGTTTTTTATATATTACTGCTTTCTACGTTTGCGGCTGAAGCTTCTCACCTTGTCGGAGGCTATTTAACTTACCGCTGGTTAGGTACTTCTGGTAATAATACGCAATACAGAGTAAACCTTTTTGTTTATCGAGATTGTTCCCGTGATGGGACCGATAACGAAGTACCCTTTGATCCATTAATTACATTATGTGTTTACAATGGAAATAAACGTTTATTCAAGAGTTATACTGTTTCATTATTAGCTTCAAAGAAGGTTCAACCTGTAGGAAATACAAATTGTCCTGAAGTTGCATCTGCTTGTCTAGAACAAGGGATATATGAAGCTACCATAGTTTTACCAAATAGCAGTAGCGGTTATCATTTAAAGTGGGAGCGTTGTTGTAGGAATACTCAAAATAATCTTCGCGACCAACAAGGAGAAGCGTTTCAAGGGCAAACATATTATGGCTTTATCCCTCCAACGAGTATACAAAATAGTTCTCCATACTTTTTAGATATTCCAGTTCCATTTATTTGTAAAAATGATACAACCACAATTAGAAATCGAGCTGTCGACCCTGACGGAGATTCACTATCATACAAATTTGTTACTCCTTGGCAAGGAGCAACGCTTAACACGCCGGAAGTTACCCGTTGTGTAGACCCAATGGCAAATATTGATAATGTTGAATATTGGTCTGGTTATTCCGCGACACAGCCATTTGGTGCAAATGGCATTGCTAGTATCGACGCTTACAATGGCTTAACAACGTATATGTCTCCAGCTACTGGACGATTTGCGGTCGCCGTTGAAGTAACAGAATGGCGAAACGGTACTGCCATTAGTACCGTTAGATTAGACCTGCAAATACTAGTAATAAATTGTACCCCAAATAACAAACCAGGTTTATTCTATCAAGGGGCGAAAAACTACTATGAGGTAGAGGTAGGTGAGGAGTTATGTTTTGATGTAACTGCTTTTGATTATGTCGATCAAAATCAAGTATTAACACTAAAAGCCTACAGTGAAATTCTAACAGGTTCTATTAATTATACCGGAACTAAAGCAACATTAAATCCATCCGTTAATGCAAATAAAAGAGAGGTCACTAGCAAATTTTGTTGGACTCCAGACTGCGATGCAAATACCGTTGATACCTTTCGTGTGACATTTGAAGCCTATGATGACGGTTGTCCTTCAAAATTTATTAATCAAAATGTAAAAATAAAGGTTAAACCCTTTAATCCTAATGAAGAAATTGTTGGTAAAAAACAACTTTGTCAAAACGAAATATCTACGTATGTAGCAAATAACCGTAATTACCGAAATAAATTGAATTGGTCTGTAAGCGGTGGAAAAATAGTTGGCTCAGATACTGGAAGTAGCGTGAATATCGAGTGGGGAAATGGTACTACTGGGACTGTGATTCTCTCAATTGTTAGTCAATACGGTTGTGAAGGTCCTGAAAAATCTTTTAATGTAAACTTAATTCCATCTCCTCCGGCCCCGGTAATAACTGGCCCAGATACGGTTTGTAAAGGTCAGGAGAATAGATATACAATAATTTCATCTGTTAATATTACTGATTGGCAAGTTGAGGGTTGGAAGACTTTAACAATTGACTCTGTAAATAATGTTATTGATGTTGTTTGGGATGAAACGGTTCAAGCAGGTACTCACAAAATTAAAGTAAGAGCAATCAACTCGACTGGATGTAAAAGTCCGGCCGATTCAATTGTGGTAATTATTGCTAACGCTAGCTTACCAATAATAAGTGGGCCAACAACGGTTTGTCCGAACAACGATAATATAATTTACTCTGTTGCGAATCCCGATCCACAAACAGTCTACCGTTTTGAAGCTACAGGTAATACGGGAATTAAATCGGTTGGGGCAATTAGCACTAGTATTAGTTGGGGTGAAATGGGAATAGGGAAAGTTATACTTATTGCAACTAATAGATTTGGATGTGAAGATACGGCTGAGCTGTTTATTGATATTACCTACAACTTGATTGGTCAACCGCCAGTTGGAGATACAAGTCTGTGCGAGTTAACCACTGGAGTTAAGTATTCTGTTTCCCCCGTGAATGGTGAAACTTACGATTGGCAAATTTCAGGTGGAAATATAACATCAGGTCAAGGGAATGATCAAATAAATGTTGATTGGGGTGCTGCCGGAAATGCTTGGGTTGGAGTAATTTCGAAAGCCCTAGATCCGTTAAATAATAAATTTTGTGAAAGTCCATTATTTAAGTTACCCGTTATTTTACATCCAATTCCACAGGGCACGCTTTTTCCAAAACCAGTGCTACCCGAACAGTGTCAGCAAAATATAGACTTTTGGGTTAACGACTGGATTATGAATGCGAATGATTCTTTGCAAATTGAGACCAATGGAATTGATTTTAAAGTTAAAACAAATCCTTTTGGTGGTAATACAGTAAAAAGAGAATTATTAGTTTCCTTGGCTCAATATGGGTCATTTGTCATTCGAGCTAGAGTAATATCTCAATATGGCTGTCCTGGAGAGTGGGATTCAACTTCAATTTTAGTAAATCCTAAACCGGTAAACACTCAACTTTTAGGAGATTCAATCTTATGTTATCCAAATGTGGGGAATCAAATTTATAAAGTATCAGGTAATATAGGTTCTACGTATCAATGGTGGTTGACTGGTGGTTCATTCGTTTCGGATCCTGGAAATATTGACCAAGCAAGTGTAAATTGGGACACGCTCGCTACCTTAAAATCAATTGCAGTATTGGAGATTTCTGATAAAGGATGCTTGGGTGATACAATACATTGGGATGTTTATATCGATAATCCAATCATAAGTGCTCAATGGGTAACAGTAAGTCCCCCTCCAGGAAAGGATGGATCTATTTTGTTGAAATATAGTTTGAAGAATGCCTATCGACCTCAAGGTGATGTAAAAATTAACAGACGTATTTTTGGTCAAAATAGTTTTTGGAATGTGGGTTCAGCTAATGTTACTGATAGCCTATTTGAAGATCCTTCTGCCTTAGCCGATGAATTTGCCTATGATTATCAGGCATACTTTATAAATAGGTGTGGGGACACATTAACCTCTAATATTCATACTAGTATTTTACTTACCGGAGAAAAGACTGGTGCAATGACAATGAAATTTGGCTTCTCTCCTTATTTTGGGTTTGATGTTGAGCGTTATGAGTTATATAGGTTGCTCGTTGGAAAAGGTACATATGAATTATATGCAACTTACCCTGGGCCTTTAATAGATAGTTTTGCGAACGGAGAGGATAATTACGGACAACGGTACAGAATAAAAGCATACGAATTGGGCGGTGATAGGATATCTTGGAGTAATGATTTTACACTTTATTTTGAACCCGTTATGTTTGTGCCGAATGCATTTACTCCAAATCAAAATGGGGTTAATGATGTTTTTAAGCCAGTAGTATCTGGGGTTAGGGATTTTAAGATGATGATTTATGACCGTTGGGGTGGAAAGATTTCAGAAATAAATGATGAGTCGCAGGGTTGGGATGGAAATGTTAATGGCTTGCCGGCACAGGACGGTGTGTATGTATATTATATTGAGTTTAAAGATTATGCAGACAAAATTTACCAGTTCAGCGGTACTATACATTTGCTGCATTAATTTTTACATATATTTGAATTAAAAATATAAAGAAATATGTCTAGTCCATTATTTTCAGAAAAAGCATTTCAAGCTTCCCGTAGTGCTACCTATGAAGGAAGTATGACCTTACGCGGTACGGTCGACAAATCTATCGTATTATTCGCAACATTACTTGTTACTGCAACATGGATGTGGAATCGTTGGGGTGGTACTGAAGGCATTGAAATTGCAATGAACAACGGTATCACTGGATACATGATTGGTGGTTTAGTGATAGGATTAATTAGTATGTTAGTAATGACTTTCAAAAAATCATGGGCTCCTTATCTTGCTCCGGTCTATGCTGCAGCAGAGGGTGTGCTCTTAGGTGCATTATCCATGTTTTTTGAATTTATGTATCCTGGGATTGTTATGCAAGCAGTTGGCATCACTATTGGTATTTTTGCCTTAATGCTGATTGCTTATAAAACTGGTGTATTACGTGCAACTCCTATGTTTACTAAAGTTTTAATGATGGCAACTTTTGGAGTAATGATTTTCTATGGTTTAATTTGGATTACCTCTATGTTTGGGTTTCACGGGTTAAGTTCTTTTTACGGAGGAAGTAGTTTGATGTCTATTGGCCTGTCAGTGGTTATTGCAGGTATTGCTGCGTTTAATTTTATTCTAGATTTTAACTTCATTGAACAACAATCAAAAATGGGTGCTCCAAAATATATGGAATGGTACTCTGGAGTAGCATTGTTAGCGACTCTAATTTGGTTATATATTGAAATTCTGCGCCTTTTAGCAAAACTTCAAAGCAGAAATTAAATATTCCTAGATTTAAGGTTAAAAAATAGTCAGGAAATTTCCTGACCATTTTAATTTTAAACTACTTAGAAGGAGTCTTATAATAAATCTTCCATTTCCAACTCAAGCTTGGCGCTTTGAAGCTCGGATAAACTATGCTGGTCTCCGATTTTTGTTGCTATCGCAATCCCTTTAGTGTAGATTTTTAATGCTTTGGCATTTTCATCATCTGATTCATATAACTTCCCCAAATGGTAATATGTCGCCACATACTCTGGTACATCATTTAATAAGCCAATATAATAATCATACCCAGTTTGCTTATCACCTGATTTTACGTATTCTTGAGCTAATGCATAGCGAAGGAAATTGTCATTAGGTGATTCTTTTAAAAAATCTAGGAGTTGCCTGATCCTATTACTCATAATAATTACCTTTTACCTATTAATAAATTAAGTGAAACTTGTTCTGTCGGACTTTTGGGAAGCCAATTAATCGATAGCGATTGATTTATATCAAATTTATAAAAATGTGCATCTACTGTCGCATCAATAATTTGCAACACATAAATTCCAACAAAAAATAACCCCCCAATATCTCGGTTGACTCTCAATTGATCTCTATCTGCAATTTCTTGTGGACTTGGCGTTTTGCCATTCGCATACATACTGCGAAATCGGTCATTTGTTTCTCTTAGGGCAACGGCATTGGTGTAGTATCCGTATCCCGCTCCAACAAATCCCGCATAAATAATTGGAGCTTTCCAATATTTATGGTTGTAAAATTGTCCAGCACCGGGAAGAACCGCAGATAGTACAGTTGCCTTATGTGGTGAATGAAAAGATTCTTTTGAAATGCTATCAATTTGACAATTTCCGGGAACCAACCTGAAAAAAACCAAACATATTGCAACTAACTTAAATCGAAAATATATATTTTTATTCCGCCTCATTTAATAAGTTGAGAATTCTCTGCAAATCCTCTACACTTTTATACGAAATTACTACAGTTCCACCACCTTTTTTACCTGTTTTTAGGTGAACAGGTGCTTTTAATCTGCGATGGAACTCTTCAGTTATTCTATCGATTTCTGGGTCCCATGTAGTTCCTCCTGGTGTGTAAGCACCGTTAGAGGGGTTAGCAGATGTTCCGTTGGTTGAGGATATTTTGTTATTCTTAACTAGTGCTTCAACATCGCGAACGCTTAAATTATTCTCGATAACTTGATTGAAGATTTCAACTTGTTGTTCTTCCGAGCCCGCATTTATTATTGCACGGGCGTGACCCATTGAAATTTCACCTTGAATAATACCTAGTTGAATCGTATCAGGTAGTTTTAATAATCTTAAGTAATTAGTAACAGTAGATCTGTTCTTTCCTACACGTTCACCTAATTCCTCTGGTTTTAAATCACATTCTTCCAATAAACGTTGATAGCTTAATGCAATTTCTATAGCATTTAAGTCGCTTCTTTGAATATTTTCAATAAGGGCCATTTCCAACATTCCTTGGTCGTTAGCCGTACGAACATATGCTGGAATTTGGGTTAAACCAGACATCATAGCCGCTCTCGTTCTGCGCTCACCACTGATTAACTGATAATTATTTCTTCCCATTTTCCTTACGGTAATAGGTTGAATTACACCATGTATTCCGATTGATGCTGCTAATTCTTCTAACTCTTCTGGGCGAAAGTTTGTTCTCGGTTGAAATGGATTTGCTTCTATTGCATTTATAGGAATTAATGAAATCCCATCTACACTGGTTCCCAAAGAACCTAATGCCGTTTCTGTTTCAACACTATCTCCTAATAAAGCGCTTAATCCTCTGCCTAATGCAGGGTTCTTTTTCTTTGGATTTGTTGTTTTTGTCATGTTACTGCGTTCTCCTCTGCTGAAATAATTCCGTTTTTAATTAAAATCTCTTTGGCAAGGTTTAGATAATTAATAGACCCTTTGCTATCGGCGTCGTGATAAATAACTGGTATTCCATAACTTGGTGCTTCTCCAAGCTTCGTGTTTCTTTGAATTATAGTGTCGAATACTATATCCTGGAAATGAGTTTTTACGTCTTCAACCACTTGATTACATAATCTCAAACGCGAATCATACATTGTGAGTAGAATTCCCTCTATCTCCAAACCTCTATTTAAGTGATTTTGGATGATTTTGATGGTATTCAATAATTTACCCAATCCTTCTAGGGCGAAGTATTCACACTGCACAGGTATTATTATACTATCAGACGCCACTAATGCGTTAGTCGTAATTAGTCCTAATGACGGGGAGCAGTCAATTATAATAAAATCATATTGGCTCTTTAATGGTTTTAAAAGGCCCTCCATGATTTTTTCTCTATTTGGCATTTCAAGAAATTCTATCTCTGCCCCAACTAGATCAATATTCGATGGAATCACATCTAAAAAGGGTGTATCTGAAGATATGATAACATCTTGTGGACGAATATCTTGAACTAAACATTCATATAAACCTAATTTAATGTTTTTTGGATTTAACCCTAATCCCGATGATGAATTTGCCTGTGGATCTGCATCCACGAGCAAGGTCTTATATTCTAATACAGCTAGACTAGCTGCTAGATTTACAGCAGAGGTGGTTTTACCGACTCCTCCTTTTTGGTTTGCCAAAGATATTATTTTACCCATTTTAAATTTCTAATGTTTGTCCAATTTCCATAAGAATCAATTCAAGATCATTTTCTTTAAATTGTTCTACAGCTTCTTGATGATTAATTTTAATATATCCGAAGGTATCGAAATGCATACCTACAACTTTTTTCACGTTTAGTAATTTTGCTGCTTCAATAGCATCGGTGATTCCCATAGTAAAGTTATCCCCTAAAGGCAGAATTGCAAAGTCTAATTCTCGCTTCTTCCCAATAATTGACATATCTGAAAACAATGCAGTATCACCAGCATAATAGAAACATTCGGTTTCATTTTGCACGATAAAACCACATGGAACACCTCCATATGAACCATCTTCAAAACTTGAACTATGAAGGGCAGGAGTCATTGTGAAGCAAATGTTATTTGTATGTGCAGTTCCCCCAATATTCATGGGGTGAAAACTCGAGTTTCCTTGTTTATTCATCCACATGCAAATTTCATAAATCGCATAAGTTGTTGCATTTGATTGATTTGCAATTTCGAGGGCATCTGAAATATGGTCTGAATGCGCATGAGATAATAGGAGAAAATCAGGGTTGATTTCTTTAACGTCGATATTTTTTGCCAACTCATTACCACGAATGAATGGATCAAAAACAATACTTTTGTTGTTCAATTCAACTTTAAAACAAGCGTGTCCGTAAAAAGTAACTCTCATTTCAATTCAATTCAGAATAACAAATTTATTCAAAGGTTACCTAATGTTGGTAGTGTTCTAGTTATTGTTTTATTCACGATTTTTTTTTTAAATCGTTGTAAAAATGTGGATAAAGTTTCAGAGGCCCATATTTTTCGGTATAATGAGGATGCATCGGTAAATACTTTAGATCCAGCCTATATAAAATCTCAAAGTGAAATATGGATCGGAAGCCAAATATTTGAGGGCTTGGTAACGCTGGACTCAAATTTAAAAGTGATACCGCAAATTGCAAAAAACTGGGAGATTGATACTACTGGAACTGTGTATAAGTTTTATATTAGAGATAATATATATTTTCACAATCAAATTAATAGGTCTTACAAACTAACTGCTTATGATGCAGCAGCCAGTTTATTGAGGATTTTAAACCCATATACTGCTTCACCAGGAGCTTGGATTCTTAATGATAAAATTACTCCAAATAAAAAGTTTACTAGTAAATTATTGAACTATTATAAGTATGCAATTGATAAAACATCTCCAATAATTGCAGTTGATTCTTTTACATTAATTATTAGATTAAATAAACCATCGCCTTCATTCTTATCATTGTTGGCTACTAATTACGGGTTTATTTTACCAAAAAAATATTGCAGTAGCGGATTAGCAGAATATTTATTCGGAACAGGTCCATTTTATCTTAAACGTTGGGAGCGCGACGTGGCTTTGGTTTTAAGAAAAAATATCGCTTATCATGAATTTGATGATGATGGAATTAGACTTCCATATTTAGACGCAGTTCATGTATCATTTGTAAAAAATAAACAAACAGCGTTTATGCAGTTTATGGCCGGAGAGTATGATTTCTTCAACGGAATCGATGCGTCCTTTAAGGACGAATTACTAACCAAGAGTGGCAAATTACAGGAGAAATATAGCAATCAATTAGGTTATCTCATTACGGACTTTTTAAATACAGAATATATCGGAATTAATTTAATCGAAAACATAGCCGGTGTTCCCAACCCATTAACAGATGTGTATTTACGAAAGGCATTGCATTTTAGCGTGGACAAGGTTGCGATGGTTAAGTATTTTAGGAATGGATTAGGTAGAGCAGGGTTAAATGGATTTGTACCGCCAAAATTATTGAAAGATATAGTTGAGAAAAATACTTTGAATTTGGATTCCGCAAAATATTATTTGAATAAATCTAATTATTTTTCAAAGTATCAAGGGTTTGAAATTCCGTTAACAACCACTGCTGATTATTTGGATATGGCCGTTTATTTGCAAAGTTCATGGAAAAAATTAGGTATTAATATTCGTATTGATTTACAAACTGGAGGTATGTTACGCCAACTTCGAAATCAAGGGAAACTATTTCTCTTTAGAGGCTCCTGGATTGCAGATTATCCTGATGCTGAAAATTACCTTTCGTGTTTTTATCAACCCTATGAGGCACCCAATGGACCCAATTATACTCACTTTAATAACTCTAAGTTTGATTCTTTATACAAGGAAATTGCCTTTGGAGTATTTAATAATGACTCATTACAATATGTTAGGATTAATCTAATGATTGAGGCCAATGATATTTTAAAATCTGAAATTCCAGTGATTGAATTGTATTATGACAAAAGCTTGAGGATGTTTCAAAAAAACATCGAAAATTTGAATAATGACCCTATTAATAGATTGAATTTAAAGCGAGTTAAAAACTTGCACTAATAAAAGCATCGAGCTCTTTATTGTTTATTCGCGCATTTTCAATCTCATCTTTACTTCCTTGCCACCACTTTTCACCTTTGTAAATAAAGATTATATTCTCTCCAATATCTTTTACTGTTTTCATATCGTGTGAATTAATTACAGTAGTAATGCCAAGATCAACGGTCAGCTGTGCTATTAATTCATCAATAACTCTACTTGTTAAAGGGTCAAGACCAGAATTAGGCTCGTCACAAAAAAGATATTTTATCTCTAAAACAATCGCGCGAGCTATTCCTACGCGTTTTTTCATTCCCCCTGAAATTTCCGAAGGATACTTTTTATTACTGTTAACCAAATCAACCATTTTCAAACATTGATTAACTTTATCTAACCTCTCAGATGGATTTAATTGAGTAAACATTTTTAAGGGAAATTCAATGTTTTGCTCAACAGTCATTGAATCGAACAATGCATTGTTTTGGAATAACATCCCAATTTGTCTTCTTATATGCTGTTTTTCATTATAGTCCATTGAAGCGAAATCTTCATCTCCATACATAATTTTACCCTTATCGGGTTCTATGAGTCCAACAAGATTTTTTAACATTACGCTTTTACCACTTCCACTAGCACCTATGACTAAATTCGGGATTGAAGGTTTAAAAGTTGCATCAATTCCTCTGAGAACGTCTTTCCCGTCGAATGATTTCCAAAGATTTTCAATTTGTATCATAGACCGAGGAATATTTGTGCAATTATGAGATCAAAAAACAAAATGAATATACAAATACGGGTAACAGCTTTTGTTCCTGCTTCTCCAACCTCCAACGCTCCGCCTTCAGTATAATACCCTTGGTAAGAACTTAAGCTCGTTATTATGAAAGCAAAAATAAATGCTTTAATAAGCATGATTTTTACATATTCTGGGTGGAATACCATTCTTGCACCTTCAATCAAATCGTCTAAAGTTAATGCTGATGTGAATTGAGTTGCAATAACACCTCCGTAGATCAATAAAAAATTAGCTACAATAATTAAACTAGGAATTACTATTATTCCTGCAATTATTTTCGGTAATGCTACAAAGGAAGCTGAGTTTATCCCCATAACTTCATATGCATCAATTTGTTCAGAAATCTTCTTATTGCCAATTTCAGAGGCAATATTCGCCCCAACTTTCCCCGCTAAAACAAGGCAAGTGATAGTCGGCGCTAACTCTAATATTGAACTAGTACTAACAACGGCACCTACAACGAACTTTGGAATTAATTGGGTAGGGAATAAATCACTAGGTGTAAGAAGCTGATTTGCTGTTTGTATCGTTGTAACAGCGCCGGTGAAGATAGCAATTAGAACTACAACTAATAGTGATTGAATACCAATATTATACATCTCTCGGATTAATATTGATCCAAAAACGCTCCATTTCTGCGGACGATGCAGCGTTTGCTTCATGAATAATACAAATCGACCGAAATCAGTAAAAAAATTCATTTGAGTTCCCGAAATTAAAAGAAAAAGTGCACTCTACCACGACTTTATGCAACAATAACGAAATGAAATAGAAAATGTTTCTTTAGCTTATTTTGCTCCATATGGTTCTATGCGGATTTTTTGATAACTCATTTTTTATAGGTATGCTTTCAGATTTCATCAATAATTCATCAAATTCAATCCAGTCTTGTGCCTCAGATCGAGCGGCAATTAGAATACTTTCGTCTTGCCTAATATCAGCAAGTTTTAAGTCTAATATTCCACTTTGTTTAGTCCCATCAATTTCTCCTGGTCCCCGCAGTTCTAGATCAACTTTTGCAATTTCAAAACCGTCGGTACTACGAACCATCGTAATGATTCTCTTTTTTGCTGCTTCAGATAACTTTGATCCAGTTATAAGGATACAATAACTTTGTTCAGCACCACGTCCAACCCTTCCTCTTAACTGATGCAGTTGAGATAATCCAAATCGTTCAGCATTTTCTATTACCATTACAGATGCATTAGGTACATTTACACCAACTTCGATAACCGTAGTGGCAATCATAATATCAGTTTTATGATTCTTAAACTTGTTCATTTCACTCTCTTTCTCTTCCCCTTTTAATCTTCCATGAACTAATGAATACTTAAATTGTGGTGGAGAAAGATATTCAGATACCATGTCATATCCAGACATAAGGCTTTTCAATTCAAGTTTTGGAGAATCGTCAATTAACGGGAATACATAATATACTTGCCGCCCAATTGCAATCTCCTTTTTTAAAAAATCCATTACCAACGGTCTATTATTTTCATGTTGGTGCACTGTTTTTATTGGTTTTCTTCCCTTCGGGAGTTCATCAATAACACTAACATCTAAATCTCCGTAGAGCGTCATTGCCAGTGTTCTTGGAATTGGGGTTGCTGTCATTACCAAAACGTGAGGTAATACATTTCCTTTCTTCCATAATTTAGCCCGTTGTGCTACTCCAAAACGATGTTGTTCATCAATAACAACTAAACCAATATTGAAAAATTCTACATCTTGTTCAATTAGGGCATGAGTCCCTATCAATATATTGATCTTATTAGATTTTAAATCCTCTAGAGTTTGATTTCTAGCTTTTTTCTTGGTTGAACCGGTTAGTAATTCAACCTTTAATGGTAGTGAATTGAGTGATTCGGAAATAGATTCAAAATGTTGATTTGCCAAAATCTCGGTAGGTGCCATTATGCAGGCCTGGAATCCATTATCGAGGGCAATTAAAGTAGAAAGTAATGCAACCATGGTTTTTCCACTGCCTACATCTCCTTGAAGTAAACGGTTCATCTGTAATCCCGTTTTCATGTCCGATCTAATTTCTCGTATCACCCTTTTTTGAGCACCGGTTAACTCAAACGGCAAATAACTTTGATAGTAATTATTAAAAAAATCTCCAACAGTTTCAAAGATTAACCCTTTATAATTTCTATTTCGGTGCGATTTGAGTTGAAGATGTCTGTATTGAAGATAGAAAAGTTCTTCGAATTTTAATCTGTTTTTAACAAGCTCTAACTCCTGAGGATTTTTAGGAGAATGTAATGTCTTCAAAGCCACAGACCTTGATGGGAATTTATATTTGTTGATTATTTTTTCTGGTAGATTCTCGGGTATAAAGTATTGCGAATCTTCGATTATTTTCTTGGTTGTTTGAGCCATGAATCGATTATCAATCCGCTTTCTCTTCAGTCCTTCTGTCATCGGGTAAACAGGGGTAAGTCCTAATTCCGAAAGTGAGAATTGAGGACCAATGATCTCTAGTTCGGGATGAGCAATAGACAGTTTTCCTTTGAAATTACTCACCTTCCCAAAGACTAGGTATTTTTCATTTGGTTTAATATATTTTTCAATCCATTGTGCCCCTTGAAACCAAATTAATTCCACACTGCCTGAATCATCTGAAAACTCAGCAATAAATCGTTGGCCTCTACCAACTCCAGTTAACCCTTCTGGAATTATTTTACCCACTAATTGAATGTTTACTTCGCCTACATGACTAAGTTCTCTAACTTTAAATATTTTTGATCGATCCTCATGCCGATGAGGATAATGACTCAGAAAATCTCCAATTGTAAAAATACCCAATTCGGTTTTTAAGGCTTCAGCTTTTGCTGGACCTACGCCTTTTATATATTCAATGGATGTATCTAGAGAAAAGGGCATAAACAAAAATACAATTGCTCTCGGTGGTAGGCAAGTTTTAACCCAGTCTGTTGCGGAGTTTCGGGTTTTGAGTTATGGGATAATATTAGAATATTAAAAGGTTCATTTTGAATATATATCTTACAGAATAACAGGGATTAAAATTATAGCAACGAAAATGGACAATAGTTTATAAATGATATCATAGTTATCCTTATTATTTTAAATAGGATTAAATTTTATAAATTCACGCTCATGAACAGATATGGATATTTACTAAGTTTTTCTGTTATGTTTTCTGTTTGGTTTTCGCTAAATGAGTCTGGTCTATTAAGTTGGTGTGCTCCAATTTTTGTATTTCTTTTTATTCCAATTCTAGAGTTAATAATAGGAGCGAAGGAGGATAAAAATGAGAATTTAGAATCGAGATCGGAAGATTTGTTTTTCGATAATATACTTTACTTATTTTTTGGACTTCACATTCTTACTACGTTATGTTTTATTTGGGTCATGAGAGATAATGAAATGTGGACAATTACTTGGTGGGGGCATGTTTTTTCTATGGGTATATGTTGTGGTACTTTTGGAATTAACATAGCACATGAATTAGGCCATAGAACAACTCGAAAAGATCAGTTTTTGGCAAAAATATTACTCTTAAGTTCCTTGTATATGCATTTTTTCATTGAGCATAACCGGGGGCATCACAAAAACGTTGCTACCCCTGAGGATCCATCAACAGCTCGTTTAAATGAACCAGTACAAATATTTTGGATTCGGTCAATGATCCAAACATGGAACAAAGCATGGAGTTTAGAATTTATTCGATTACGAAGAAAAGGTAGACTGATTTTTTCAATTAAGAACGAAATGCTACAATTTCAAATTATTCAGTTAACTGCGGTGTTTGTTGTATTTTTTACCCTTGGGTTTAAAGCTATGATATCTTGGATGCTAGCCGCATTTATTGGTGCAGTATTGTTAGAAACGATTAATTATATCGAGCATTATGGTTTAACAAGAAAAAAATCAAATAACAACTACGAAAGAGTCGAACAATGGCACTCTTGGAATTCAAATCATCTAATTGGTCGTTTGCTTCTATTTGAACTATCGCGTCATTCAGATCATCATTGTAAAAGCAATAAAAAATATCAAATCCTTGAAAATAGTAAGGTCGCTCCCCAAATGCCTACAGGCTATCCTGGAATGATGGTTCTAGCGCAGTTTTATCCACTTTGGATTTTAATTATGAATAGAAAAGTTGAAAAGGCATTAATGAATTAAATGATTAACATATTTTTTGTGATTTAAAGAAACAAGGATTTATCGTTCTGTAAATAAGCAGATGAACAAAACAATGACTCTGTTTGAGTCAAAAATAAATAACAAAGGTGGCCCTATTATCCGAGAGTAAAATATTTTATCGCGAGATGTGACCACAAAAAATTGAGTTATCTTTGCCACTATGTTACAAGGGAAAACCACTTTAATTACTGGTGCCTCTCGCGGTATCGGTAAAGGTATTGCTGAAGTTTTCGCAAAAAATGGAAGCAATATTGCTTTTACGTTTGCTAGTTCTATCGAAAAAGCTCAAGCCTTTGAGAAAGAATTAACCGAAAAATATAAGGTTAAAGTAAAAGGCTATCAAAGTAATGCAGCAGATTTTGAACAAAGTGAAGCATTAGCTAAATCCGTAATTGATGATTTCGGTAAAGTTGATGTTCTTATTAATAACGCTGGAATAACACGTGACACACTAATGCTACGTATGACGGAGCAGCAATGGGATGATGTAATTAATACAAATCTCAAAAGTGCTTTCAATTTAACCAAATCATTCTTAAGACATTTTCTTGGAAATAAATCAGGTTCCATAATAAATATGACTTCAGTAGTAGGTGTAACGGGAAATGCTGGTCAGGCAAATTATGCAGCTTCAAAAGCTGGTATGATTGGATTTACAAAATCCATTGCTAAAGAATTAGGTTCAAGAAATGTCCGTTGCAATGCGGTAGCTCCTGGTTTTATTGAAACAGAAATGACCGAAGTTTTGGATGAAAATGTGAAAAATGGATGGATCGACCAAATACCTTTGAAACGTGGAGGAACCCCAGATGATGTGGCCAATACTTGCTTGTATTTGGCTTCTGATTTAAGCTCTTATACAACGGGGCAAACTATATCAGTTTGCGGTGGAATGTTGATGTAAAGTTTCAATCGTATAAATAAAAATAAATGGCCTTAGACCAGGTAGACGTAGACAAAGACTATCCCCATGAGAAACAAATGGGCTTTTTTGACCATATTGACGAATTACGGAGTCGATTAGTCAGAGTTGCTTATGCTTTGTTGATTACTACCATTGCCGCATTTGCTTTCGTTGAGCATTTGTTTGAATTAATTGTTTTATCTCCATTTAAAGATGATTTCTGGGGATATCATTTTTTTTGTAGAGCTGGTCAGTTAGTGATGGGATCAGATGCGCTATGTTGGCAGCCTCCTTCACTAACAATGCAGAGTATGCAAATACAAGGTCAGTTTGTGAGTGCTTTTAAAATATCATTTGTTGCTGCATTTGTATTCAGCTTTCCCTACATCGTAAATCAACTGTGGAAGTTTATTAAACCTGCTTTGAGTTCTGCTGAGATAAAAAGGGTACAAAAAAGCTTAGTAGTAGTTTCACTATTATTTTTTGCTGGAGTCTTTTTTGCGTACTTTTTATTGGTTCCCGTCGCGACGAATTTCCTTCTTACATATAAACTTAATGATGATATCCAAAATATTATCACCATCTCTAGTGTAACAGGATTTGTGAGCTTTATGTCTTTAGCAACGGGATTGGTATTTGAAATGCCTGTCCTAATCTACATTTTAGCTAGCATTGGTTTTGTTACCTCAGCACTTTTAAAGAAATATTGGAGATATGCTGCAGTGATAGTCTTTATAATTGCCGGTATTGCTACACCATCTCCAGATATGTTCTCTCAATTGCTTTTGGGAATTCCATTGATGCTCCTTTATTTGGCAGGAATTTACATCGCTAAGGGAGTTGAAAAAAGACGAGAAGAGCGGGAAAATGAAAAAGAATAAAAATTAAATAAATAGCTATGAAAAAAATTGCAATAGGTTCGGATCATGCGGGATTCGATTTGAAACAAGTTTTAGTAAAATATTTAGATACGATTGGTTTTGATGTTACTGATTGTGGACCAGATAGCTCGGATAGAGTGGATTATCCAGATTATGCTCACAAGGTTGCAACCTTAGTTGGTTCAAATGAGGTCAATTATGGTGTTTTGATTTGCGGCAGTGGTAATGGTGTATGTATGACTGCAAATAAACATCAAGGTGTTAGAGCCGGGTTAGCTTGGGATGCAGAATTGGCGAGCTTGGCAAAAGAACACAACAACGCAAATATTATTTGTTTGCCTGCTCGATATATCACAGAAGAAAAAGGAGTAGAAATTCTAAAAGCATACCTTGACTCAAATTTTGAAGGTGGTCGTCATGAACAAAGGGTAGAAAAAATAGAAGGTTAATGGAGCAACAAATTCCAACTACACTTCAGATGTTGGGTTTAAAACTCCCGACAGACCCTCGTTGGGTTAACATCGCAGAAAAATCAATTGATGAAATATTAATTGATCACGCTTTTTGTGAGCAAAAAGCAGCAACCTCAGGCATTACATTAATTGTTCGTTATCCAGAAAAGGAAAAATTGGTAAAAGAGGTTACACCTTTAGTTGCTGAAGAATGGGGTCATTTCCGAAAAGTTTTAAAGGAAATGGATAAGCGTGGAATTGTATTGGGAAAAAAGAGAAAGGATGAATATGTGGTTGGACTTCACAACCATATGATTAAAGGAAATGTTCAGAAACAACTATTGGAAAATTTACTAGTGAACGCCCTCATTGAAGCTAGGAGTTGTGAGCGTTTTAGGCTTTTAAGTCTATATTGTGCTGACGAAAATTTAAAATCATTTTATCATGAATTTATGGTTTCTGAAGCAGGTCATTATCGAATGTTTATCGACCTAGCTAAGGAATATTATCCTGACGAAGAAGTTAAAGAACGATGGCAACAATGGTTAGAAATAGAGTCTAAAGTGCTTTCTGGATTAGAGCTGCGTGCAGATAGAGTACATTAAATCATGGATAACTAGCTTGTAAAATCATTTAGTATATTCGTAATATGGATGCAATAGTTCAATATTTTGAAACTCTATCCCCGATTATGCAGGGATTTACTGGCTCCATGTTTACTTGGCTGGTAACCGCACTTGGTGCTGCTGTAGTATTTTTTGTTAAAGATCTAAATAAAGGATTTATGGATACTTTATTAGGGTTTACCGCAGGAGTCATGATGGCAGCAAGTTTTTGGAGTTTGTTAAATCCAGCATTGGAAATGGCATCAACCACCTGGTCTGAAAGTCTTTCTTGGGTCCCTGTAGGAATTGGTTTTTTAGGTGGAGCAATATTTTTATTCGTACTTGACCAATGGTTACCGCATCTGCATTTAAATGAACCAATTGAAAAGTCTGAAGGAGTCAAAACAAATTGGAATAGAACGGTTCTTCTTGTTTTAGCTATAACACTTCATAATATTCCTGAGGGATTGGCAGTAGGTGTTGCCTTTGGTGCCGTTGCAGAGGGAATTCCAGGAGCCGACTTATATGGAGCAATTGCCCTAGCTATAGGTATAGGCATTCAGGATTTTCCAGAAGGATTAGCAGTAGCACTGCCATTAAGAAGATTCGGTTTATCTCGTTTTAAATCCTTTTTATGGGGCCAATTAAGTGGGATAGTTGAACCTGTTGCAGCTGTGTTGGGAGTATTATTAGTAATTTGGGCACAAAGTATTCTTCCTTATGCTTTAGCGTTTGCAGCAGGTGCAATGATTTACATTGTAGTAGAAGAGGTAATTCCCGAGTCACAACGTAATGGTCATACCGACAAGGCCACTTTAGGATTAATGATAGGGTTTGTATTAATGATGTCCTTAGATGTCGGACTTGGATAGATTACTTAATCGTAAAAATATTCTTCGCTCTTTTCAAATTTTCCAAAATTAAAGAAATAAGAAATTCCTAATTGTAAATTTCCACCTCTATATGTTAGGGGAAACTGTTCATTAAAGAATTCTCCATGCTGTACCTCCAACAAATGTGAAGTCCCGAATGATTGTTGGTAAGTTAAATTAATTTCATAGCGATCACCACCATCAGTTTTACCACCCATTGCAAAACCTATATAAAACATTGGATATATCCTACTATTTAGCGATTGTACGATTCTATAATCTGGTAAGTTTTCTTTGTTATTTAATGTGTCAGAGGTATTACTAAAGGCATTGTAATTCACAGCAACACCAAACTTTTCAGAAATAAAGTTATATTCACTGAAGTTCTGACGAAAAGAAATTCCTAATGTAGAATTCCAAGATGAAATACTTTTGCTAACCGAGGTATTATAAGCCATGGTGTCATTGTTGATTTTGTATCCGGTGTTTAAAAACCCTAAAGCGAATTCTAATGAACTAGCCCGATTCATATCATAGGTTAAACGGATATTCCCGTACCCACCAACTCTATTTCGTGTAGAAAAAGTATTAGCAAGAGTATCATTTATGCTCGTTTTTGAAACGCAAACACCAGCACTCCCGCCAACATACCAAGGGCTTTGTGCTTCGGTACTGTTAAATACTACAATAAAAGCTAGAATGATAAAAAGGCCTTTTTTCATCTTACAAAAATAAGGGTACTATCGTATTATTCGTATTAGTAGACGTACTTTTGTAAGTTCATGATGAATTCTATAGAAATTCTAAGGTCTTTTGAATTAGCACTATCGGATTTTGAGAATAATCCAGAGTGGCAATCAGTAATGAGAATTGCAGAGGTAAAAAATCCGTGGTTTACTCAAGAAAATATTAAAAGCAGTCTTGATTCTTGGAGGACGGCTTTGAATAACGAATCAATTTCAAAATGGTTAATTGGGTATAAAGAAGAATTACCATCCTCAGATAAAGTTCTTGGTATAATTGGGGCTGGCAATATTCCATTAGTAGTTATGCACGATGTTTTGGTTGGATTAATTTCAGGGTTAAAATTAAAAATCAAACTTTCTTCAGATGATGAAGAACTTCCCAAGTTTTGGATAAATAAAGCTCAGGTATTGTGTAAGACTAACCTTAATATCGAGTATGTAGAACGTTTAAATGATATTGATATCGCAATAGCTACAGGTAGTAACAATACTAATAGATATTTCGAATATTATTTTAAAAATACTCCTAATGTTCTCAGAAAAAATAGGAATAGTTTAGCGGTATTGGGAATGCATGATACCTATTCTGAAAATCAATATATGCAATTGGGTAATGATATTTTCAGCTATTTTGGATTAGGTTGTAGGAATGTTACACATATTAAAGTACCTCAAGGATTTGATTTTAAGCCGATGATTCAAACATGGGAAAAACACTTTATTGATCTAGCAAATCATAATAAATATATAAATAATTACAACTATCATAAGGCATTGTTACTTATGAATTTAGACCCCCATATTGATTCAGGTTTTGTACTTATGAAAGAGTCAGAAAGTTTGTATTCCCCGGTTGGAGTAGTTTATTATTCTTTTTACAATGATATAGAGGATGTGAAAAATTTTATCATTCAGAACAAAGAGAATATTCAATGTGTTGTATCTGATTTAAATGAGATTTCCAATGTAATAAAAATAGGTTCGGCACAATGCCCCAAATTATGGGATTATGCTGACGGTGTTGATACTTTGAGTTTTTTGAGAAAAGAACTAAATCTGATTTAAAATTTCAAATACTTGTTTTGCCATTGGTTTTTGCTTGTCAAGTTTAGGATTAATTTCGGTAATCTCTAGACAGCTTGTTTTTGGATATTCAAACAATGTCGACAATATATGAACAGCGTGAAATTTACTAATTCCACTTTCAACTGGAGTACCAGTCCCAACTGAAACAGAAGGGTCCATACTATCCACATCGAAACTTACATAGAGCTCGTTAATCTTAGGATCTAAATATTCAAGTGCATCATTAACAGCCCATGCAATTCCTTTTTCTAGAACTTCCTCTGCGTATATTACTTTAATGTTGTGATCTTTGATTAGAGTTTCCTCTGGAAATTCAAAACTACGTATGCCAATAAATACAATATTTTCAGTTGGAATTGGAGCATTCCTCTTGATTCCCTTTATATCATTCCATAGTCCTTTGCACTCTTCGTCAATATTATTTTTAAGACAATCTAGGTTGTCTTTTTCAATAACAGTGTTTACTGACATTCCATGAATATTTCCGCTAGGTGTAGTATATGGTGAATGAAGATCTAAATGTGCATCTATCCAAATAACACCCTGTTTATTGGAATCTCTATTCCTGCAATAACCTGCTAAGCCTCCGATTGCATTGCTGTGATCTCCAGTTAGTAACAATAAAGGGGCGTCATTTTTTCTTTTATCTTCAATGGCATCGGCAAAACGTGATTGATGCTCAATTAAAGGCAATGCTCTTTTTAAGTGTGGATAGTGAATTTCCTCAACATCCGCAGCAGTTACTTTTTGATGAATTACTGTTATTGGAGCTTTACAGATAAACGATAATCCACTCTCTTTGCAATATTCTATGAGGGTTTTCGGTCCTGTTGATGTGCCGGCTTTACCAGCACCAAACTCCCAATCTGAAACTATAACGTGCAAATCTTCTTTCTTCATACAGTTGGGTATTGCAAAATTAACTAATTATAAGGAAGTATTATTTTTAGTTTTAATACCAAGGTTTTCGTTTCCAGAGAATGTATCCACCCAACTGTTTCTCTTTTTTGAATTTATGAAGTAAATAGTCATCTGGAGTATAATTTATTTTAGTTATTATGTAATATTCTCCCTTATTAATATTATTAAAAGCATGAGCCCTTCTCATTTCTTGTTTTGGATAGAAAGCGTCGTTATGAATAGCAAATTCAGGATTTAAATTCTCAAAATCCTCTGGTTTTATTTTACCATAAAAATAAACTGAATATGTTTTGTAGTACCAAGACTCAATGAATGCCCCTTCATTTGTTTTCCTAATAATTGATCGACTAACAGGCCCCTGTGAAGTTTCCGCAATTGCCGGTAATAATGATGTTGAAATTAATATTGCGGTTACACCAGAAATTAAATACAAATATATTGTTTGGCTCTGCTTTTTGATGGCTTGTAAAAACCACCAATATAGAAACCAAAATGTAAAAAGAGTTGCAGGAAGTAGTGTAAACCAATTCCAATGCTTTGTGTGAGATAATAAACCAAGAGTAAATGAGTCTAGATTTACCTCAAAATTAAATGGTAATGGTTTCATTATTGCGACTATCGGAATTAACCATAGAATAATTATTAAGCCGATACCAGAAATCAGCATTGGCCATATGAGCCATTTAGGGGAGTGCCAGCGCTTGGTATGAATTAGATATAACTGATAAGCACTAAAATAACTTAAACTCCACCAGCATAAACTAGAGTAATGGACTATTTTAGTTGTAGTAATACTAAATACAATCAATACAATCCAAAACATACTCCGCATATAAAGATTGAAAATATCTGTATTCCTATCAAGAATAGGATTACGCGTAAGGTGAGGTATTGCAAGTATAGAAGACGGAAATGCAAGAAAGAATAAAACAATTATATGATAGAACCAGGGCTGATTATGCCATTCTATTTGACCTTTAAATAAAACTATTTGATAATTTATAAATTCAGTAATAAATCGAATCCCATTACTCTGAATCAAAGGTATTAGCCACGCAGATAGAATAATTAACAAGCCCAATAGGGTAAGTAAGATTTTACTCGTGAAAATTTCGCTCCATTTTGACCGCCACCAAACAGTTGTAACAACCACAAGCGAGAATATTAAAATAGCCACTGGACCTTTTGTTAAAACTGCCAAACCTAAAAATAAACCTGCCAAGAAGTAAAAAATTTGAGGCCGCTCTTCACGAATAATATTCTGAGATATTCGGTACCATTGAAATATTGCAAGGACAATAAATAAATTAAAAAAAGGATCAATAATTCCAGATTTCCAATAAATAAATGGGGCAAGAGTGAATATACTAGTTAATGCCCAAAATGCTCCCAGCATCCTTTTCCCTAAATAGTCTCCCACATAATAAACAAAATTTACAGTTAACACAGCTGCCAAAACATTTGGAAGTTTATATACCCAAGCAGAATCAATACCTATTATTGACCTAAAGATTGCCTGTAACCAAATAAACAAAGGTGGTTTTTCCCAAAATGGTTCATAGCCCATTTGTACATAAAGCCAGTTTTTGCTTATTACCATCTCTCTTGCAGATTCAGCAAAATTTAATTCATCCCAATCAAATAAGGGTGTCAAATTTAGTCCGAGAAATAGAACTAAAACTGTTAGAATACTAAATGTAATATGTCCGTATACTCTGTTCACTATTTAGACAGTATTGGGAATAATTTTGTATTGATGCGGGAAAATAAATAAAAAATTGTAGCACCAATGAGTCCTCCGGCAAAAATATCTTGAAGATGGTGTTGGCATAAATATACCCTTGATAAGGCTGCTGAAATAACTCCCAAAAATAAAACTATCAACAGAAATACCCTTGATTTAGAATGAGTCGAATACAAACTCCATAAAAGTAAGCCCGTTCCAAAAACAACTGCCGCAGTATGTCCACTGGGGAAACTCCCAAAATGCGCAAGTAATATACCATCAACTTGTTTAGCGTAAGTTGGAAAGGATTCTATTGGTCTTGGTGCATTATAGAAACGCTTTATAGTTTGAATAACTAAACCCTCAATAGCAAAGCTTAGTACCCACATCCAAGCATATTTACCCCACTTGTAAAAACTTAATAATAAAGAAGTTAAAATAATTGGCCATTCGGCCCATAATGAAGCATATTTAAAAAATGTGGAAAGTATTTTTTTATTCAATTTAAAAAAACTCAAGTTACATTCAGTTAAATTACCAAAACTCAATACCCATATGGCTCCAACCGTAAAAATGATGAAAATAATAAATAAGTAGGTTAGGGGGCGCATTGCACAAAGATAATTACAAGTTCAGACGATATTATTTTGAATTATGGTTGTTTTTGATTTCTTTGCAGAATCGAAGATTAATTTCGACGAATAGCTAAACAAATATATATGGCAAAGAAATCATCAAAGTCCAAACTAGAATTGGAATACGCATTAAGGTCTTCCCCCCAGATAATATATCAATATATTTCCAACCCTAGCGGTTTGCAAAGTTGGTTCGCAGATAATGTTGATATTATGGGAAACGGGCATTATAGATTCTCATGGGATGATGGGACAGAATACCATGCAACAATGGTAAAGTCTGTACAAAATAAATGCACGAGATTTGATATAATGGATGCTGAGGGTGAATATTTAGAGTTTAAAATTGACCAAGATGATATTACTGGTGATGTTGAACTTATTATTACCGAGTTCATTGATCCTGATGAAGCCGAAATAGCGGCAGATATATGGGATAGTGCGATTGATTCGCTGTGTTCAATAATTGGAGCTTAGAAGATATCTCCTTCTAAAGCTTTTATTCCTAAATAAGCGAATAATCCGGCCCCTGTTAACAAGGCATCCTCATCAATATCAAATGCTGGATGATGGACGCTGTTAACAATACCTCTTTCTTCATTTCTTATTCCTAGCCGGTAAAAAGTACTTGGTACTTCTTGTGAATAGTAAGAGAAATCTTCGGCAGCCATCCAAATGTCAAGATCTATAATATTCTCTGCACCCAAGTATTCTGTTGAGTTGTTGATCAAGTTTTGGGTAAGGCCTTCATGATTTTTTAAAAATGGATATCCCTTGTTAATCTGGCAGTCAATTTCACCGCCAAACATTTCACCAACACTTTTGCAAATTTCGTGAATACGGTTATGAGCTTTGTCTCTCCATACCTCATCAACTGTTCGAAATGTACCTTCAAGTTTTACTTCTGGCGGAAGTACATTGGTTGCCCCATTACCAATAATCTTGCCGAAAGATAAAACAGTTGGTATACTTGGAGTTGCATTCCTAGATACTATTTGCTGAAGTGCTACTACCAAATGAGAGGCCATTAAAACACTGTCAATTGCTGTATTTGGCAACGCGCCATGGCCACCTTTGCCTTTAACGGTAATAAATATTTCATCGGTACTGGCCATGTACAGCCCTTTTTTAAATCCTACTTTGCCAGCCTCAAATAGGGGCATTACGTGTTGACCAATCATGTAGTCCACCTTGGGGTTTTCTAAAATACCATCTTTGATTAAAAGGCTAGCTCCACCTGGTAATTTTTCCTCTCCCGGCTGAAATATTAATTTAATGGTTCCTTCAAATTGATTCTTAAATTTATTAATAATTGTAGCTGCTCCTAATAGAGATGTCGTGTGAACATCGTGTCCGCAAGCATGCATAACTCCTTCGTTTTTACTACGATAACTTCTGCCATCATTGACTTCTACAATAGGTAATGCATCCATATCTGCTCGCATTCCAACTACTCTTCTACTTGGATTTTTCCCTTCAATCAACGCGACAACCCCGGTATTGGCCATTCGTTGAGTCACTAAACCAAGTCTATTCTGCAGGTAATTCTCAACCTTTTTCTGAGTTTCAAATTCACAAAATGAAAGTTCGGGATTACTGTGAATTTCATTTCTGATTTCAATCAGTTCGGGGTGTAGCTCTTTAGCGAGATTTAGAATTTGATCCTTTAACATACACTTCAAATTTACTTTATTTATGTTATCCAAGCAGAATGGATTATTGAAAAGTAGTTGTATTTTTGATATTTAGTGATAGACCCGAGTTCCATAAATCAAATTGTAGATCTTGCCCATATAGAGGATGTAGTAGGAGAGTATGTAAACCTTAAGCGCTCTGGAAGTAGGTATAAAGGGAATTGTCCGTTTCACGATGAAAAAACACCAAGTTTTGTAGTAACTCCAGGAATGGGGATTTACAAGTGTTTTGGCTGCCAGAAAGGTGGTAATGTTATTCAATTTGTAATGGATATTGAAAACCTTTCCTTTACAGAATCTGCTCGTTTTTTAGCAAAGAAATATGGGATTGATTTAATTGAAACAAACATTGGGAACTCTGATGCTTCTATGGAGCAACAACGTGAGAAAGAAAGTCTACAAGCACTGAATGATTTCGCACTTTCCTTTTTTCAAGATCAACTGATACAAGCGGAAGAAGGTAGAACAATGGCTCTCCCATATTTTAGAGAAAGAGGATATACTCAAAAGAGTATTGATTTTTGGAAGGTGGGTTATTCTCCTGCTTCGTGGACTGCATTTTATAACCATGCAAAAAGTAAAGGTTATTCAGATGAGGTTTTACTAAAAGCAGGATTAATAAAGCAACGAGATAAGGATGGGGGTTTTTATGATTTATTTAGAAATCGCGTAATATTTCCATTGGTTGCAGTTAATGGAAAGGTAATTGGATTTGCAGGTAGGGTGATGTCTAAGGTAGATAAAGCGCCGAAATATGTAAATTCTCCAGAAACGTTACTTTACAAGAAGAGTGATTTCTTATACGCACTTTCACAATCAAAATCTGAAATCAGGAAAAATGATAAGGTATATCTAATGGAAGGTTATACCGACGTAATGACTCTACAACAAGCAGGAATAGGTAATGTAGCAGCAAGTAGTGGAACCGCCTTAACTCCAGGGCAGATAAGAATAGTAAAACGCTTCACTAGTAATGTTTCCGTTATATATGATGGTGATATTGCAGGAATGAAAGCTTCCCTTAGAGGAATAGATTTATTGTTAGAGCAAGACTTAAATGTTCGGGTTATTCCATTGCCTGAAGGGCAAGATCCAGACTCATATTGTAAAGAATTAGGCTCTGAAGGTTTTCAAGAATACTTAAAACATAACGAACAAAATTTCATTGTTTTTAAAGCTGAATTATTACTTACAGAAGCTTCAAACGACCCTTTAAGAAAATCTGAAGTAGTAAGTGATATTCTTGGATCTTTATCACTGATAAATGATAAGATAAAAAGAGAAATATTGTTGCAGGAATTACAATCTATATGTGATATTCCTATTCAAACACTCTATACAGAATTAGGTAAAATTGATAGGAAAAATCGTCAAAAAGATTCTGAAAAAAATATAAGTCAAGAATTAAGTTTATTGAAGCAGGCAGAAGCTACAATAAATGAGTTTTCAGATCCTAATACTGAAGTTCTCAGTGATGTACACCAAGAACGAGCACTAATTAGAATGATAATGCTTCATGGTAATAAACCTGTTGGTACTGAGGAATTAACAATAACTGAATTTATTCTTCAAGAGCTCGATGATGATGCAAATGCTAGTTTTCAATTGATGCACGAACCTTATACATTGATTTTAGAATTTGTTAAACTATATTATTCAAACAATCAATGTGCACCTGAAGCTGTAGATTTTGCAAAACATTCCAACCCAGCTATTTCAAAATTTGCAGCAGAAATATATTCAACAGAACATACTCTTAGTTCGGCATTTATAGATAATTTGATAAGTGTAAAGACAGAAGATGATAACTATCCTAAAGAGCTGATTGACATTTTTTTAAATCTAAGAAGAACAAAAATAGAAGAAATGATTCTTGAGGAGCAAAAGAAATTGGTTGACCCTGAGGAAAATGATTCAGAAGTACTTCAGGTTCTAGATTATTTGATCATCTTACGCAAACAAATTGCTGATCAGATTGGAGCTGTTACAGCAAGATTATAAATGAATAAATGGATTAAAAATATCGTAATTTGTTTTATAGCATTATCAGCTGTATGGAGTTTCAATTCCTTAGACTTCCCTGAGCCTAAGCCACCAGGTTTACCTAGAACTATTAATGCAAATACATTTTTTAAAGATAAGATAATCATAAACGGTAATCACTTATTCATTGATACTTTAAAGTTAAATTTAAAAAAAATACCTCAGGTAAAAGACCTGTATACTGTTTCTAAAATAGTAGTTGGGAAATGGGCCAAATTATATACAGTATTGAAAATTGAAGAAAGTGGAAGAGATGGACAGAATTCCTATTACGCTAAAAATTATTTCAACCTAGTTGGAATGCGCTATCCCCGAAAAAGAAAAACAACAGCCATTAGAAGAGGAAATGATTATTACTCCGTATATGCTAATTGGTACGAAGGGATGATTGATTTTAGATATTATATTGAGTATATGGAAGGCTCATTTTTCCGTAAACATAAGAGATATCCAAAAACAGAAGAAGAATTTATAAATCATTTATATGGGTCTTACAATAAATACTCGAAATGGTACAACGACGTTCGTTATTTATTGAGGAATTTTGATTATGACTAAGGGTATTTTGCTACTAAAGGCATTATGCGGCCTTTCCCAAAGGCTTTTGCACTAACTCTAATTATCGGTGGTGCTTGATACCTTTTATATTCGCTTGCGTTTACTAGATTCAATACTTTCCTTACTGTATGCGATTCATAACCCTCTAAAATTATTTCTTGTAAACCTTTTCTTTCTTCTATAAACAAACGAAGAATACCGTCTAAAATAGCGTAATCAGGTAAACTATCACTATCTTTTTGATCGGGTCTTAATTCAGCGCTCGGTTCTTTTGTAAGAATATTTTTTGGAATGATCTCTTCTCGAGAATTAATGTAATCACACAAGGCGTAAACTTGAGTTTTATATACATCTCCAATTATTGATATACTTCCACATAAATCGCCATAAAGCGTGCTGTAACCAACGGCCATTTCACTTTTATTGCTAGTGTTAAGTAAAATACTACCATGTTTATTACTCAATGCCATTAAAAGTACAGCGCGAGAACGTGCTTGAATATTCTCTTCAGCTAAGCCAAATGGTAGATCTTTAAAATATGGATGCAATGTATTTTCATAACTATCATGTACCTGGGTAATAGGTATTTCCCAGTATGAGTTTCCAAGGTTTTTCGATAGTTCAACTGCGTCAGTGACAGATGACTCACTGCTGTATCTTGAAGGCATAAGTATGGCAGTTACATTTTCTGCACCTAATGCTTGGACCGCTAAAGTTTGAACTAATGCACTATCTATTCCACCGCTTGCTCCCAGAATAGCCTTTTTGAAGTTCATCTTATTAAAGTAATCCTTGATTCCAAAAACAAGCGCTTTATGCAATAGAGCCACGCTATCTGAGCCAACTGTTAATGTTTTTTCTTTAATGGAAAAACGACCATCTTCAAAATCAATATATTCAATATCTTCTTCAAATTCCTCTAATTGAAGTACAACTTCGCCATCATTGTTAACTGCTCTGCTACTTCCGTCAAATAATAATTCTGTATGAATTCCAATCTGATTTACGTAAAGAACTGGAAGTGAAAATCGATTTACTTGTCCGCTAAGAACACGATTCCTATGAGATTGTTTGCCTAGGTGAAAGGGTGAGGCAGAAGGGTTTATTATTAATTCAGCTCCATGTTCTTTTAATAATTCTCCAGGACTTTGGATGTATTCAAATTCATTATAACGATCCCAAAGGTCTTCACATATAGCTATACCCAGTTTAACTCCTTTAAATTCAATGATTTTCGATTCTTTTGCACTTTCAAAATATCTTGATTCTTGGAATACATCATATGTAGGTAACAGAGTTTTTGCTATGGTATGTTCAATTCTACCATTTTGCATAAAACAACATACATTTTGCAATAATCTTCCCTTATCAGGATTACGCATAACACCTCCGATAACAGCAGCAATCCCTTGGCAGCTTTGAGCAACTAATTCTAAACTGTGTTCACTTTGTTCAACGAATGATGGGTAATCTAGTAAGTCATCTGGAGAATAACCACAAACTGTCATCTCCGGGAAAATAACCAAATCTGCACCTTCTCTCTTCGCATTAAAGAGTACATCAGCAATTTTTGAAGTATTACCTTCGAAATCTCCTATTTTAACATTTATCTGTGCAACGCAAATTTTCATTTACATTCGCAAGATAATTCCAATTAAAAGATCAAACCAACTTGTAGCGAAAGAAAATTGTGTCTACCCTTATACAGGTCGTCCTTAAGAAAGTCCGTAAATCCGTTATCAAATTTCAAACCTCCTGTTAAACTGAGGTTACCCGAAACAGGATACTCCACGCCTGCAGCAAAAACCAAAGACATTCTAGCAGTATTTATATCATCAGTAAAAATATAGTTCTTGTCATTATTTGCACCTCCGTCAAAATCGTAGATAGAGTTTTGTGTTGCATTTGGATCGTGGGAAGTGATATTAGGAGTATTGGCATACACGTCTGGTGTTACCGATGTTTTTAATCTTTTACTGAGAGTGAATGATGGCGCTATTCCTACTTGAAATGTGTATTTCAAGTTACCAATTTCTTCGGTTTTCATCTTAAACGAAATGGGAACCTCAATATATTGTACATCATAATTGAATTTTGCGTTTTCGTATGATTGATCGTTATTATCAACTTCATTTTTTAAAATTCCGGTATGGTTTAATGTTAGTGGTGCCGTAGAAATTAAAATATCTGCAGACGCCCAATAATTAGGTGATGGGGATAATCTATAATCTGCTGTAAGGCCATATGAAAAGCCAAGACCCATCCCAGAATTTTCAATTGCTCCTTCTTGGACTTTCAACCAGGAAAAATTTGGACTAATTTTGAAGCCGAAAGATAACTTTTTCATTGAACTAGGTTGAGCAACTGTTTGCCCAATGGCAAATGATGTAATACTCAAAGCACTGAGAAGGATAATTTTCTTCATCTTGAATCGTTTATAATTGTATGCAAAAAAACAAATTTTTAGGAAAACTGTGTAACACTTTTATGGTATTAACGCTCATAGTTTTCCCTCATTGTGGGCAACCACCTGCTAAACTTGCCAATATTGAAATAATTGACTTTGTTGGTGAATTGGAAGCATTAAGTAATCGTCCAATACAAGTTAAAGATATTCAACAATTTAAGGAGAAGTATCCGCGGTTTTTTTCGTTATGGTTTTCTGAAATAATGGACTATAAGAAGTTTCAAGGCTTTTCCGATAGTTTTTTTGCATCTAACTTTTCCAGATTCATTCAAGTTAATCGCCCAATATTTAAAGCAATGAATGCTCATTTTGCTAAATATCCGACCATGAGTGAATCTCTAAATCAACAATGGGGAAATTTACAAAGAGACTTGCCAGGTACAAGCACACCTAAGGTTTATGCATATTTCTCTCAATTTAGCAACTATAATACATTTTATGATTCTGTAAATGGTCAAGTAATTTTAGGATATTCTAAAGAAATGTTTATGAATGATACATTTCCGGTTTATGCTATGCTTGAGGTGCCAGAGTTTTTCAACAGATATAATAGCCCAACTCAAATTCCTACAATGCTAATATGGAATTACCTTTCTTCAAAATACAAACCATTACACAAGCCAGAAAATATGTTAGCTCAGGCGGTTTTAGAAGGTAAAATTTGGGCACTTTTAATTCATATTTCAGATCAAGAAAACCCTCATCTCAATCTCGGTTACACGGAAGAGGAATGGGCGTTTATGGAACGTGATCAAGGACAGATGTGGAAGTTATTCCTTCAAAATGATTTGCTGTATTCTAAAAACTTCAATGATTATGTTAGGTTCTTTGTATACGGAAACAAAACGTTTGCGTCGGGTGTTCCTCCAGAATGTCCACCTATGATTGGTAGCTTTATTGGCTTAAAAATAATTCAGAAATATATGGATGAAACGGATTGTACTTGGTCTGAATTGTTTTCAGAAACAGACGCGAATAAAATTTTAAGACTCTCAGGTTATAACCCAGCACGATAAACAAATGAATTATTACGAATTTTTTAAGGATCGACTAAAAAATAACCATTTTATCAATCACATGGGATTGGTTTTAGAAATGGTGGAATCTGGCGAAGCTCATATGACATTAGAGGTTGGTTCTCACCATCTTCAGCAAAATGGTTTTTTACACGGTGGAGTGACGGCAACCATTTGTGATGTAGTAACAGGAATAGCTGCATACACGGCGGTGGATGAGTCAAAAAATGTAGTTACTGCTGATCTTAAGGTTTCATATTTGAATCCTAGCACTTCTAATTTTATTAGAGCAAAAGGAAGAATAAAGAAGGCTGGAAAATTTCTGATTTATTGTGATGGTGAAGTTTTTGATGTATTTGAGGATGGAACTGAAAAATTAATTGCATCTTGCACATCTATTATGGCGGCAGTAGATATACCGGTAGTTCAAAACCCCCAAAAATGAAATACAGAGAAACTTTATACAAGAATTATCATACCAACCAGAGTGGAAGGGCATCATTGACAGATGCTAAGTCATTGTTTGTACGTGAGAAAATTAGATTTGCTAATGAGATATTGCCAATCATTACATATTTACCAAAAGACATTCTAATAGTAGATATGGGTTGTGGAAGTGGAAGTCTAGTGAGTCTCTTAGTTGATAATCATTTTTCAGAAGTTACAGGAGTAGATTTGAGTAATGAACAAGTTGAATTAGCGAAGCAATTGGGTGTTTCAAATGTGATTCAAGGCGATATTATTGAATGGTTGAACAATCAAAAAAACAAGATGGATTTGGTATTAGGTATGGACATTATTGAGCATTTTACAAAAGATGAACTAGTAGATTTATTGTTGGGGGTTAAAAAACATTTGAAACCAGGAGGAAAGGTGATTTTTCGAACTCCAAATTTAGACGCACCATTAGCAACTGTATTTGCTAACGGTGATTTCACTCATGAAAACTATATGAATTTAAGCTCTGCAGAACAATTAATGATGTCCGTTGGCTTCAATGATGTGAAAATTCATTCATCTAATATGGATGTTAATGGTATATTTAAAAATTTGGTTCGAAAGTGTGTTTGGGCAATTTTAAAATTCAAACTGAAGTTAACATTGTTTGCAACGGGCAGAAGTACAAGAGGACTCATATTTTCACCAAACCTAATTATTGAAGCAACATTATGAGCAGTAAAATAGCATTGATTACTGGTGGTACATCGGGAATTGGAAGAGCATGTGCCGAATTATATTTAGAAAATAATTTTAAGGTTATTATAACAGGAAGAAGGCTTGATAGATTAGCAGAATTTAAAAGCCGATATGAAGAAGGTAGAGTTCATGTATTATGTTTTGATATAAGGAATGAAGAACAAGTTATAGAGTCGTTAAATAGCCTTCCAAATGAATGGAAGAATATTGAAGTTTTAGTAAATAATGCAGGTTTAGCTCTTGGTTTATCGCGCTTTTTTGATGGAAATTCACAGCATTGGGATTCGATGTTAGATACCAATGTTAAGGGATTATTGTATGTTTCTAAGGTGGTTGCCAACGGGATGAAACAGAGCAAAAAGGGACATGTAGTAAATATAGGGTCAATTGCTGGTAAGGAAGTATACATGAATGGAAATGTTTACTGTGCGAGCAAACACGCCGTTGATGCCCTTACTCAGGCTATGAGAATTGAATTGGCAGAGTTTAACGTTCGAGTTTCGGCCGTGCACCCTGGAGCCGTAGATACTGAATTTAGTGAGGTTCGTTTTGAAGGAAATAAAGAAAAGGCAGATCAAGTATATGTTGGTTTTGAAAATCTAATAGCTGAGGATATCGCAGATGCTGTATACTATATAACTTCACGAAAATTACATGTAAATATTAATGACTTGGTAATAATGCCAACAGCACAACCCAAGGCTTCCATCATACATAGAAAAGGATAAATTATGAGTAACAAAAACAAAAATAGAAACGGAATCGTTTATAGTACAGATCCTAACTATCATTATGATTCAGGAGAAGAAAGCCAAGAAACCTTACCTACTTCGCAGCAAACTTTATACGTGCGAAGAGAAGTGAGATCCGGGAAATCAACTATTGCAATTCGTGAATTTATAGGAAATAAGGAAGATTTAAAAGACTTGGAAAAATCTCTAAAAAATCATTGTGGAACTGGTGGGACCTCAAAAGACGGAATAATATACATACAAGGTGATGTTGCAGAAAAGATTAAAAAATACTTGGTTTCAAAAGGGTATAAAACAAAAGGGTAGCATAGCGAAATTTATAGCGTTTATTTTCACTTTTATTTCATTATTTAGTTCTTCCTGTCAAAGTCAACATACAAATCAATCAAATATGGAATCTTTTGTTAATTTAGATACCTGTATAATAGCGGGTGGATGTTTTTGGTGCCTCGATGCAGTTTATCAAAACATGGAGGGTATTGAAAAAATAGAATGTGGTTACAGTAATGGCATTGTAAAGAATCCGACGTATAAAGAAGTATGTACAGGCAGAACGCAATGTGCTGAAGTAGTACGTTTGTTTTTTAATCCTTCGAAAACTTCTTACGAAGAGATACTTACTGTATTTTGGAGAATCCACAATCCAACCACATTAAACCGTCAGGGCAATGATGTTGGTACGCAATATCGAAGTGGAATATATTTTACAACCGACGAACAAAAGGAGATTGCCTTAAAAAGTAAACTTGCCGTTGAGGAATCTGGTTTGTGGATTGACCCAATTGTTACTGAAATTATTCCATTAAAGGATTTTTCCGTCGCTGAAGATTATCATCAAAATTACTTTGAAAACAATCCAAGTCAACCTTATTGTGTCTATGTGGTAGGTGAGAAGGTGGATAAATTCAAAAAGCTTTTCAAAGAAAAGTTAAAAAACTAAAGTTTTTCGTGTATCCAGCCGTTGAGCAAGGATACACCGGTACCGATAGCCCACCCGGTAAGTACGTCAGAAGGGTAATGTTTACCTGCTGTAATTCTTAAAACACCGGTCGTTAAAGCTAACCCCGTCGATGCCCAAGCTGTTATTTTACTCGTTTTTGATGAAGGATATCTATATGCCATCCACATTGACGTTGCTGCTGCTGCTGCTGTCATTGAACTATGTCCGCTAAAAAATGAGTAATAATGATCGTTATGTCCATCCGTTACAAAGTTTGGATCTCTGGTGTATGGACGTTTGCGTTGAAAAGTAATTTTTACAGACTGTGTGAGATTGGCGGTAAATAGTAAATTTTGTATCCAAAGATTTCCAAAATTTCGAGTAGATTCAAAGTTTTTATATTGATCGATTTGAATTAGGGATAATAACAAAGCTCCTTGAAGGGTATAGTCTGAAGCCCATGCGTGAGTTTTTGTTAACGTAGATTTAGATAAATCATCTAACACAGGAACTTTCCACTCCTTTGGGTTCATTTTTAGTGTATTTCTTACAACATAACGATTTGTCAACCACCATGATGCATTTGCTACCTGTATTCCTAGATCAGTTCCTAAATGAAATCTAATCTGCTCTTTGGGTTGATTTTGCCCCTTTAGGAAAAAAATGCACATAAATGCAAGTGTCAAGGTTACACTTTTTGAATATAGGGGTCCGATTAAGTAGTTGTTATTCATTTTGTTATGGTTATCTTATTGTAAGTGGATCTATGTAAATAATTGTGCGTAAGTACTTATCTTCACATGTGTTTTATATTGTGGTATACTCGTTTGCCCTTGGTAATTTTGTAGGGTCAAATTTACATTTATTATTTATGATGAGTAATGCAGCATTGATTGACGCCCTAAAAACACAAGCCAATCAAGTTTTTGAAAACTTAACTACCCAAGAATTAGTAGAAAAGGCCTTGGAGAGAGGCGAAGGTAAACTTACAGATCGTGGCGCACTTGCCGCAGATACCGGAGAATTTACAGGAAGAAGCCCAAAAGATAAGTTCTTGGTGCAGGATGATAAAACTAAAGATACCGCTTGGTGGGGATCTGTAAATCAACCATTTGCATCGGATAAGTTTGATGCCCTATTGAACAAGGTGGTAAATCATCTAAACCACAAAGATATATTCATTAGACATGCTTATGCGTGTGCTGATCCCACTTACCGGCTAAATATACAGGTGATTACGGAAAGCGCCTATCAGAATCTATTCGCTAAGCATCTGTTTTTACGTCCTACATTAGAACAAGCAGCAAAGCAAGAAACTGAATGGTTAATATTAGCAGCTCCTACTTTCAAAGGTGACCCTAAAGTTGATGGTGTCAGACAGCACAATTTTACTATTGTTGACATGTCACGTAAGATTATTCTTATTGGCGGAAGTGGTTACACTGGTGAAATTAAAAAAGGAATTTTTGGCGTATTAAATTACATTCTTCCTCAAGAAAAAGGTGTGTTAAGTATGCACTGTTCCGCCAACATTGGCAGAAATGGTGATACTGCAATCTTCTTCGGATTAAGTGGTACAGGAAAAACCACCTTAAGTGCTGATCCAAACAGGAAACTTATTGGTGATGATGAACATGGTTGGTCTGAAAATACAGTTTTTAACTTTGAAGGAGGATGTTACGCAAAATGTGTGAATCTAACCGAAGAGAAAGAGCCTCAAATTTGGAGCGCGATCAAAGAAGGAGCATTAGTGGAAAATGTAAGATTCTTCGAGGATTCAGACAAAGTAAATTATGATGATATTTCAGTTACTGAAAATACTCGTGTCGCCTATCCAATAGATTTTATTGACAATGTAGCAGCTCCTTCTGTTGGAGAATCACCTAAAAATATTTTCTTTTTAACCGCAGATGCTTTTGGGGTATTGCCTCCAATTTCTAAATTAACTCCAGGACAAGCTATGTATCACTTTATTTCAGGTTATACAGCAAAAGTTGCTGGTACCGAGGCAGGTGTTACTGAACCACAAGCAACCTTCTCTGCTTGTTTTGGACAAGCATTTCTGCCTCTTCATCCAGCAAAATATGCAGAAATGTTAGGGGAGAAATTGAATCAAAATCCGGATGTGAACGTTTGGCTAGTCAATACTGGTTGGACTGGTGGTCCCTATGGAATAGGTAGTAGAATGAAGTTAGGATATACTCGTGCGATGATTACTGAGGCTTTAGAGGCACGATTAACAGGGAATTTTATTCCACACCCGGTGTTTGGAGTTATGATGCCTGAGGAGTGCGCAAATGTGCCATCTGGTCTATTAAACCCGAGAAATACTTGGGATAATAAAGAAGCTTATGATGCTCAGTGCAATAAATTGGCTGAATTATTCAATACAAACTTTGAAAAGTTTGCCGACGGCTCGAGTGATGAGATCAAGTCGGCTGCCCCCAAAATATTTGTTTCTCATTAAAAAATTTGATTGATTTTTTGTGAAAAAAGCGGCTTTATGCCGCTTTTTTTGTTTTACTCCTTATTCATCAACACTAGTTTGGTATCTTTGCAAATTATGAGCATTTCCTCGCTAGAAATCAAAAAGCAATTTTTGGACTTTTTTGCATCAAAAGGACATAAAATAGTTCCTTCAGCGCCAATTGTCGTTAAAGGAGACCCAACATTAATGTTTACAAATGCAGGGATGAATCAATTTAAAGATTTCTTTCTGGGAAATGAATCTACCACTGAAAAGCGCATTACTGATAGTCAAAAATGCCTTAGAGTAAGTGGAAAGCATAACGACTTAGACGAAGTTGGTCATGATCATTACCATCATACTATGTTTGAAATGTTAGGTAATTGGTCTTTTGGGGATTATTTCAAAAAGGAAGCAATAAAATGGGCTTGGGAGTTGTTAACTGAGGTATATAAACTTCCTACGGATAGATTATACGTAACGGTTTTTGAGGGAAGTAAAGAGGAAAATATTCCTTTTGATCAAGAAGCTTATAATATCTGGTCAGAATTATTACCAAAAGAGAGAATTCTAAACGGAAATAAAAAGGATAATTTCTGGGAAATGGGCGAAACCGGTCCTTGTGGTCCATGTACAGAAATTCATATAGATCTTAGATCAGATGAAGAAATTTCATCGGTTAACGGTGCCTCATTGGTAAATGCCGATCATCCCGAAGTAATGGAGATTTGGAATAACGTTTTTATGGAATTCAACAGAATGGCGGATGGTACTCTCGTTAGCTTGCCTGAAAAACATGTTGATACAGGAATGGGTTTTGAGCGTTTGGTTCGTGTTATTCAAAAGAAGAAGTCGAATTATGATACCGATATATTCAGTTATATAATTAATGAAACTTCAACGCTGGCAAATATTAAATACGGCCATAATGAAGAACAAGATATCGCATTTAGAGTTATTTCAGATCATATCCGTGCAGTGGTAATGGTAATTGCGGATGGTCAGATTCCGTCTAATACCGGAGCAGGTTATGTTGTAAGAAGGATATTACGACGTGCGGTAAGGTATGGGTATAGTTATTTGAATCTTCAGCAGCCATTCATGCATCAACTGGTGGTTTCTTTGGCTGAATATTTCAAAGATTCATATCCAGAAGTAATCAAACAAGTAGATTTTATTTCTAAGGTGATTAAAGAAGAAGAAACATCCTTTTTTAAAACATTAAGTACAGGTATACAAAAACTTACATCTTATTTTAATCAAAACGGAAAGAAAGATATTGCAGGTGTGACTGCCTTTGAGTTGTATGATACATATGGATTTCCAATTGATTTAACTGAAATAATTGCACGAGAAAAGGGAGTTGGTGTTGATCTAGATGGTTTCGAAAAAGCCCTGGAAGAACAAAAAAATAGGTCGAAAAATGATGCAAAAAAAGATTTAGGCGATTGGAATTGGATTATTAGCGATACCACTGAAGAATTTGTAGGTTATGATACTACAAGGGTAAAAACTCAAATTAGTCGTTGGAGGGAAGTAAAGCAAAAGGGTGGCGCCTTTTTTCAATATGTATTAGTAAAATCACCATTTTATGCTGAAAGTGGAGGGCAGGTAGGAGATAAAGGAAAGCTAATTGATTCAAAAGGGGATGAAGTTGTTGTAATTGATACTCAAAAAGACAATAAACTTCATGTACTTATTTCCAATAAGATGATTTCAAATCCAAACGGAGAAATTTTTGCGGAAGTTAATGTTAACCGGAGAAATGATATTAGGAAAAACCACTCAGCAACACATTTAATGCATAGTGCATTAAGTCATGTATTAGGAGAACACGTAGCCCAAAAGGGAAGTTTGGTAAATGATGAAGTATTGAGATTTGATTTTTCTCATTTTGGTAAAATGACCGATGAAGAGTTGAATAAGGTTGAAGAAATTGTAAATGAGAAAATTGCTTCATCCATTGACCTCCACGAATATCGAGATATGCCAATTGAAGAAGCCAAACAAATGGGTGCAACAGCGCTTTTCGGTGAAAAATACGGAGATATGGTTAGAGTGATTGAGTTTGATAAAGATTTCTCGATAGAACTTTGTGGAGGTACCCATGTTCAAAATACTCGTGACATAGGGTTTTTTAAACTTATGTCAGAGGGTAGTGTGAGCGCCGGAATTAGAAGGATTGAAGCAATTACCGGAACAAGGGCTATGGAGTTTTTAAATTCTCAATCAAAAGAACTTCAAAGCATTAAACAAATTTTGAATAACCCTAAAAGCTCTTTGGGAGCAATTGAAAAAATAATTGAACAAAACAATCAGTATCAAAAACAAATTCAAAATTTCCAACTAGAGAAAGCTAAATTAGTTAAATCAGAATTAGAGTCTCAAGTTTCACTTTTAGGAAATGTAAATACCTTATTTAGTGTTGTGGATATATCTTCAGCTGAAGATGCAAAGAATATCTGCTTTCAACTTAAACAACAATTTGAACCTTTTATAGGGGTTTTAGGATATAGTGTTGAGGATAAACCTGGTATTGCAATTATTATATCTGAAAGTTTAGTTGAGAAGTTGAAATTGAACGCATCAAATCTAGTCAGAAGTTGTGGTAAATATATTCAAGGCGGTGGCGGTGGCCAAGACTTCTTTGCTACCGCAGGGGGTAAAAATACCGGCGGACTTGATGACGCTATAAATTTTGCAAAAGACGAAATTATCCCTCGATTGAAATAACCTTCTTTGTTTCAAAAAATGATTCTTCGAAGTAGTCACTGATTTGATGGCTTCTTAGTTTTAATCTGGGATTACTTTGTGTAAGTTCGTTAAGCTCCTCAGAGAGGTCTCCACCTTTTAACAACGCAAATTTTGGTTTATTAGTCCAGTGTCCTTTCATCCAACCAAATAACTTAATTGTTGGAGCTACTGCTCGAGCTACTGCCATGTCATATTTCCATGGGGTTTCCTCGATTCTGTATTGTTTAGCAGTAACATTTATTAATCCTACCTCATTGGCTATTTCTTGTACAATGTTGATTTTCTTTCCAATACTATCAATCAGATGAAATTTAACCTCAGGATACATAATGGCCAAAGGTATCCCGGGAAATCCACCTCCTGTTCCGATGTCAACAACAGTATTTAAATTAGAAAATGATGTAGTTTTTACTAAAGCCAGACTATGTAAAATGTGGTGAATGTAAAAATTATCTGTATCCTTTCTTGAGATTAAATTTACTCTGTTATTGTGATAAATATATAAATCCTTAAGATTTTTAAACTGTACTTTTTGATTATCGCTAAGGGTGTCGAAGTATTTTTCAATAATTTCAGCAGTTACCATATTATTCGTTTCTTAAAGTATGCACGAATTCCTACATAAGGGTACCAAATAGTAGTTATTAAATTATAAAAAGGATACAAATTCGCTCCTTTGCGCATTTGTAGTTTTTTACCTTTTCTATAATACACGATCCATTCTGTAATAAACTTTACTATTGTTAATACCGTTGGATATATCCAATGGCTACTGAAAATAAAAAATAATATAATAGTAGCCCAAAATAATACTTGAGAAATTGGGTACCACATAAGATGAAATTTTACCGCTCCCCTATACATTCTTCCAACCCAAAGGTGTCTCATTTTCTGTCGCCAATAATGTTTGAAATCTTTTGGCCCCTTTGTAATGGTAAAACTGTTAGGGTTTAAACTGACGGTTGTATTTGAACCATTACTTACAGACTGAATAAATAAATCATCATCTCCGGCAGGAATGTGGTGGTGTGATGAGAATCCGTTTACAGAATCATATAGATCTTTTGTATAAGATAAATTTCTACCAACACCCATGTAAGGAAGTCGTGCAATTGCCATCCCACAATAATTAAGTGCTGTAAAAAGATTTTCATATTCAATTAAACCTCCAAGAAATCCTTTGCCTCCAGTTACGGGAGATATACCTAAAACAATTTTTTTATTATTATTTCTTGCATTCATCATTGATTGAATCCATTGATTACTCGCTGGTAAACAATCAGCATCTGTGAGTAGAATATTTTTATATTGAGCTTTTTTAATCCCTAATGTAAGTGCTAGTTTTTTACTACTGTTTTTAATGATGTTAGGGTCTAACAGTACATGCTTTAAACGTGGTTCTTTTTCAGATTCTTTCACCAACAAATAAGCAGTTTCATCTCCTGAACAGTCGTCAACAACAATTATCTCAAATTCGGGATAATCTTGTTCTAACCAAACGGATAGATTCTCTTCCAAGAGTAATGCTGCATTTTTAGCACAAATAATAACAGAAACGGGCTCGCTGAAATTGTTGGCTGGACTACCTTCTTTTGGTTTGACCCTAAAATGATATACAAATGTGTAATACCACCCAAGTAAAATTGTAAAACCCACTATTGCTATTCCCAAAACGTCTAAATGATTAAATGGGAGTTGCTGAAAGTAATTTAAAAACTGTTCCACTGTGATTTGCAAATCTAATACCAACCCATACTTAATTAAGAGTAAAGTGAATATATTGAGGATAAGTATGTAAATAGTTAATACTGAATAAATTTAGGATTTTCATAGCAATAGAATTTATTTTATTTATTAAAAACCTTGTTGTATAAATGACAATTATTACTAAATTGGTCGCTCTATTTATATTTATTTATGGTCCGGATAATACAACAAAAAACTTATCAAAATGTAAAGTTTGTTGCTTTGAAACTTGTTTTTTTCCTCAATTTTCTGTTCTCCTTCAGTTTACTGAAAGCACAATACAGTCTGCAAGTCGTTGATTCGAAAACTTCAAAACCTATCAATAAAGTTTTGGTTAATCGTGTGTTAACGAATGCAAAAGAGGTGTCAACTGAAACTGTGGGCTATACTGATAGCTTGGGAAGGATTTTATTGAATCAACCAAAAGGAACTCAAATTCATTTTATAGCTTCGGAATACAATGAACGAGATTATTACTTAGCAAATGAAAAAAGAGTTATTATTTCTTTGGACAAAGATGTAGATAGAGTAAATGAAGTTGTTGTTGTTGGTTATTCAAAGGTAAAGCGTAAAGAAATTACTGGTTCTATAGGATCGGTTAAAGGAGCTGACTTGGTGAAACAGCCTGTTTTAACCGGTACTCAAGCACTTCAAGGTAAACTAGCGGGTGTTCAAATTACAAATTATGGCTCACCTGGATCCGCTCCCACAGTGCGTATTCGAGGTACTGGTTCTGTAATTGGTGGTGCAGAACCCTTATATGTTGTAGATGGAGTTATTACCGATGATATTCGAAATATTTCAACTTCAGATATTGTTTCAATTGATGTTTTAAAGGATGCTTCTTCAACTGCAATTTATGGTGTTAGAGCGGCTAATGGAGTGGTTTTAATAACAACTAAAGCAGGTAAAAGAGGTTCTTCGAGTGTTAGTTATGATGGATATTTTGGATTTAAAAACTTATCGAATAAAGTGTATATGGCAGGTCCAAATTTATTTACAGCATATTCAAATGAAGCTGCAGGTACATTCGCCATTAAAAATGAACAGATTGCTGGAAAAACAGATTGGATGGATGCAATTACACGCACTGGACTGCAACAAAATCATTCAATTTCTATCAATGGCGGAGGGGAAAAAAATGCATCTTTTCTTTCGGTTAACTACATGAAAGAGTCCGGTATTTTATTGGGAAATGACTATGAACGTGTTACCCTTCGTAATAACAATGATTTTTATATTGGTGATAATCTCAGAATTGGTAATACTTTGAACTTGAGTAGATATCTCTCAAACAATAAGCCATTCAGTGTATTCACAGCTGCTTACAATGCTGCACCGTTATACGATGTAATTGATGAAAACGGTAATTATGGATTTACAGATGTAAATAATGTAGGTAATCCAGTTGCTGCCCTTGATTATACGGATGACCAATCTTTTGGGAATCGTTTAATGGGGAATTTGTATGCAGATTGGGAGATAATCAAGGGTTTAAAATTCAATACAAGTTTGGGTATTGATGCTTACGGAAATGAGGGGAGAAACTATCAGCGACGTTACCGTGTAAGTGGTACTCAACGCTACGATACTACTACTTATACCGTTAGCGCGAATAATGGATACCGATGGTTATGGAATCAATTAATGACATATGACGCCAATATCAATAAAAACCAAACTTTAAAAGTAATTGCAGGCCACACAGCAGAAAAATACGATGGTGAGATGTACGCAATCTCAAGAGATGGAGTACCATCAAAACCACAATACAGATATATAAATACTGGAGCATCTACTATTCAAGGGAATATTCTTTATCAACGACCTGTTAGTGATTACGGATCAAGAGAAAGTTATCTAGCAAAGGTGAGTTACGCCTATT
>JAURNR010000029.1 GCA_030830065.1 Bacteroidota bacterium | reverse complement strand
TCTGCATACAGCGAATGAGCTTCCCAAAGTAGCTCTCGTCTAGATTTTTGCGTAAATCGGAATGCCTGAATACGAATCAGGATTTTTAATTGTTCTAAACCGGGGTTGCAACGAATTTTAAAATCAAACAAATCTTCAAATGCTTGCTTTTTACGCTCTTTAACAATTTTATCTATTAATCCTCGCTCGAGACTCTGTACCAATCCCATGCCTAGCCACAAAGTAGTGTCTTGGATTCTGCTTAAATAATTGCTGTGATTTACGCAGGGCTCTTGTATGTTGGCGCCGCACATCCTTGCCGCATGTACGTAAAATTCGGTTCTGTAGAACCCACCGAAGTTATTAATCACGGCGGTATAGAACTCTAATGGGAAGTAGGTTTTTAAATACAAGCTTTGGTAACTTTCAACCGCATAGCTAGCGCTGTGTCCTTTGGCAAAGCTATACCCAGCAAAACTTTCAATCTGCTTCCACACTTCCTCTATTAGGGTAATAGGGTGTTTCTTCTTCTTTGCCTTTTCAAAAAACTGATCTTTTACTCGTTGAAATTCACTTTTACTTCTGAATTTACCACTCATCCCTCGTCGTAAAACATCACTTTCCGCAAGACCTAATCCAGCAAACTCATGGGCTACTCTTATTACATCTTCTTGGTACACCATTATGCCATAAGTCTCAGGCATTATTTGTTGCATGATAGGATGAGCTTCTTTGCGCTTTTTGGGGTCTATGTGTCGTTCAATAAAAGCTCGCATCATCCCACTTCTGGCTACACCGGGTCGAATAACACTACTAGCAGCAACTAGTGTCAAGTAGTCGCTACAACGTAATTTTCTAAGCAATTGCCGCATGGCCGGACTTTCTACATAAAAGCATCCCGTGGTATTTCCAATGGCAATTAATCGCGCTATTTTAGGATCGGATTTAAATTCTTGAATACGGTGCGCATCTACCTCAATATTGCGATTTTCTTTAATATAAATTACTGCATCTTTGATATGCCCTAATCCGCGTTGACTCAGTATGTCGAACTTTGCCAATCCTAAATCTTCGGCTTCCAACATGCTGAATTGCACTGCTGGAAATCCCTTTGGCGGAAGGTCTAATGCCGAGTAATGGAATATGCTCTTTTCGCTAATAAGAATTCCCCCAACATGCAAACTTCTATAATTAGGCAGGTCGTGAATTTTATGTGCATGTTTTAAAATTTCCTCATAAAGTGTTTCTTTATCTTCAAATTCAACCCCTTCTACATTAAAATCAGACTGTAATACTCGTTCACGAGTGCGATGTCCAATTCCGGGAGTGCTATAGATTGAGTTTTTGCTTGGAGTGAAACGCTGAAAATTCTTCTGAGAATAATAAGACGGACGCTCTAATAAGGCATCAATCTCCTCTTTGGGGATGCCGTAAACTTTGCCTAGCTCTCGAACTACAGCATTAGTTTGAAAGGTGTTGTAAGTGGCTAGTAATGCCGCATGCTCTGACCCGTATTTATTAATGATGTATCCAGTAACAGTGTCTCTATCTTGCCAAGAAAAGTCAATGTCAAAGTCGGGAGGACTACTTCTAAATGGATTAATGAAACGCTCAAAGTATAGGTCTAAGTCTATGGGGTCTACGTCGGTAATGCGAAGGCAATAGGCCACCATACTATTTGCCCCACTTCCTCGTCCCACATAAAAGAACCCTTTATCTCTAGCAAATCGACAAATATCCCAGTTGATTAAGAAGTAGGCGGTAAAGCCAAGTTCGTAAATCAGCTTCATTTCTTTTTCTAGTCGTTCGGTAGTATTAAAGGTGTATTTGGGATAACGATATTTCATACCTTCAAATGCTAATTCTCGCATCAAACGGTAATCCTCATCAATGTCGCCGGTGAAAGTTTTTTTATTCTGGGGGATATTAAACTCGAACGACCAGTTTTCTTTCTCAAGAATTTTTTGTGCGTTAGAAAGGAGAGTGGGACTATTCTTGAAGTTTGTTATTAATTCTGAATAGGGAAGAAGTAGGTCGTGTTTGAAGCCGAGGGCTGTGGGTTTAAGTTTGGTGAGCAAGCAATTATGCGCAATGCACCTTAAAAGCGTATGAGTATGCCAGTCGTCTTGATTTCTGAGCGTGGCTCTGTGATAGGCAATAAGGCGTTGAGGTTGTCGTTTCCAATGTGAAAGAGGAACTCTTCGCAAGTCGCGATGGGTAATAGCAATGAATGCCCCAGTACTTAAATCGTTTGCTTGTAGGCCTGCGACTTTATAAAAAGGATAAATAACACTCACATCTTCCATAGCTTTAGGAGCAAAAGGGAACGGGGTATTTTGATGAATGTGATGGGTGATAAACTCATTCATTCGGGCAAATCCTGTTTGTGTATTTGCCATAAGAATATACAGGGTTTCATCGCCATTACGTACTTCCGCGCCTATCCGCGCGTGCACCTGAGGGTGCTTTTGCGCTTCGCGCAAAAAATTACTCACTCCACTTACATTGTTAATGTCTGCCAACAGGATAGAAACAGGTTGTTTTAATAAATCAGATTGGCTTTGCGCCCATCGAATAATATCTTCAGGACTCATAAGTCCGTACCGAAGACTGAAATAAGAGTGGCAATGGTAGAGTATCATTGATAATATTATTAACAATTAATTGCTAATAATATAATCATTATTTTAATTAGGGACAAGATGTTTTGCTGCCGCTGGCAGCCAGTAGCCAATTGCCAGCCCCCAAACTACTTCACCAACTCATCGCCATCTAACATAGTCTTCGCAATAGACATGCTCGGCTCCGTGATTACTTCATCACCAATTTTTAATCCTTCAGTACATTCAAAATAATCTAAATCTTGAATTCCAGTTTTTACACTTATAGCTACTGCTTTACCATCGCGATAAACAAAAACCCAAGTAGCATCCTCTTTTTGATCTTTTGCCTTCTTCCCTGTAAATGGTACCCTTGAGGTTAAGGCCGAAATAGGTAAGCCAACTACATCTTTACGTACGGTTGTTTTAATATCTGCAGACGCAGTCATCCCCGGTAAGAGGGGTTGTGGTTTGTTTTTAGTAATCAAATGCTGATAAGACCCCTTGTCAATGCGTATCTTCACCGTATAATTAGTGACCTGCTCGTTTATATCTTGAGCCGCATTAAACTTTGCAGAGTTTGCAATTTTAGTTACAACTCCTCTAAATAGTTGATCATTGTAAGCATCAATTTTAATATCTGCGCTGTCTCCAATTTTCACTCTTACAATATCATTTTCATTAATATTAACCTCTACCTCCATAGTTTGTAAGTTAGAAATACGCATAATTTCAGTTCCTGCCATCTGTGCAGTACCCACAACGCGTTCACCTTTTTCACTACTTAGTTGAGTAACAACGCCATCTTCAGGAGCATAAATCCTAGTTCTACCTAAAGTTTTTTGCCCCTCATCTAAGCGCGCAGTTAAACTTTTTACATTAAACGAAGATGCAAGTCTATTCTTTTCCGAAACAGTAGCCTCGGTTCGTTGCTGCTCATACTGCATTTTTGCATTTTCCCACTCTTGGTCGCTAATCACTCTCTCTTCATGAAGTTTTTTCTGTCTTTCAAACATGGTTTTCCCAATTTTTAGCGAAGCTTTTGCTCTTATCTCTTGGGCCTCTGCTCCAGATAAAGCAGCTTTTGCATTGTCTAAATTGGCCTGCAACTGATTTAATGTGGTAATGTAAATTTCTGGATTTATAGTTAACAATAATTGCCCTTGTTTTACAGTATCGCCCTCCTGAACATACATTTCAGTAATTTCTCCGCTCACATCAGGGCTGATTTTTACTTCTTTTTCTGGTTGAATTTTTCCAGTTACACTCACCACTTCCACAATAGTTTTCGCCTCTATTTTTTCGGTTTCTACCTTTAATGGTTTTTTGCCGCCTTTAAATATCGAAGCTAAAATTATCAGCACAGCTACAGCCGATAATGAAATCCATATTAGTTTTTTATTCTTCATCCTTATTTTTCTTAGTTCGCTTTTTCTGTGAGTATTCTGTAATCGTTTGTGAACATGTAATCCAATATCATTTTTCTCAAAATGCACTCATATTTGGAGGAAATATAATTCTGTTCAGCGGCAACCTCGTTATTCTTGGATAATTGCAATTCGTAGTATGAAGCTTGGCCATTGTTGAAGCGAATTTGAACAAAGTAGAGATTCTTCTTTTGTGACTCATAATTTTCGCGCATTGCTTGAAACTGACTCGATGCATTCTCAAAACTTTGCAAGGCATTCATCACATCATTTATAATGGTTTGTTTAATTCTTTCAGCGTTAATTTCGCTTTGAATGAGGGCAACTTTTGACCTCGAAATATCATTTCTATTCTGAAATTGATTGTAGATAGGTACACTTAAAGTGGCTCCAAAGCTTTGTCCAAAATTGTCTTTCAGTTGTTTGCTAAAATCAATAGTAGATGCCGTATACTCAAATGTAGGTGCTTCTACAATTTCATTGGTTCCCTGAACAAATCCAATGGGCTGGGTTCCAGTTACATTGTATCCTGTTATGGACTTGGCATTGTCAGAATATACAGAAGATAAATTTCCGCCAATAGATAGTGTGGGCGAATAAGCTCCCTTTGCTATTTTAATACCAAGCTGTGCACTCTGTACCTTCAGCTGTGAAGCTTTGTAGTCGGGCCTCCTAGATAAGGCCGTATCAATCATTTCTTGAGCGGAAATTGGATATGTTAATGTTTCTGGTGTTGTTTCGTTAATCGTTTGAATGTCAAATGACTCTTCTCTTGGGACTAATAGCATGTTCTTCAACATTAATAATGCATTTAAATGTTGATTTCGTACCTGCGATAAATTTGCTTGTGCCGCAGACCATTGAGCTTTTGCCGCAAATACAGTTCCCTCGTTTGCAGCACCTAGTGCGAAAGTCTTTTCAACGCGTTTTAAATCTTGCAATAAAGTAGCTGCATTTAATTCAGCAGCCTTTACTTGTTCTTTGGTTTGTAAACAACTTAAATAGGCTAATGCCACATTCAAAACTATACTCTGTTGGTTTTGTAAATGATCTAATTTAGCCGCATCAGTATTCATTTTACTTTGCTTCAAACCATTCATTATTCTTCCTCCAGAGAACAAAGTCCAACCTCCTTGAATCTGTAATGATGTATTACCAACTGTAGACTGAACAAACTGATTGGTGAATCTATCAATACTTCTACCACTTTGGTAAAACTGACCAAAGTTTCCGTTTAAAGTGGGAGAAAGCTGCATTCTACTTTGATCTTCTGCAATTTGTGCCTGTGTAATATTTAATTGGGACAGACGAATATCTAAGTTTGATTCCAACGCAATTTCAATACATTGCTGCAATGAATATTGAGCACTTGATCTTGGAGCAATTGCAATACTCCCTAACAGAACGATAATCAATCGCATAAAACAAATGTATTGCCGTTTATTAAGGTTTACACCATAGGTATCGATTGAAATTCGAATACTTCGACAAACTCGTGTGGAAAAAATGACAATAAAGAACTAAACAAACAATATAATTTTGCAACTGAGTTTTGGTTTTTCTATCCACGGCTGGGATAGAAAACGAAAAGGGAACTTCGGTGTAAATCCGAGACTGTACCCGCAGCTGTAACCTCGCACAATTGGGAGAAGCATCTGAGCCACTGAGAAATCGGGAAGGCGCTTCAACCGAGGAAGTCAGAAGACCTGCCAACGCTCAAAAAGTAAGTCGGCTTTCGGGAATAAAAGCTCGCTGCGTTCGATTATTTCGTCCTAGCAATCCTTTATACCCAAAAACCGCATACGCGTTATGTTCGGTTCAATTCTATACACGGCATTGTGTGCAATGAGCACGGGAGATAGTCTTCAACTTACTCCTGTAGATACTATTTTTATTAATAAAACGAGAGCAGATTTTGCGAGCATTGGAAGATTAAAAGTTGGAATCGCCAACAATAACCGAGCACTAACATTAACAGATGCGATGGGAGAGACCGGTACGTTTTTTAAGCAATATGGTCCTGCTGGAAGCGCTACGATCACTAAAAGAGGGGCTGATGCTTCTCAAACTCAAGTAATATGGAATGGCCTTCCCATAAATCATCCTATGTTGGGGATGATGGATTTTAATAATATTTCTGCCTACGGAAATGATGAAATGTATATCATAGAAGGTGGAAACTCATCTATGTACGGATCAGGTAGTGTAGGCGGAACCGTAATTCTTAATAACCAACCGTTTTATTCAAAGCACAACTCGGCATCCCTCAATACTGGGGCTAATTCTATGTCCAATTATCATACTTCTGCCGCGGTAAAATTCTCTAATGAAAAATGGTATTGGAATGTAGCGTTAAGCTCAATCTACAACGCAAATCGCTTCAATTACCAAAAAGGTGAAGAAACTCTTCTTTGGGATAAAACAAAATTTCATCAAAACACTATAAAAAACACCCTTGCTCATCAGCTTAATAAATTTAGTCATATAAAGTGGTCTACAGATGTAGGTGAAGTTTTTCGGGAGATAGGGAATTCTACTTTGGCTGAGCAATCTGACTTCTATGTGCGTTCGGTTCTAGATTACAATTTGAATTTTGAAAACCTTCAAATCAACCAGAAACTAGGTTATACCTATGATAGAATTGCCTATGCCGATGCACCAATTTTTAAATTAATCCCTGATAGCAGTTTTGCTAATATGTATTTTACACAGACCGAAATTTCATGGGATAATACTTGGGGGCAAGCATTAGTGGGTTTTGATTATCAGCGTCAAAAGGGGAAATCAGTACATTATTTCAAAGATGCTGTCAGAGACCTTCCGGCAGTATTTATGGCTTGGATGACTAATTTAAAGAGTACCAAAATTGCATTTGATTCGAGGTATGAGTTTAATGGAAAAGTATGGTCAGGAGCATTTAATGTCGAATCCCCATTTACCAAAGAAATTAATGCTCGTTTTAACATAAATAAAAGCTTTAGAAGACCTACTCTGAATGATTTATTTTGGGTTAATCCATCCTCAGAAATCCCCAATTTGCGTAATGAAATAGGATGGAGTTCAGAAGTAGGATTGGATTATTTGAAGAAATCTGGGATTCATGAAATCCAGCCTTCAATAACCGGGTATTATCGCGAATTAGAGAATCCTATTTCTTGGCAACCGCAAGCAAATGGTCTATGGCGACCAATAAATTTAAATTTTAGTACTTATTCAGGTTTGCAACTAGGCTTAAAATGGAAAATGCTATTTGTAAATTCTTCCTTGAATTTCAACTACAAAAGCGACTGGGTAAATGCATGGGTAGTTCTTGAGGATCCTGCAATTCCCTCTCATTCATTAAATAAAACAAGACCAATTTTTATTCCCGATTGGACTCATGACCTTAAAGTTTCTTGGAATAAGGGAAACTTAAAAACATATGCAATTTATCATTACCGCGGGTCCAGATATACTACAACCGATAACAGTGATTGGTTAAACAGTTATTCTACTGTGGATCTTGGTGGATATTACCATATCAAATTAAAGCCAACTGCTATTTACAGCATGCTTTTAGGTATAGAGGTTATTAACCTACTAAATGAACAATATCAAAATATGCCGGGAAGGCCTATGCCTACTCGTAGTATTACTATTAACTGCACAATAAAATTTAATAAATAATGAAAAAATTACTTAGCTTAATCATCATCGGACTCTGCATGTCCTTTTCAGTTGCACAAAACGAAGTGAAATTTCATTTTGACATTCTTGAAACCAATATTGGAACCGATAATTATTGGGACGGATCCAATAGAATAGATACAGTTTCATTTTCACAAGATGATTACTATTTGGAGATGATAATGGGTTGGGATACAAGTTGGGGAGGATATTCTACCGGTCCTTGGGCATTCTCTACTAGAATCGATACTACTGAAGAAACTAGCGATTTTTCTAAACATTTGTATTGTGCTAGACCAGGTAGTGGTGCCGAAGGTACTGCAGTTTATGCCGTTGGTTTTAATGGTGCGCATTTGTTGAATCAAAGTCCTAAAATGCCCACCCAGAGAATTAAAGGATTTTATATTGCCAACACCACCTATGCCGTTAATAGTATGTTATTTGGGGATCAAATAGGAAAGCAATTTAGTTATAACGACAAGGATACTTTTGTACTCAAAATTTATTCTTTCGCAGAAAACGTTTTAGTAGATTCTAGTTTGGTCTACTTGGCAGATTTTAGAACGCCTAATTCTATGGGGATTCTAAAAACATGGAAATTTGTGGAGTTTACAGAGTATTTCGATAGTCTAAATTTCCAACTTTACAGTTCAGATAACGGACAATGGGGAATGAATACACCGGCATTTTTTGCATTAGATGGGGTTGTGTTAGAAAATACCAATTCTAAAGAACACATTACTCCACCGAGTATTTCTGTTTATCCTAATCCTGCAAAAAACTATTTTAGTTTTAAGAGTGAATTACCGGTAAAAGAATTATCGCTATTTAATGTGCAAGGGCAGAGTTTCCCAGTTGTATCTATTAGTAGAAATGTATTTTCAACCGAGCATTTACCAAGCGGACTATATTTTGTTTCAGCTATGATTGATGGTAACAGAGTGATTACCAAACTAATTAAAGAGTAAATGAAAAAAATCTTCCTTTGGTCTTTACTTGTGTTTGTTCTCAATGGGTGCTACAAGCATCCCGAAAATAATAAGCAAGATTTTAGCATTCAAGACTCAAAAGTTGCCATACTTTGTGAAGGTAATTTTAATTGGGAAAATGCGAGATTAGATATTTGGAATAGCCAAACAGGGGAGTATTTTGATAGAGTATTTGAGCAGGCGAATTTGTCGGCTTTAGGAGATGTTTTACAATCGGGTTTTCATCTCAATAACTCACTATATCTTGTAGTTAACAATAGTGGGAAGCTCGTAAAAGTAAACGATGAGAAATTCACTATTGAGGTTCAAAAAACGGACTTGATTTCTCCGAGATATATGGCAGAAGCAAACGGAAGATTGTATGTTACCGATTTAATGAATAATGGAGTAATGGTATTGGATACTCAGCATCTTGGCCGATTAGGTTTTATTAGAAATTTAGATTCACAAAAAACTTCATTTCAGGGTTGGACGGAGCAGGTGGTGCATTGGAATAATTACATTGCTGTAGCATCTGTTTCGGGGGATGTTTTACTTATAGATCCAGTAAATATTGAAACTGTTAAACGAATTCAAACGGCAGCAGGATGCAAGTATTTAAGCGTTTCAAAAGAGGGCTCTTTGTGGGGGATTAGCTCAATAGATGGGAGTTCTTCTGTGTTTAACATTAATACAAACCTTAGTATTGAAAAATCAATTGATCTGCCTGAAGGATTCAACTTGAATCAACTGGCTTATCTGCCTGATTTGGACTGTTTTTTTACTTTGGTGGATGGGAGTTTAATGAAGTTTGAATCTAATACAACTTCCTTCGATGACTGGACAAAAATTGATATTGCCGAAGCGGTTAATCTCTATGGTTTAGGTGTAGATCCTCAAAAAAATACAGTTTTCGTTACTGACGCAAAGGATTATGTGAGCAAAGGACAAGTAATTGTATTAGATAGCAGCGGAACAGAAACCAATCGCTTATCTACGGGCGTTATTCCCAATGGTATTGTGATTTTGGATTGATTCATCTGAAATCTCCCACAAGTCAGGGAATAGAACTTATCTTTGCCTTGCTCATGCGCTTATTCCGATTGCAAAAGATCGACAAACTCGTACTCAAATCCTACATTGGGCCATTCATGGTAACCTTTGCTTTGAGTTTGTTTCTGTTTCTAATGCAATTTTTATGGAAATACATTGACGAACTTGTAGGCAAGGGGATACCGCCATTAACCATGTTAAAGTTAATTTGGTTATCACTGGCAGATTTGGTTCCAATGGCATTACCCTTAACCGTGATGGTTGCAGGTTTAATGACCTTTGGAAATCTTTCAGAGAGTTTCGAATTGGTAGCGATGAAGGCCAACGGTATTTCTCTTTTGAGGATTCTAAGACCGGTATTCGTTTTCATGTCAGTTTTAGTATTTTCAAACTTCCTATTTCTTAATTATGTAATACCGAAAGCGAATCTTGAGTTTAAAGCCATGTTGCTTGATCTTAGAAAAAAGAAACCAGCTTTCAATATAGATCCGGGACAGTTCTATCAGCAGATTGATAGGGTTGCAATTAGGGTAGGAGAAAAGGAGAAAGATAATGAGACGGTGCGCGATGTATTAATCTATCAACGAAAGCAAGATGATTCAAAAAGGCTCGATGTAATCCGTGCGGAATGGGGAACAATGGTGGTTTCAGCAAATAAGAAGTTATTGGATATCACCCTGTATAACGGAGTTCGCTACGAAGAAATGACCAATGTTCAAGGGTATAAGAAGAATCTTCCCTTTAATCAAATGTACTTCGACAAGCAAAAAATGGTAATTGATTTGTCTAGTTTGGATCTCACTTTTGCAAATAAGAAACGAATGGCTACCGACTATCGATTATTGAATGTCGGTCAGTTATTGCTTGAGATTGATTCTTTTCACATGCGCATGGATGAGCATTTTGATAAGAATACAGGTTATCTAAGCAGATTAATACATTATTCTCCTGTTTTTGCGCCAGTAACCAATATTGCTCAAAATCCACATTTTGAATATTTCCCTCTTAAAAAGAAAGAAATATATGAGAATTACGACTCTTCGCGATGGTCTCGAATGCGCTCATTAGCGGTTTCTACTGCTAGGGGAGTAAAAGGTACGCTCGATGGATATGCATCTACTCAAGTATATGAGAGAAAGGATGTGGCATTATATCAGAGTGAATTGCATAAGAAGTTTGCTTACAGCTTTTTATTAATGATGCTATTTATGATTGCCGCACCGTTGGGAGCAATTATTAAAAAAGGAGGGATTGGACTGCCTTTGGTAATCTCAGTATTGTTGTTTGTGGTGTTTTATGCAATTAATATAACGGGAGAGAAAATGGGAAAGGAACTAATTGTTCCAGTGTGGTTTGGAATGTGGATGAGTACTTTGGTGTTATTTCCAGTAGCACTGCTCATTACATGGAAGGCGATCCGTGACCGTTCTCTTTTTGCTGGATCAGGCAAATGGAAATTTTGGAAAAAGAAAAAGGCATGAAAATCTTAGTTGTAGGAAATAGAATTCCATGGCCGCTTCACGATGGCGGTGCAATGGCTACTTATAACCTACTCAAAGGATTATCCAACACACATGAGTTAACTTATTTCTCCTTCAACACAAAAAAGCATTTTAATGATGCACGTTCACATAATGAAAACTTTACTTTTTGCGAAGTTGTTACCGCTGAAATAGACGCAACCCCAAATACGAAACAGGCCATTATTAATACAGTTTTTAGGAAGAATAGCTACTTTTTAAGTAGATATAAAAACGAAGCCGCGGAAACCAAGTTAATTGAAATTCTTGTTAACGGAAGTTATGATTTGGCAATTATTGAAGGGCTATATTCTTCAAATTTCTTAAAAATCATAAGAGAAAATTCAAATGTACCTGTGGTTTACCGTGCTCATAATGTGGAGTCAGAAATTTGGGCTAGAAATACTGCAAATACGAGAAATACCCTTAAAAAAAGCTTCCTCAAGATACAAACAAATAGATTGCAGAGTGAGGAAATTACACTTATTAATGAAGTAGATGCGATTGTTAGTATTTCACCTGCAGATTCTCATTATTTCAAGCAAAATTCTAAAACTGAAATATTCCAATATTTGCCGGGCTTCCCCTTTAGAATTAGGGAAAAATCTAAGTTACAACCTATGAGAATGTTTCATATAGGTTCAATGGAATGGGATGCCAACAATGAAGCAGTAGAGTGGTTTTTAAGAAAGGTTTGGCCTTTGGTATTGAGCGTATATCCCGAGGCAGAGTTCCATGTTGCAGGTAAGGGACTCAGTGCATCCGATAATAGGTTTTTCATGAAAGGAGTATACAATCATGCCGAAGTGGAAAATGCCGAGGAATTTATGATTAACCATGGTGTTTGTGTAGTGCCATTAAAGGCTGGAAGTGGGATTCGTATGAAATTGTTACAGGCAATGTCTCTAGGTATTCCTTGTGTATCTACTACAATTGGAGCTCAAGGAATTGAGCTAAATAATAATCCAGTACTCATTGCAGATGACCCAAAAACATTCGCAAAACAGGTAGTTTCATTATTATCAGATCACCGAAAAGCAATTGAATTAGGTAAAACTGCCCGAAAATATATTGATGCTCACCACAATGTTGCCCAAAATCTTGAGCAACTCAATATTTTTTTACAACAAGTTACCCACCATTAAAAATCATTTTGTAATGGTCTATTCCTGCTTCAACAAATAGTGAACTGGTACGTTCAAAACCCAATTCGCCATAAAAGGTTTCAGCATGTGTTTGAGCGTGTAGGTATACAGTTTCACCCTCTGATTTTAATGCATCTAAACATGCCTTCACTAATGCCTTTCCAATGCCCTTGCCTCTATAATTATCAAGCACTGCAAAACGTTCGAGTTTCCATCCAAAATCAGTTTTTCTATATCGGCATGTACCCACGGTAAGACCATTATATCTAGCTCTTAAATGAGTCGCGGTAGCATCAAACTCATCGTATTCTTCATCGGGTGGACAATTCTGTCCTATCACGAAAACTATCCTTCGCACATCGAAAGTTTCTACTAGCTCTGAGGGGGAGGAAATCTCTTTAATCTCAATCATCCGGAAAAATGGTTAAATTTGCTCAAAATTAATAACTAAAAGCTAGAAAGTAATGTCGCAAACCAACGTTGCCCAACTATTAGGAAAAGATGCTGAGTATTTACTTAGCCATGAATGTAAAACTATATCCAAGAATTCTATTCATTTACCAGGAGAAGATTTTATCGATAAAGTTTTCTCACAAACTAATCGCAGTCCGCAAGTATTGCGGTCATTACAATCATTGTATGGTAATGGTAGATTGGCGAATACAGGTTACTTGAGTATTCTTCCAGTAGATCAAGGGATTGAACATAGTGCAGGTTCTTCTTTTGCTCCAAATCCAATTTATTTTGATCCGGAAAATATCATTAAACTAGCAATAGATGGTGGATGTAACGCTGTAGCTTCTACGTATGGTGTATTGGCGATGAATTCAAGAAAATATGCTCACAAAATTCCATTTGTTGTAAAAATCAATCATAATGAATTCTTGTCTTACCCAAATACATACAACCAGATTATGTTTGGGTCAGTACGTGAAGCTTGGAATCTAGGTGCTGCTGCTGTAGGTGCAACTATTTACTTTGGTAGCGAAGATAGTTCAAGACAAATCATAGAGGTAGCTCAAGCGTTTGAAGAAGCTCATGCATTAGGAATGGCAACTATTCTTTGGTGCTACACTAGAAATAGCGGATTTAAAGTAGACGGTGTTGATTACCATACTTCGGCGGATTTGTCCAGTCAAGCAAATCACTTAGGGGTTACTATTCAAGCAGACATTATCAAACAAAAAATGCCAACCAACAACGGAGGGTATTTAGCTACAAAACACGGTAAGACTCACGAGAAAGTATATTCTGAATTAACAACTGATCATCCAATTGACTTAACCCGTTACCAGGTTGCAAACTGTTACATGGGTAGAGCTGGTTTAATTAATTCTGGAGGTGAATCTAAGGGTCAAGGAGATATTGAAGAAGCTGTTTCTACAGCAGTAGTCAACAAGAGAGCAGGTGGTTCTGGATTGATTTTAGGTAGAAAAGCATTCCAAAAGCCTTTTGCTGAAGGGGTTCAATTATTGAATTCTGTTCAAGATGTATATTTAGATAATTCAGTAACAATCGCTTAACAACGGATTATGTCTCATTCCGAATTCGACGAGTTCGACCAAGATCCTGCAGAATCAAAGTGGTATTTGCGTACCCTTTCTGGAATTCTAACTAAAACAAAGGATAAAAAGCCTACTCCTGACGGGTTGTGGGAGAAGTGCAGACGTTGTAAAGAGGTATTTCCAACAAAAGATTGGATCGACAACCTATTTGTCTGTGATGCTTGTGGATATCATGATAGAATTGGTTCTAACGAATACTTCGAAATTCTTTTCGACAATAATAAATTTGTAGAAATAAATGCTGAATTGAGTAGTGGTGATCCATTAGAATTTGTAGATTCCGCTCCTTACAAGGATCGTATTTCAGTTGCCAAAAAGAAAACAGGTTTAAACGACGCAGTTCGCACTGCCCATGGAAAACTTAATGGTAAAAAGTTAATGGTTGCATGCATGGACTTTAACTTTATTGGTGGTTCTATGGGATCAGTAGTAGGAGAGAAGATTGCGAGAGCAATTGATTTTTCCATCGAGAATAAGGTGCCTTTTTTAATGATTTCCAAGTCAGGTGGAGCACGTATGATGGAAGCGGCATTTTCATTAATGCAAATGGCTAAAACTTCAGCAAAACTAGCACTTTTAAATAAGTCTGGGATACCCTACATTTCATTAATGACAAATCCAACTACAGGCGGTGTCACCGCATCATACGCCATGTTGGGAGATTTTAATATTGCTGAGCCCGAAGCACTTATTGGTTTTGCAGGCCCTAGAGTCATTCGTGAAACTATAGGTAAAGATCTTCCAAAAGGATTCCAAAGCTCAGAATTTTTGTTGGAACACGGTTTCTTAGATTTTATAGTTGAACGAAAAGATTTGAAGGAAAAGTTAAGTACCCTGTTAGGTATCATTTGGAATAAAAAATAAAAACACAAATAATATGAATTTCCCAAGCAATTTAAAGTACACAAAAGATCATGAGTGGATTTTAGTGGAAGGTGATCAAGCAACTGTTGGAATTACAGATTTTGCACAAAGTGAATTAGGTGATTTAGTATTTATTGATATTTCAACGGAGGGAGAATCCCTTTCTCATGGTGAAGTGTTTGGTTCAGTTGAAGCAGTTAAAACTGTAAGTGATTTATATATGCCCGTATCTGGAGAGGTTTTAGAGGTGAATAGTAGTTTAGATTCAGCACCTGAAACCGTCAATAGCGATCCTTATGGTGATGGTTGGATGGTGAAAATTAAACTGTCGGATTTATCTGAAATTAACGATCTGCTTTCTGCTGATGACTACAAATCATTAGTAGGTGAGTAATCTTAAAAAAACTAGAATTATTCGTGCCTCCGCATATCTGTGGGGGCTTTTTTGTTTTTTCCTATTGCTCAAGCCTAACTTAAAGAGCACGATAGACCTGCCTCAATGGTTGATAATTTTACCAATAGACAAAATTGTACATTTTGCACTATGGTTTATATGGATAAGCTTATATGAATTATCAAAGCCTTCAGTATTTATTAAACCTTTGTATTTTTATTTTTGGATTGTTTTAAGCATCCCTTTTTCCGAATGGTTACAGTATTATTTGAATTGGGGGAGAACTGCTGACTTTTACGATATATTGGCTGATTTAATCGGGTTAACTACAGGTTTTATAATCTCCAGACAAATTAGAAAATATTTAAAAAAATAAAGCACCCATTTGGGTGCTTTCGGAGGTCGGAACCGGATTCGAACCGGTGTAAAAGGTTTTGCAGACCTCTGCCTAGCCGCTCGGCCATCCGACCTTTTCAGGAGTGCAAAAATAGTCGATTATCCCATTATTCACAAACAATATCAAAGATTAATTATTTCCCCATCAGACATTGTAATAATCCGATCGGTCCTATTTGCAAAATCCTCATCGTGAGTAACAATCAATAGGGTAGTGTTAAATTCTGAAATCATCTCTTTAAACAAGTGAAATACTGTATCGGCATTCTTTGAATCTAAATTACCCGTGGGTTCATCACCCATAATTATTAAAGGTTCATTAATTAGTGCTCTTGCAATGGCAACTCTTTGTTTTTGCCCACCAGATATTTGAGTGGCTTTCTTTTTTGCAAGGTTATGTATATCTAATAATCTCAACTTTTCAATCGCTCTATGCTCTATTTCTTGTCGTGAATATTTATCTAGTTTTAAGGCAGGCATCATTACATTTTCCAGGATACTAAATTCTGGTAACAAATAGTGAAACTGAAAAATAAATCCAATATACTCATTACGTATCCTAGCAAGTTCATTGTGCGATTGCTTTGTAAGGTTTATACCTTTTAATTCAATCTCTCCTTCATAATCCGTATCCATTGTACTTAGAATATAAAGTAAAGTGCTCTTTCCGCATCCTGATTTCCCCATTATGGACACATATTCACCTTTGTTGAGGTCAAAATTGATATTTTTCAATACCTGAATAGTGGTGGGATCATGAAAATATTTGTTTACTCCCCTAACTTTTAATAATTCTTCCTTCCTCATAATTATTGTCCTCTTAAAATTTCAACAGGATCAATTTTACTCGCTTTTCGAGCAGGAAAATAACCTGCAAAGAATGTTGTAATTAAGGCAAATAAACCTCCTCCGATGTAAAACATTGGATCAAAATTTACTGGGAATGTTTTAATAGTTGGTAAAGCTTCCGTTTCAAAAGGAGCATTATCAATCACGTGAGACATTCCATATCCAACTAACAATCCTATACTTCCTCCCATAAAGCCAATCAGCAATGCTTGGTAAATGAATATTCGTTTTACATCTGATCCCGAAAACCCGGTTGCTTTCAATATAGCGATGTCATTCATTTTTTCATAAATAAGCATATTTAGGATGTTATAAATTCCAAATCCGGCAACTATCAATAAAGTAATTGAAACGGCGTATGTAATTAAGTTTCTAATGGAAGTTCCTGTATCGAATTGTGCATTTGCTCTATGTATATCAATTGCGTGAACTCCAAATAACTCTTCTAATTCATTGGCCAAGGGAGCCGCATCTTCAATTTTGTGAAGTTTAAAGTGAATATCAGTAAAATATCCTGTTCCTTCTCCAGCTGCAGATTGAGCGGCAGCAATATTTGCATAACTCTGAATATTATCAACCTCAGCTAAACCACTTTGGAAAAGACCAACAATTTTAAGTTTAAATTCTTTCCCTTTGGGATTTACCATTGGGATATAGTCTCCAATTTTAAGAGATAGTTTTTTTGCTACACCAGCACCTAAAATTATAGCATTACTATTGTTTTTTAAATCAGTTGGACTACCATGCAGTACATAATCATCAAAATTGAAAAGCCGTGCTTCTTCCTCAGGGTTAATACCTAATAAATTGCCATTCAATAATACCGAGCCACTTTTGTAAAAAACACGTGCAGAAACTTGTGGGGTAATACCTCTTACTCTTTTATCTTTTTGATATCCTTCAATAATACCCAATGAATTCCTTATGGATGATTTAGCGGCTTGGGGCTTTATTGATTCAATTTTATGGAAAAATTTATCTGAAGGATAATTTTCACTATTTGATATAGCTTGCTTTGCACTAGGTTGAATCTCGTTATATACTCTTACATGTGGAGTTCTATTTAAAATTAACCCATCAAGTAATCCATTTAACCCTGTCATGAAACTCATCAGAATAATGAAGGTTCCAATACCAAAAGTTACTCCAAGTGAAGCAATTATAGATTGCTTTCTCTTTGCATAAACATGGGTTCTGGCTATTTTAAACAGGACTTTATTTCCCATTTTCGGGTTCTTTAATCTTATCCGACTCCACTAAACCACTAATAATTTCACTTTCAATTTGGTTTTTTAAGCCTATTTTGACGGATTTGACACCATCTTGGGTATAAACCACACTATCTCCTTCAATTAACCTGTTAGGAAGTACAAGTATATTTTCTTTGCGATCTATAATAATATTACACTCAGCATTTAGTCCAGGGTATAATGTTGGGATTTCTGATATGAACTTTGCCTCAGCTCTAAAGGTTTGATTTCTAGCATCTAAAAGCGGCCTAATTGAGGTTAACTCCGCTTTAAAGCTTTTTTCATAAGCTTCTAATTTTACCCAAACTTCTTGTCCTACCGATATTTTTGAGATATCTGCTTCATCTACCTCCATTACAATCGTAAAATCTTCATTATTACCAATAATTGCAAAAGGTTGCTGTCGATTTACAATGCTTCCAACGGCATTTGGCAATGAATAAACTTTTCCAGATCTGAAAGCATAAATAAAGAATTTATTCGAATTTGCTTGAGCAAGTTCATAATTGTTTTTTGATTGCATTATACTAGCCTTTATTTGCTCTGCAAGTAATTCGTATTTCTTACGAGTAGCCTCGAATAAACTCTTACTTGATTTTGCTTTAATTGTAAAATTTTCTAATTGAGATTTACTGCCCACATTTTTCTGGAATAATCTTTTTTGACGACTTAGATTGATTGAATCCAGCTTCATTTGATCTTCAAGTTGACTCAATTGAATCGATAACTCTGAAAGTTGAGATTTACTGGCGACAGACAACTTGTATGCCTCATTTGCATTTGAAATATTAATATTTGGAATTAGTTGTTCTAATTCTGCAATTTTATCTCCCGCATTAACTTCAACACCTTCCTTAACAAAATAATGAGTTAATCGTCCGCTAACTTCTGTTCTATGTTCATATTGATCCGCTGATTCTATATGGGCACTCGCATATACAGAATGAATTAAGGTTTTTTTACTAGGCTGATAGTATGAAACAGTCTCGCTGCAAGAAACCACAATTTGAGTACTTATACTTATAAAGCAAAGGTTAATAGCAATAGTCTTGAAACGGGTAGAAATCATGAATCAAAGGTTGCACAAAAAATCCGATAATTCAATGATAATAATGACTAGTGTACTTTTTCTCCGCCAATAAAGGTATGCTTTACTTTTACTCGTTTAAATTTAGACTCTTCGATTTCGATGATATCCTTATTCAAAACAACAAAATCTGCGTATTTACCGGCTTCGATACTTCCCTTGTAATTATCAGTGAATTCTGCCCTTGCGGCCCACAGAGTCATACCTAGTAAAGTTTGCTGTCTACTTAATGATTGATTGGGAAGAAATGCTTGCTCAAGAGATCCATTCAAATCTTTTCTAAATACTGCGGAATAGAATGTAGCAATTGGACTTATTCCTTCAACAGGGAAATCAGTGCCCAAGGCAACATATCCCATGGAATCTAACCAGGTCTTGTATGCATATGCTCCCTCTTGAGGGTTATGACCATCTTTTGAGTTGCATAATCGTTCAAACGCCCATGGCGCATCTGATGTTGCATGAGTTGGCTGAATTGAAGGAATCACACTATAGTTTTTTAACTTTTTTACATCTTCAAGATCTACTATCTGTGCGTGTTCAATTCTCCAACGGGCATCAAAATCAGGGACTAAAGTATTTGTGAATGCATCAATCACAATTTTATTTGCGCTGTCTCCAATTGCATGTACACATACTTGATAGTTTTTCTGCATTAAAAAATTAGCGTAATATCTAAATTCATTAGCATCCATTAGCTGTAACCCTTTATGATGTAAACGGTCGCAATAATCATGTTTAAGTAATGCTCCCCGGGAACCTAGTGCGCCATCAAGATAAAATTTCATTGATCGAACCCTTAACTTTTCGGTTTTTGGTAAATCACCCTTACTAATATGATTTAAATTTTCTTGGCTTGAACTCAGCATTGCATTGATTCTAATTGGCAGTATCCCTAATTCTTGCATGCGATGTAAGAAATTAATCTGATTAAAACTTAGTCCAGCTTCTGAAATTGAGGTTATACCTGCCTTTATAATATCTTCAGTTCCACATTTTAACGCTTTTATTAATAGGTCTTCATCCATATTTGGAATGATTTCTTGAATCCAATCTGCCGCTTTATCAATGAATACTCCACTCGGTGAACCATCTGCTAGCTTTAATATTTCACCTCCAACTATTGTAGTGTCGTAATTTAAATTAAGAGATTCTAAAGCTGCCTTGTTTAGCCAAATAGCATGTCCATCAACACGGCTCAAGCAAGTTGGAATTTCAGTGGCACCCTTGAGGTCGCTATGAGTGGGGAAATTGTTCTCTGGCCAAATGTTTTGATCCCAACCTCTGCCAATAATCCATTTACGTTTTCTATGTTTACAGGCAAACTTTTTTAGTTTTTTACGTATATCGTGTTTAGACGTTGTGCCAAATAATTGCAATTCTTCTATGCCTCTACAATAAGCTAGAAAGTGACAATGTGCATCATTAAAACCTGGAAATATATATCCACGATGCTTAATGATTTTGGCATTTGGAAATTTATTTTTTGCTGAATCAATGCTTCCTGTAAATTGAATAATCCCGTTTTTTACAGCAAAACATTCCACATTATTGAAAGAATCATTTACGCAATAAATCTTTTTAGCAGTATGAATTTCAATGTCTTGCTGTCCCCAATTGATATTTATTGCAAATAAAAAAGTAAAAAAAATGCAAACTTTTTGGGGGTAAATCATCTTATTTTTGTTAGTATAAGTGAACATTACAACAAAACTAAACCCTTATTATGAAAAAAGTTGGATTAATTGTTTTAATTCTTGTAGCGATAGCGGGAATAACTGGTCTATTCTTTTGGTTTCAGCCAACCGCTAAAATTGCAGATGGGAATGCGGATTTTACATTATCAATTGAAGATTTAGTAAATGAAGGAATTGAAACAAATGACAGCCTGTTCAACTCAAAATATGTAGATAAAGTAATTCAGTTTAGCGGAGATGTATCTTCGATTAAGATTGATGATTCCCAAAGTGAGATCAAACTCGATGTAAATACTGATGAAACGGTAATCGTTAGAGCCGCTTTTGATCCTTCACAAAATATCGATTTGCAAAATATTAAAGAAAGAGATTCAGTTACATGCCAATGTAAATTTAACGGCATATCACTTCCAGACGATCCCGATGACTTATTATCTGAAATCATTGTAAGTTTTAGTCGTTGTTCAATCAAAAAATAATTCAAATGAAAAAATATTCAATCATCCTCCTTATGGCTTCTATATTCTTTGTAGGAGCAGCATCATCTCAAGTTTACAAAAGTACTGATGCACACATTAGATTTGTGAGCAAAACAGATTTTGAAGAATTCGAGGCTATTAATCATCAACCAACAATTGCTTTTACCAACAAAGGGAAAGTTCAGTTTCGTGTCCCAGTTAACTCTTTTGAATTTGAGAAAAAATTAATGCAAACCCACTTTCAAGAGAATTATATGGAGTCCAGCAAATATCCTAATGCCGACTTTAAAGGATCAGTAATTGAACCAGAAAACTTCAAACTCAAAGATGGAGAACAGGAAGTTAAAGTATCGGGTGTAATGAAAATGCATGGTGTTGAAAAAGAAATTTCTGCTACCGGAACAATACAAAAAAATAAAAATGAAGTGGTCATGTCTGGAAACTTTGATGTACTATTGAGCGACTATAAAATCGCGATTCCAAAAAATAATATTAACCAGATATCTAATAGAATCACCATTCATTTCGAAGCAAAACTAGAACCCAAAAAATCTAAGTAAAAACGAATCAAAACTATGAATTCTTTTAACAGCCTTGCCTTTATTGCATTTGCTGCTCCTTTATTTTTCATGTCTTGTAAACATGAAGTAATCCCTACTGTAGATTCCGATTCTATTTGTTTTGAACGTGATGTTTTACCGCTGATTGTTTCCAATTGTGCAACAAGCGGTTGTCATGATGCGGCTACAGCAGAAGATGGATATGTCCTTACTAATTACGCAACAATCACCCGAAAAGGAGTGAAAGCAGGTAACCCTGACGGTTCTGAATTATATGAGGTAATTTTAGAAAATGAAATGCCACCGAAAAATCCTATGTCAGCCGATCAAAAAGCAATTATCAAAGCCTGGATTGCAGGCGGGGCAGAAAATGGCATGAACTGCAGCAGCGATTGCGATTCAAATGTGTATACCTACTCTCAAGCAGTTACTCCCTTAGTCACAAAGTATTGTATAGGATGTCATACCTACCCAGGGGCTTCCGGTAATTTAGATTTGAGTTTACATTCTGCAATGAAATCTATCGGAACTTCAGGAAAGTTAATGGGTGTGTTATATGGTAATGGTTACCCATTAATGCCTCCAGGTAATTCTCAAATAATGACCGATTGTGAGATTAAACAACTTCAAAAATGGATACAAGATGGATGTCCTGAAAACTAAAATAGCCGTTGTTTTAATTGTTTTTGTTACAGTTATTTCAGCTTGTTATAACGATAATGTTGAAGATTTGTATGGCGATAATGAATGCGATACTTCTTCAGTGACATATGGGATAAATATCGAACAAATTATTTCAAGGAGATGTGCTCGTTGTCATTCAGGAAATAATCCTTCAGCGGGTATTGAGATATATGATTTTCAAACAACGGTTGATTACGTAAACCAAAATCGAGGCAAATTTATGGGTTCTATACTTTGGGATGGAACTGCGAGTAACATGCCAAAAAATGATTCAAAACTCTCTAATTGTAAAATTAATTTAATACAATCTTGGATTAATCAAGGAATGAAACCATGAACACAATATCGATATCTAAATGGTTTGCAACCTATATCCTGGCGCCCATCGTTTCATTGTTTGGAGGAAATAATGATACATATACCCAGAAGAATAATTCAGATTCTGTAAATATAATTGTGGAGCAAGCTCCAGTTAAAGTGGCTGACTTCGATAAACCACTGCCTGAAACAAGTGCCAACTTTAAAAGTTTAAGGCTAATTACCGGACAAACAACTGCAACACTACCAAAAGGGACTTTTGAAGTGTCCATACAACATCGTTTTGGAACCATCTCCTCTGGAGCAGAAAACCTTTGGGGTATTGATAACCTCAACAGTATGCGTATTGGTTTTGATTTTGCCGTAGGTAATAGATTAACAATTGGAGCAGGGAGATCATCACTTCAAAAAACCTATAACTCCTATGCCAAATGGAATTTAATAGGTGGTTTTGATAAGAAGTTTCAATTGAGTTTGTTGTCTGATTTAGCCGTGGACGGCAGGAGAAATGCAGATTGGGGACTGGATCCATATTTCTTTACGCATCGAATGATGTTTACCAATCAACTACTCGCATCTTATCAAGCGGGTGAAAATTTAGTTCTCGGAGTATCTCCAGGAGTGGTTCACTTTAATTTGGTTGATGCTAGTGATAGGTCGAATACCATGCCTGTAATTTCCGCGTATTCTAGATTACAGTTAATTCCAAAATTAGCTTTGACGGCGGAGGCGAGCACCATTATTCAAGGAATTAACAAGCCTTACGAAAAATCAACACCCTCCTATGGAATTGGGTTTGAATATTTTACCCCACGCCACGTTTTTCAAATTAATCTTACGAACTCTAGATCAATGAATGAACCGTACTTTTTAGTAACTGATCCCACTTTCGCAAGTATAGATCAATTTTGTTTGGGCTTTAATTTAATAAGAAGATGGTAAGAAAATTATTAATTGCAGTATTCTTTTTGAATACAGTTTTCCTCAATGCCCAAGATGATGATTTTGATTTACTTGGAGATGAAGAAAAACAAGTATATCCGGTTGATTATGCCTTCAAAACAACCAAAGTAGTGAACCTTCAGAGTTTAGAAATTACAGATTTTGGTGTGCTTGATTTTAAAATGATGCATCGTTTTGGTTCAATCAATAATGGCCCGGTAGAAGCCTTTGGTCTTGATCAAGCCACCGTTAGATTTGGATTAGAATATGGAATAGTTGATAATTTGATGATTTCTATGGGAAGAAGTAATGTTCTAGGAAATAAAAATTTAGATGCCTTTTTAAAGTATCGGATTCTTCAGCAAAATACAGATAACTCTATTCCAGTTACATTAATTGCCCTTGGAGGAGCTCAATATTTACTCGGTTCTGCACACGATTCCAAAACCCAACTAGATAGATCATCATTCTTTGGTCAATTAATTATTGGTAGAAAATTTACCGAAGATTTATCGGTAGAAATTGCACCAACATGGTTAACAAATGCAAGAAATCCTATCACCACAGGACCATGGACTTATTATGAACAGCAATGGGCATTAGGAATTGGAATGCGTCAAAAAATCACTCCAAGGAGCAGTATTAACCTTGAATACATACCTGTGTTAACGAACAAAGGCAATGTGTACAATAGTTTTTCTGTGGGAATGGATGTTGAAACAGGGGGGCATGTATTTCAGTTTCAGCTAACCAACAGCATTGGTTTAAACGAAACACAATTTATTAGTAATACAACTGAGCAGTGGAACAATGTAGGAATACGACTAGGATTTAACTTGTCACGAGTATTTACCATTGTTAAGCCTAGGCTATAAAATTAATTCAACGACAGTATTTGATTCGGGGGTATTCCATATAAAAAGGGATTCCCCTTTTGCATTGTAATACTCATATCAAATTCGTAGTTGGAAGTACTGCTATTCTTGTTTTCATATGAAATCCTGAGTGTGCTCTCATTATTCCAATTAGGAATATCGCTCAACTTAACAGAATGGATTACAATGGAGTCATTAATGCGCTTTGTGTTTGAAGTAAATCGATAGTCATTTTGTCTTAAAGCCTTGTTGAAAATAGGCGTAAAAATTGCAGATACTAAATGCCTTTCGCCCTTCAGAGAATCTATGCATCTGATATAAATCAAGTCATTTTTTTGTATACCATTAAACTTAGTTGCAAGTTCAGAAAATGGTAGTAAATAATTGCTGTCCGCCTTAATGCTTATTTTTTTCGAGTTGTAAGGTTCTTTGTTGTGATTCGACTTTGAAAATAAATTGATCTGACTACCTGGAAAAGTATAAAATCCATTTTGAGTAAGTGGAATATGAATTGGGTTGAAAACTTCAGTTAGATAGGGTAGGAATCGGTCATTACTTCCAGAGTTAGTTACCACATAGAATGAATCCATAGATTCTTCAGCAATTTGATTGTAGCAATTGTCCCAATCAAAAGTATTTACATTTATCAGATTTAGTTCTGGAAATTGCTTGCGTTTGTAATCAATAATATCTTGAGGCCCATCAAATAGAATTGGAGTTTTTGTATTGTTAGATTTAATAACGGACAATTGTAATAAAGGAGAGTGATATTTGTCTAGTTTACAGTTTGAATAATGATTGTTTTCTATCAGGAAACTTTGAATTAATATTAAAGGTAAAATAGATAAAATTGTTATTCGATACCATTTTGGTGAGGCATTAATGATCCAATGCGATAAGAATATTAACAAAAAGGGGAGCATGAAATAAAGAACATGATGTTGAATAATTGGTTTTATCCAATATGAATATCCCCAAACCACACCAAAGGCAAGGAGAAATATAAAAAGCAACTTCCAGGGGATATTTTCCCAATTATTTCTCAAATGAAAATGGATAGAAATACCTACTAATATCAAGATACTAAGACTAACTAAATTTGATTGGTTAAAGATGAAATACAAATGATCAAACAAGAATCCTATTTCGGGTTTGCCAAGCCAACTAAGCCCTTTTTCATTAAAAAAATGTTGCGACCAAATACCAAGTGCTGGAATTTGTAATAATGCGGCAATACCAAGAATTTTCAATGAATTGAAAATCTCTTGTTTTTTACCCAATTTAGTGAAAACTAATAATCCTATAATTGAAGTGAGTAATGCGAAATAGTGCATGTACCCAGTTAACCCCAAACTAATTCCTAAAACGATAAAATGGTATTTTCTCTTAATTGGCAGCGCCAAAAGTGAATAAAAGAAAAGTAATTCAAAAAATAAGGCCATCTCGTATGGCCTTACCCAGATACTCATATCGATTGGAAAGTGTAGAAAACTCCAAAAAATAGAACTTAATAAGGCAATAGGTCTATTAGTAAGCTTTGTGGTTAATGTATATATCAATATTGAGTTTAGTAGACTAAAGCACAGCCAAACGATTTTAAATGAAACTTCAGATTTGAAGTATGAGCTTAACACCCAGATTATTGTTTGAACTCCAGCCGGGTGACCATCAATCATCACTCCATTTGCAATATGATTACTGAAATCAGGGTTTTCTAATGCCCTAAACAATGATCCCAACTCATCAGAGTCCATAGGGAATTCATGAATATCCCATATTCTGAGAATTGCTGCAAGAATTAGGATTATCCCAAATGGTAAATGTGTAATAAATGAGGATTTACGAATCAAGTTTTCTGTTTTGATTTTTGAGCAGACGGAAATAGTATATTGTTTAAAATTAGACGGTAGCCAGGGCTGTTGGGATGTAAGTTTAAATCTGTGGGTGGTTCTCCTACATGATGCTGATAATCTTCAGGATCATGGCCTCCGTAAAAAGTCCAAGTTCCTTTTCCCATAGACCCATGGATATACCTTGCTTCTTCGAGTAACGCATTTTCACCCATCACTAAAACATCACTTTTAACTAAGTCTTTGTGAAAAGCCGTTGTTTGACCCATGAATCCACGAATTGTTCGGGTATGATTTTGACATAAAATACTTGGTATCAAATCCCACTTTGCGGAATAATCAAATAGTGTAAATAAATCATTTTCTTCTTTTACATTCCGTAATACAGGATTTACATCAATATCGGAATATTCATAAACATAGGGGTTATTCTCTAATGTGAAGTTTTTAAATGCAAAACAAGATTCATAGTTGAGCTGGCTTTGGGCATTGGGAGCAGCAGGATCACCATCAAACATCACCTCACAGATATCTGTTTCTTGTGCGGCAAGTGCAATGTCATAGGTATCTGTGGCACTGCACATCGCAAATAAAAATCCACCACCCAGACAAAAGTCACGAATCTTTCTTACTACTTCACGTTTTAACTCCCGAGCACTGCTGAAACCGTGCTTCCTTGCCATTGACTCTGTTTCTTCAACTTGAGATTTATACCACGGAGCATTTGCGTATGAAGCCCAAAATTTACCGTATTGACCAGTGAAGTCTTCGTGATGTAAGTGAAGCCAGTCATATTCAGGCAGTTTGTTATTCAATACTTCGTCGTCGTAAATAACTGTATATGGTATCTCTGCGTATGTTAAAACTAGTGTTACTGCATCGTCCCATGGTTGTTTGGTTTTCGGTGAATAAACTGCAATTTTTGGAGCAGTTAAAAGTTTCACCATATTCATATTTACCGATGGGTTAGAAATTGTAGTTTCAATGGAATTTGATTCCGATTCTGAAATAACTTCAAAAGAAACCCCTCTAGTTTTACATTCTGTTTCAATTGATGAACTGTATTCCGTTGAAAAGCTTCCTCCCCGATAATTCAAAAGCCACAATACTTCAGTATTTTGTTTCTCCAATAGCCAATAAGCAATGCCATAGGCTTTTAGATGATTTTTTTGGGATTCATCCATCGGTATTAGAATTTTACTACCAAATAGGATTTGAGAACATCCCAAAAGAAAGATAAATATTAAACCAACTTTTGCCCTAACCATACCATAAATATACCAATCGCCAGGGATAAAAATCCATAAATGGCCATTAAACCAAAGGCTTTATCGTTGAAATAACGGAATAACTCTAATCCCATTCCGGAGAATGTAGTGAGTCCACCTAAAACTCCTGTCACTAAGAAATATTTCAATGTTACTGATTCAATTTTCCCCCATAAAAAACCAATCAAAAAACAACCAATCATATTAACTGAAAAGGTGCCCCAAGCAAATGATGACGTTTCAAATGGGAGCCATTTATTTGTTACCCCTCTGAGTAGTGTGCCTAGGCCACCTCCTAAAGCCATCCATAAATAGGTTGTCCACTGCATTCGGACGAAAATACGAAACCAATTTTTATTTTTAATGTTTCTTTGTAGAAGTGAAAGTTAGAATTCATCAAATTATAGAAGAGAGCCCCAGAGTAAAGCGCTTTTTTTTAGAGCCAGTTTCTTCTTCCTTTGATGCATTTTTACCTGGTCAATTTGTTGTGCTAGAAAATGAGAAATGGGAGTATCCAAATAGAAATAGAAGTTATTCAATCGCTTCTGTTATGCAAAGCTCTACAGAACTAGAATTATGTATTGCGCTTAACGAAAATGGAGTTTTTACACCTTGGTTATTTAATTTACAAGTTGGAGATACCCTTGGATGTAGCCAACCCCAAGGTAATTTTACAATAAAAAGTGATGACATAAGTTTAAGTCTTCCTCATGTTTTTGTCGCTACGGGAACGGGCATCGCTCCATTTTTGAGTATGATACACGAGGTTCTTAAAAAGTCGAATAATGAAATCTATTTGGTTTATGGCAACAGGGTTGAAAGTGATATTTTGTATCGCAAGTATTTCGAAGAAATTGTAGTAAATTCAAATAGATTTAAATTTATTCCTGTTTTAAGCCGTCAGTCGCTACCAAGCATATCGACAGGTTATGTGCATTCTCAGTATAAAAGTATACTGAAATCACTGGGAGATGCCCGCATTTATGTATGCGGATGGAAAGAAATGTGTAAAGAAGCAAGAAATGAATTAAAAGCACTAGGATTTAATCGCAGACAATATTTTTTCGAGCAGTACGATTAAAAATTCTCTACTTTTTTTTGGAATTTAGTTTTTTGGTTTATTATTGCACACAGTTAGAAGAGAGTTTCTCACTTCTTGACATCTCAAAAAAAATTTATTGAAAATTCCTTATTTAGATTAGTGTAGTTATTATGACGGAATCTCCCGACTTTAGGAAGAAGAGTGTTGCCGAATTGCGCACTCTCGCAGAAACTTTAGGTGTAGAAAATGCCTCACAGAAAAAAAAGAATGAACTTATTGAAGCAATAACCAATATTGCTAACGCAGATTCAAATAACGAATCATCTGCTGTATCAAATCTATCGACTTCCGCAGAAACACCCAAGGAAAAAAGAAAGCGTAAAAGGGTGGTTAAAGCTGTGTCCAATGAAAATGAAAATAATCCAAGCAATACTGAAGAAGAATCTAATTCGTTAGATACAGAAAATTTCGAGAATTCGGTGCCTGATAGAATCAGAAAGGATTTTAATGAAGCCACTGAATCTAATAATAACCAGGTTGCACAATCAGATTCTCAGGAAAAGCCAAAGCGTAGAATTATTAGTAAGAATAGGCGTCAAGATAATGATTCCAATGATTCTGATGCTAAGTCCGATAGTGAACAAAAAGTAGAAAAAGAAGAATATCAAGAAGATAAAAAACGCAAAGAACTGCTTAATACTATTATGGAGATGGAAGGAGTAGTTACAACGCAGGGAGTATTAGAAACAGTATCAGATGGCTATGGTTTTCTTCGTTCTCCAGACTATAATTATATGGCCTCGCCTGATGATGTTTATGTTCCTAGTTACATGATTAAGCAAAATGGTCTTAAAGTTGGTGACACAATAAAAGGAAGTATTCGCCCTCCAAAGGACAATGAAAAATATTTCTGCTTAGTTACCATAGATTCCGTTAATGGTAAAAGCGTTGAGGAAGTTCGTGATCGTGTTGCATTTGAACATTTAACACCATTATTTCCAGAGGAAAAATTAAATTTATGCGATGATCCAAAATCTTACTCAAATAGAATAATTGATTTAGTATCACCCATTGGTAAAGGTCAAAGAGGGTTAATTGTTGCTCAACCAAAAACAGGTAAAACATGGATACTGAAAGGTATTGCAAATGCTATTGCAAAAAATCACCCAGAGGTATATATGATGATTTTGCTGATAGATGAGCGTCCTGAAGAGGTAACAGACATGGCTAGAAGTGTGAGAGCAGAGGTAGTTGCTAGCACATTTGATGAGCCCGCTGATAAACATGTGAAGTTAACAAATATTGTTCTTGAAAAAGCTAAGCGTTTGGTTGAATCTGGTCATGATGTGGTAATTTTATTAGACTCAATAACGAGATTAGCACGAGCATTCAATACGGCGCAACCGGCATCAGGAAAGATATTATCCGGAGGTGTTGACGCTAACGCATTACATAAACCTAAAAGATTTTTTGGTGCGGCCCGAAATATTGAGAATGGCGGCTCTCTAACTATAATCGCCACAGCTCTTACAGAAACTGGGTCAAAAATGGATGAGGTGATTTTTGAAGAGTTTAAGGGAACGGGAAACATGGAACTCCAACTTGATAGACGTTTGTCTAATAAGAGAATTTATCCCGCAATTGATATTATGTCTTCAAGTACTCGACGTGAAGATTTGTTAATTGATAAGAGCACTTTACAGAGAATGTGGGTATTAAGGAATTACTTGGCTGATATGAACCCAGAAGAAGCAATGAATACTTTCCTGAAATACATGCACAATACCCAAGATAATCTTGAGTTCTTAGTATCCATGAATGGATAGAATTCAAGAAAATTAAACACTAAAAAAGTGTTGATTATTTTGTGAATAATTGTTGTGATTTCATTTGCTGTAATGGAATTAATTTTACGACAATTTATAAACGGTCATGGACAAGCCGAAAGTCGTAATAGATTATCAAAAGCTCTCTCCAGAGTTGATGGAGCTTTTCAGTGAAACATTCCCTCAAGGGATTGTAGGCCAAACGATTCGATTTCCTAACGCTAAGGGCGAAATTATTACCGCCGTTCGAATGGAAACCGAAGATCGAATTTATTTAGTTAAATTGAGCGCTCGAGCAAAGGAGATTTTGTCAGATGAAGATTTGGATGATTTAATCAGATCGAATGCAACAGAAGATTCAAGCTCTGATTCTATGTCCGAGGATGTAGATGACAGCGACGAGGAAGACTAAATTTTAGCAACTTCCTCTAAAAATATAGTTATGAATAAAATAGCAATTATAACAGGAGGAAGTCGAGGTATTGGTAAAGCCGTTGCCCATGAATTTGCAAGCCACGGCTTTAACCTTATTATTTGTGGAAGAAATCAAAAATCACTTGAAAAGCTTGCACAATCCTTAACATCAGAAAAAAAAATCTCAGTAGATTTTTTTAAAGCGGATCTATCTATTAAAAAAGATTGTTTAGATTTTGTAGATTTTGTGAAATCCAAAACCTCAAATGTAAATGTTCTCGTCAATAATGCAGGTACATTTCAGCCAGGAAGATTGATAGATGAACCTGAAGGGCAAATGAAATACCAAATGGATTTAAATTTCTTTTCGGCATACCATATTACTAGAGGGTTATGGAACTATTTTCCAAAAAATGATAGATCACACATATTTAATATGTGCAGTATTGCTAGTATTACTGCTTATGCTGCAGGTGGAGGATATTCAGTTTCGAAGTATGCATTAATGGGTTTCTCAAAATCACTTAGAGAAGAAGGTAAGGTTGATGGAATAAGGGTTAGTGCTATACTTCCAGGTGCTACTTATACTGATTCATGGTCTGAAGCGGGAATTCCTGAATCAAGATTTATGAGAGCATCAGATGTGGCCAAGTCAATCTATAATGCCTATGAAATAAATGAATTCTCAAATATTGAGGAAATTTTAATCCGACCTATTCAAGGGGATATTTAATCGTCTTTTGTAATTATTACAAAAAAAATAGCATCTAAAGTAATGGTTAGAACTACTGATTTTGGTGAAAATCGAGTCTTAACCATTATATTTGAAGTAAATTAATTTCTTATACTATCGAAATGAAAAGATTACTCTTAACAGGATTCGCTGCATTAAGTTGTGCAGTTCTAAGTGCTCAAGCACTTCAAGGTCCGCGAATTTATGCCGAAGATATGAACCCCGGTATTATTAGCGTGGATAAAGCGACAGGTAAAAAAGTAGTTACACGTGCAGAAAGCATGTCGGATGTTTACAGCTTTGTTTCTGCTTATGGTGAAAATTGGATGTTAGGAAACCCTTCATCCTATGTACGTTGGATTTCTGAGGATTCTAATGCGGTAACTATCTACACAGATCAAACTACAAATGAGCCATCTCCTTCACATAATTTTGTTCACGTTTTGGGATCCTCTTTTGATCCAAAAGATAGTTCATATTTTGCTATTGGTAAACCCGTTTTAACTCGATACAATCCATATAAAATTGATACTATTTACTTCTTACAATTTTATGTAAGAAACACAGATTCTGTGGATTTAGGAAATGGTAATGAAGAGGTAGTCGATACTGTTTTTGTTCAATATTTTGATTTTAATGGTATGACTATGCGTGCTTTTACTCGTAATGGTTCAAATCGTAATATGAGCCCAGATGTAGACAAATATGTACCGTCCACCCGTTTAAATACTGCAGCTGTAGCAACAGACACTATTTTGTTAACAACTGAATGGGCAGACTCTGTTAATTTTGAAGAGGGTCAATTGTTCGGTCGTTTGGTTAAAATGGTTCCAGAAAATTTTAACTCACTATCAACTTCAGGTGCTGATGTCTCAGCCAACGTAACTGGATTTGCTATTACATTCAAACCAATGATTAAGCCAAACCTGGGTGATACATTCATCAACTGGAATGATCCTGCAAGCTTTACTCCAAAGTTAAACGGTTATGGTGTACGTGTTTCTTATTGGGAAAACCATGCGCAAGACATTTTAACATTATGGAGATTAAACAATACATTCTGGACAATTTCTAGCATTGCAGATGGACAAACAATTAATGGTTGGAAATCTTATCTACCGACTACAGCTTACACTACAACTACAATGTTAGATTGTGATTTTGCAATTACCACAGATAATATGTCAGTGAGTAAATTCAATAATGGAATTTCTCAGTTGAAGGTTGTTCCGAATCCAGCAAGTACGGCCTCTGAAGTAGGGGTGCTTTTCAATCTAGAGAAGAGCTCTAATGTTCACGCAATAGTTCGTGACATAAATGGTAAGGTAGTGTCAACTATCAATGAGGGAGCTTATAACAAAGGAATTAACGAAATGCTTATTTCAACAGAAAACTTCACTGCAGGTATTTATACTGTTTCCGTAATTTCAAACTTTGGAACTCAGTCCTCGAAGTTTATTGTACAATAATAATTGAATAACAATACCGAAAAGGCGCTGATTATCAGCGCCTTTTTTTATTTTCGTAAAATGACAAAACTGAAGTTAAGCTTATTTGCTTTTTCAACTTTATTCGTTCAAAATGTATTTTCACAAATGTTTTTTGGCTTACAAGGGTCAAATTTTAGTGGTGTGAATTCGATTTATACAAACCCAGCGCTTGCAGGATTAATGCCGTCAAGGAGATCTGCAAATATTTCCGCTGTTGGTTTTGATATGAATAATAACTACCTCTCCTTGGAGGCACCATTTTCATTGTGGAGTTTAGCAACTGGTTCTGTAGGCGATGAGTATCGTGATGCTAATGGAGACATCGCTTGGGATAAAAATTGGTTAAATTCTGATAACTCAGTAAATGAAATTTCAGGTGCAATGAATTTAGAATATAGGGGCCCATCATATGCAAACACTTATGGTAGGCTCGTTTGGGCCACGGCCACTCGTACGAGATCCAATTTTACCATAAATAAAATGTCTCCTGAAATGGCTTCTTGGGTAACAAAGTTGCTAGATACAACTGCACCCTTGGATATCGCTGAGTTTGCTGCAAATAAATTAGACATTAGTGCAAATTCATATCAAGAAATATCAGCGGTGCTTTCGTATCGTGTAGTAAATACTAAAGCCTATCGTTTGTCAATTGGCGGCGCATTAAAAGGCATTCTGGGTTTAGGAAGTTTTAATTTAAAAAATACCGGAGTTAACTTTTCTGTAGATGGCGCTAACTCAATTCGATTAGAATCTGGGACTATGAATATGAGTTATACAGATAATAATCTTTTAAATCAGATTTTTAAAGGAGCAATTTCTGGAAGTCTACCAAATTTTGGTAGTATTCGTGGCTTTGGATTAGGCTTTGATGCCGGCATAGCAATGGAGTTTGGGCATAATATGTCTACTGACTTACAAAATGGGGTTAATGCAAAGGATTATAATCTTAAAGTAGGATTGGCAATATTAGATATTGGTGACGTTACATATAATAATTCAAATAAAAACTATGCAATAGATGGAACCATCCCAGTAGAAATGTCTTTATTAGAACCTGAGTTTATAACGGCAGCATCGCAAGGGTCTGATGCGGTATTACAATACACAATAGAATATGCACGAAATTCAGGAGCATTAAAGGAAAGTACTGAAAAAACTACAGTCAGTCTCCCATCTTCGGTACAACTACAAGCAGACTACAAAGTATTTAAAAATCTATATGTGGGGATGCTATGGCAACAAAGAGTTCAATTCCAAGGAGAAAATAATTGGTTAGAAAATAGTTCATTAGTAATAGTTCCGAGATTTGAACATAAATGGTTTGAATTAAGTCTTCCTATATCCTCATTTCATAACTACAATGACTTTGGACTTGGTGGATTTCTTCGGATACATTCATTGTATTTCGGGACCGATAATATTTTATCAGCTTTTAGAGTTTCGAAATACTCTGGTATGAATTTCTACATGGGATTTACTACCAATATCAATTAGTTTCAAATCGTGTAATACGAGCTCCTAGGGGGTTCAAACGTTCTTCTATTCTCTCGTAACCTCTGTCAATTTGTTCAATATTTCTTATAGTGCTTTTTCCTCTTGCGCTCATAGCGGCAATTAATAAGGCCACTCCTGCACGAATATCTGGTGAAGACATGGTTATTCCTCTTAATTGTGTTTTACGATCTAAACCAATTACAGTCGCACGATGCGGATCACACAATATTATTTGTGCGCCCATATCGATAAGATTATCTACAAAAAACAGCCTACTCTCAAACATTTTCTGATGTATTAATACTGTTCCTCTAGCTTGAGTTGCTGTTACAAGTGCGATAGAAATAAGATCGGGCGTGAATCCTGGCCATATTTGATCCGAAATTGTTAGTATTGAGCCGTCAATAAAACTATCTATTTCGTAATGCTCCTGTCCAGGTATATGAATATTGTCTCCTTGTATTTCTAAATTGATACCAAGTCTCTGGAATGTTTTGGGGATTATTCCCAAATGCTCGATGCCACAATTTTTTAATGTGATATTACTTTGAGTAATTGCAGCCATTCCTATAAAACTACCAATTTCAATCATATCGGGTAAACATGTGTGCTCGCAGCCATTCATTGTATTTACTCCCTCAATAATTAATTTATTTGAACCAATACCATCAATTTTAGCTCCCATTCGCACAAGCATCTTGCACAGTTGTTGAACATATGGTTCACAAGCTGCATTGTACAATGTTGTTATGCCTTTTGCCATAACTGCAGACATTAAAATATTGGCCGTTCCTGTTACAGAGGCTTCATCTAAATGGTGGAACGTTCCCTTTAGTTTATCTCCATGTACTTTGTAGAAACTATCCTTTTTGAGGAACTCAAATTCTGCCCCTAAAGCAATAAAACCTTCAAAATGCGTATCCAGTCTCCGACGGCCGATTTTATCGCCACCAGGACTAGGTATATACCCCTTCCCAAATCTCGCGAGCAAAGGACCTACAATCATAATTGAGCCACGTAAGGCAGATCCCTTCTTTTTAAAATCTTGACTATCTAAATAGGCTAAGTCTACATTATCACTTTGGAATGTATATTCTCCTTTTGATAGTCGTTCAATTTTAACTCCGAGGTCGCGAAGTAGATCAATTAATTTCAATACATCTCTGATCTCGGGGATGTTTTTAATAGTAACGATATCTGCCGTTAATAATACAGCGCACAATACCTGAAGTGCTTCGTTTTTGGCTCCTTGTGGGGTGATTTCTCCTTCTAAGTGATGACCACCTTCAATTTCAAAATAAGACATGGATATTAATATCTACGGTAGTTTTTACCTCGATTATTGTTCTTTTTATTTTTTCTAAAGTTTGAATTTCTATTGAAATTATTATTCCGTTTGTGTACGTTTTTACTTGCATCAGCTGATACCACTAGATCTGCTCCTGCAATTCTTAATTTACCTCTTGAAAGGGTACTTAAGTGTTCAGCTAATACTTCATTACTTAGATTTTCATCATTCCAAATTTTACAAGAATTATACATGTATGAAGCAATAAGGTTAACTAAATCTTCTTTCAGGTTCTCGTCCTCAATTTCAGTAACCTTTTCAATCATATTTTGGAGGTTTCTCCCGTAAAATCGAAATCTAATAACGGTGTTTGGATACCCAATAGCGGCAGGTTTCCTTTGAACTTCTTCCGCTGTGGGTAGGGGGTATGGAGAATGAATATCTAAACTAAAATCACTAATTTGATAAACATGACCCCATAAAACCTCTTGATAATTCGATTGTTTTTTAATCTCCGGATTTAATGTAGCCATGACACTGACTAATGCTTCAACCCATTTTGTCCTTTCTTCCTTACTATCAATTGTTTTGATATGTTGAACATAGTCTTGAATACTTCTTCCGTATTCTGAAATCTTTAGCAATTCACGTTGGGTGTTATAATCCTCTTGAATCGATTGCATATTAAATACAAATTAAAAGGAACTTATTGGTTTTATCTATGGTAATCAATTCCACATGTTGTGGAAATCCTGAATATTTTAAAGTTTGTAATTAATACTTCCTATCTTTCCAATTGGTTTTTACAGGAAGAACAAAAAATATTGCCGTTGAAATAGTTATCAAGGTTAAATAAAATTCATAAATAATTAATTTTAATAGGTTAGGGGGCTTTTGAGATAAATGTCTGTAAATATTAAAGATTTGGATACTTTGTAATCCCCACTTTATAACCGGAATTAATAGTAGATAATTATCAACTGGAAATTTTAATAGAAAGATTAAAACTAATGCAACTGATACAAAATAATATGCACCATAAATCCCAAACAATATCCACCAATACCATGGTAGCTCTTTGCCTCCAGATAACCATCTTTTTCGCTGATGTAATAATGGGATAAAACCATTTGTTTTTTCTGAATAACCTAACACATCGTTATTCATTATGTTATTCCATTTCCATCCTTTATCACATACTTCCTTGTATAATTTGTAATCCTCTGTAATTGAAAAACGTATTTTGCTATATCCCCCAGTTTGCCAATAAGCATCTTTTCTAATAATCATATTATTACCAACAGCAGTGGCTGGTACACCAGAATAGGAAATTACATTCAATAGTCCCATGAAATAAGCCCAATCAATTTCTTGAAACAATCCTCCAATACCATTAGATTTTACCATCGTTGTACCACTTGCAACTCCAATTTCTTCGTTCATATTTGATAGTAAGCCTAAAATCCAATTGGAATTAACACATACATCAGCATCTGTAACTAAATAATAGTCTCCTACTGCATGCTTATCCAATTGTGCCATCACTCGTGATTTTGCTTTTAAACCAGTAGAGTCTTCTTGAATATCAATAACCTGGATAAAATCATATTTGCTTTCAAACTGCCGAGCAATTTTTAATGTATTATCTTCACTTTGGTCATTGCCAACAAGTATTTTTAATTTTTCTTTTGGGTAGTTTAGATCAATTAACGATCGCAAACAATTTTCAATGTTGTGTTCTTCGTTTCTGCAAGCAACCAAAATAGTGACAGTTGGAAGTTCTGATTCTTTGCGCCGATAATCTGTGTTTATAGATTTATATCGTATCAGAGTGATGGTTTGCCAACATTGTATTAGAATGTAACTTACACCTATTAAAAATATCAAGAATTCAAGAATCTTCAAAATCTCCATAAACAGTTTTTAGGGTAAACTTAATATTTCAAACCCCTTTGAATTAATATTTTCTAAATACTTTGGGAGTAGAAATTTCAACTGTTTTTCTGCTTTCTCACTATCATGAAAAACCACAATATCGCCGGACTGAGTTTTGGAATTTATAGCTTTTGATGCTCTTTTAAGGTTGAGTTTTTTGTCATAATCGTAGGTAAGTAGAGACCACATAACTATTTGGTACCCTTTATTTATTAGCTGTTTTCCTTGTTTCTGGGTAATCCTACCATACGGAGGACGAAAATATTTCGTGGTTCTATATGGTATACAGCTATCACACTCAACAATGTTTTTTTCATATTCTGAAATAGAGGTGTTCCATCCTTTCACATGATGGAATGTATGATTTTCTACTTTATGGCCTTTTTCAATTATCTTATCAATAGTTTGCGGATATTTTTTTGCGTTTTCTCCAACGACAAAAAATGTTGCTTTTGCATTGAATTTATCCAACACATCAAGCACCCAAGGGGTAATTTCGGGGTGAGGGCCATCGTCAAATGTTAAATATATAGATTTTGTTGCATTTTTAATGTTCCACTCATATTGAGGCCATAAGAGTCGAAACCATTTTGGAGTTCTAAAAAAACGCATCTTGATTAAACAAAAATGGCATTATTTTTCAAGGAATCCTCAATGTGATTGCTAAATTTGTAACTATGGGTGAAAAAATTGTTTTAGTAGGTGGCGGATTAGCGGGAAGTTTAATGTCAATTTATTTGGCTAAACGTGGTTATGAGGTGCATCTTTATGAACGACGAGATGATATGAGAACTGGTCAATACCAAGGAGGTAGAAGTATTAATTTAGCACTTTCTACGCGAGGAATTACTGCCCTTGAAAAAGTGGGACTCGTAGATGAAATTTTATCCATATCCATCCCGATGTATGGTAGAATGATGCACAGTGTTTCTGGAGATTTGAACTACCAAGCATACGGTCGAGATGATCAAGCCATTTATTCTGTTTCACGCGGGGAGTTGAATATCAAACTACTCCAACTTGCAGATAAATATTCCAATATTCATATGTACTTTAATCAAAAGTGTGTTAATATAAATTTGGATGAAAATATAGCAACTTTTGAAAATGAAAAAGGTGAAAAATATGATGTTAAAGGAGACGTGTTTTTAGCCACGGATGGAGCATTTTCTGCATTGAGAGATGCTATGATTCGCAACCCACGACATGATTTTTCTCAAGACTATCAATCGCATGGTTACAAAGAATTGGAGATCGTTCCTGGTCCTAATTCCACTTTTCAAATGGAAGAAAAAGCATTACATATTTGGCCGCGTTCTTCATTTATGATGATTGCCCTGCCCAACCCTGGGGGAAACTTTACATGTACATTATTCCTCCCTTATGAGGGGGAAGTCAGTTTTGAGCATTTAAACAATGACGAAGAAGTAATGGAATTTTTCCAAACCTATTTTCCAGACTCTATTTCTATGATGCCCAAACTTTTAGAGGATTTTAGAAATAACCCAATTGGTCATTTATCAACGATGAGAACTTACCCTTGGGTTAAGAATAGGTCAGCTTTAATGGGCGATGCCGCTCATGCTATTGTTCCTTTCTATGGTCAAGGAATGAACTGCTCATTTGAGGATTGTGTAATTTTAGATCAATGTATTGAAGAAATTGGTGGTGATTGGAACAATATATTAAATGAGTATCAAAAAAGCAGAAAGCCAAATGCGGATGCTATTGCAGATTTAGCAATACAAAATTTTGTTGAAATGAGAGACTTAGTTGGGTTACCCGATTTCTTGCATAAAAAATCCATAGAGAAAAAGTTAGTTGATGCATTGCCCGGTGAATACAGAACTCAATATGAGCGTGTAACTTTCAGTAATGACCCATATCGCGAGGCACTTTTAGCGGGGGAGAAGAATGATAAATTCATTCAACATATCATTGATAACGATCTTGAAGAAAAGATTAATGATAAGACATTTGCAAAATCTTTGGTAGAGAAATGGTTCGGGTAGAGTAACCAAGTCTCTAAGAATTTTATTTTCGCTGGTTTTTGAGCTTTTTTGCCTCCAGTAAGGAATCTTGAATTCTAAGGTATTCTGTTTTATAAGCTTTCTTTTGTGTATACTTTTTACCTGTAGTTTTACGGTACTCTCGTACAGGCATGAGAATTGTAATATATGCCCAAACAGATGCAACTGTGATTAATGAAATAAATAGAATTGCTACAATAAGTTTATTTCTTTGTTGTTTTTCCATTAAAACGGTGATTTAATATGATTTTTGGAGCAAATTTTCTCTAATGTTTTAATTACGTTCGAATTTAATGGAATACCTTCTTTTTCTCGTTTCTGTTGAAGTTTTTTTTCTGGATCTCCAGGAACCATTACAGGAATTTTAGAATTTACAGGTTCGCTTTGAATAAATGATTCTTTCCAAATTTTTAAATTTTCTTGGATCACATCTGAATTTTGAAATCCATCCAAATCCCAACAACCTATAAAATGACCTAAACCTTTACCAGGTGCATTAGGCTTGGACTCTAAAAATGCAACAAATGGGGGACACCAAGGTCCGAATGCTGAGCCCGATAAAACTCCCGAAAAAATATCTACCCAGCTACCTAGTCCGAACCCTTTATGCATTCCAGTTTCATCACTGCTCCCCAAGGGTAATAATGCTCCACCATTTTTTAATGCATCTGCAGATTGGGTTTCAATACCATCTTTATCAATAGCCCATCCTTTTGGAATTCCTAGTCCACTCCTTTGGGCAATTTCTAATTTCCCATTTGCAGCTGCTGAAGTTGCCATGTCTAGGATAAAGTCATTGCCATCTTTTCCAGGGATGGCAATACAAATAGGGTTTGTCCCAAGCATTCTTTGTTTACCACCAGCCGGTACTACTAGTGGGCTTGCGTTGGTCATTGCAAAACCCATATATTTTTTGGCAAATCCTAAAGTAGCGTGGTAAGAAGCTACTCCGAAGTGATTTGAGTTTTTTATCGCTATCCAACCTGAACCAAATTGATCACACATGTCAATTGTTCTTTCCATAGCTTTTGATGCAGAAATAAGTCCTATTGCTCCATCAGCATCAAGAGTTCCTGTAGTACTCTTTCTAATATTCCATTTGAATTTAGGATTAGGATTGATTCTTCCAGCTTCAATTAGTCTTAAATAACCTGGAATTCTTGCAACTCCATGACTATCTATGCCACGAACATCTGCAAAAACCAGCACATCTGCACAATGATTAGCATCTTTTTCTGTAAAACCCGCTTGTTCAAAAATCTGTTGGGTCAGATTTAATAATTCGCCTTTAGAAATTATATTCATTTTAACAGAACTATCGTTTTAACCAAGATCCTTGAACCTTTAACTTTTTTGAACTCATATTTTCCTGTGGTGATAATTCAATTTCAAAACTTTTCAGTGGATTAAAATCTTTTGAAGAAGCTCTTCCAATAATGCCATCTCTAGAATATAAAATTTCAACTTCATTCGGCTGCCCCAATGATGACCAAAGAGAATTTAGATCATCATTTACGCGAAGCATATTTAATGATAAAATTTCATCTCCAACATTAAGTCCAATTATTCGAGCCATGCCATTTCGATTAATATATTCTACTTTATTCGATTTAGTTCGAACTCCCCAATCTGCCAAATCAACGTTGTTAATAATGGCATTTACACCGACTGCGTCAAAAGCCTCTGCATAATCTGGCTGTACACTACTTCTTATCCAAAGATCAAAAAAAGTACTCAAATCACTACCTGCAACATTAGAACAAACTGATTCAAATTCTTCAACAGTATATCCAGTTCCAATTTTACCGCCAATAGATTTTGCCAAGTAGAATTCTTTGTACAATTTCCTAAATACATCGTCTAGATTGTTTTTACCTCCTGACGCTTCTGAAATTTTCATATCCAACAGCATACCAGCAATAAATCCTTTTGAATAGTACGAGTAAGTGCTGTTTGCTGAATTCTCATTTGGTCTATACTCTTTTATCCAGGCGTCTACACTCATTTCGCTCAAACTGCTGTAATCTTTCCCTGGTCTGTTTTCGTGTCTGTTGATATACTTTGCTAGGATATTTAACAGCTCCTCTTTTTCTATATAGCCAGCTCGATAAAGAGCTAATTCATCATAGTAAGAAGTTATTCCTTCTGCTACCCACAGGGAGTGCGTGTAGTTTTCTTCGTTGTAATTGAATGGTCCAAGTTCAATAGGGCGTATGCGTTTTACGTTCCATAAATGGAAATATTCATGGGCCACTAAATTAAGAAATGATTGATATCTATTAGGATTGGCATAGGCTAGTCTCGGCATGACTAGAACCGTACTATTTAAGTGTTCGATGCCACCTCCTCCGGATTCAACATTTTGAATAATAAACAGATAAGATCTACACGGTTTATGTTCACAAGGAAATTCTCCAACAATATTGAACATGGTACTACAAACCGTTTTCATGTCGTTACGCAATTTCTGCTGATCGGCATTGTTATATCCTACTAATGCAACTCGATGATTTACACCGGCAACTTCAAAATCAAAAGTATCAAAATTACCTAGTTGAATGGGGGAGTCAACCAAAATATCGTAATTATCAAACTCAAAACTTACCGATTTAGATGTCTCTTTGATCTTTGGCAAGGAAGATTCTGTATTATTCCAAGAATTTTCAGGGAAAGTAATGGCAACAAAGCCGCCTTGATTTTCTCTGCCCTTTATAAACATCAACAAGGATGCATTATTTAATAGGGCTTGCTCTGCATTAATGTAGGTTGTTCTGGCGCTAAATTCATGGCAATAAATATCATATTCAACTGAAATAGTTCCGTCATTTTCGGAGATAAATTCCCATTGATTTTTTGTTAATTTATTTACTCTAATACTATGTCCATTTTGATATTTAACTGAAACTGATTCAATAGACTTGGCAAATTCACGAATTAGATAACTTCCTGGTGTCCAAACAGGAATTCCAACAATATTTTGACTTCCAGCAGTTACTGGAAATTCTAAAGTAACATGCGCATAATGCGTGTGGGGAGCGTTAATTTCTACTTTGTAGTTGATCTGTGATTTGCTTTTGCTACTGAACATAAATATAGTTATCAGGATTAGGGCCTTCCTTATCATACAACAAAAATGCAGTAATGAGGACGTAATTCCAATTTGTAGATTATTTCATTTTATTATAGTTTTGGTGTAATATGTTAAAATACGGCGGTTTAATTACAGTTTGGTTATTGCTAATTTATTTAGCATTTATTCCTAATTGGTCTTGTAAAAAAACTGACACTGTGAATAATGATACGCAACAAATTGATACCAGCGATTTGGATACTAGTCAAAATACACTAGGTCTTTTATTTGAATATTATGTTTTAAATAAACCAACCCAAATTACTCTAGCTATCGATAGCACAGGAAATAATATAACTCCAACTTACGCCGATTACGAAATAAACCTGAAAAAAGAAACCTTTTTCAACGGGCCCTTAGAAATACTGGCAAATGGAACAAAATATGTGGGGACGTGGCAGACTAATGAAGATTATTCGAGACTAACACTTAATATTTCTGGACTAAAGCCGTTTGAATTATTTAATAGAACATGGAGATTCACTTACAAGTCGATAGACTTATTGAAAATTTCACCAGTCACTAATCCGGGTGAAACAGTTCTGCATTTGAGTAAAATTTAACTTCGTGTATTCTTTGTCTGATGTTCCTTTTGTGGTTAAATTTGAATTATGGATGATGCATTAGTCAATAGAGTTGCTAATTCTGGAATTAAAACTATAAATCTGGAAAAAATTATTCCTGAAGGCGAAATGATGTCATGGGACATCAAACAAGCTTTGTTTATGGAAATGGTTTTAAAAGAGAAAGATTTTAGAGCTTTGGTTAAAGATTTTAATTGGCAACAGTTTCAAAATGCAAATGTTGCTATTTTTTCTAGTGTAGATGCAATCATTCCTACATGGGCTTTTATGCTGATTTCTTCAAAATTAACTGGAATTGCACGTTCTGTTTATTTTGGGACTCCTGAAGCAATGGCTAATGAATTGTGGGCAAGACAGATTGAAAAAGAAGATTGGAAACAATATGAAGGTGAAAGGGTTGTGATTAAAGGTTGTGGAGATGTACATGTAAGTCCTTCAGCTTACATGAAGATTACTGAAAAACTAATGCCAATTGCTCAGTCTATAATGTACGGAGAACCTTGTAGTACAGTTCCCGTTTATAAAAAACCTAAAGGATAAATTACTCAACTAAACTAATTTTTATTGTATTAGTTCTTTGCTTCTTTTTGAGGGGCATGCTGGCGCAGTTAATAACAAAATCGCCAATCTGTGCAACTTTGTTATCTTTTAAAGTTCTAATAACATCTTCGAAAGTTTCATCAGTACTAACATATCTGTCGTAATGAAATCCTCGAACTCCCCAAACCAAATTTAATGTATTTAACAAAGGTACATTATCTGTGAAAATAAAAACGTTAGCTTCAGGTCTGTAACTCGCAATTTTAAAAGCTGTATATCCGCTTTTTGTCATACCTACAATTGCAGATGCCGACAAATGATCGCTCATTCTTACGGCAGTGAAGCAGATCTCATCACTTGGAAAAGTTGGTGAACTAGAGTTTGGTTTAACACCTTTGTAATAAGCATCTTCTTCTTTTTCGATGTCAGCAATAATACTATTCATTATCTCTACAACTCGAATAGGATATTTACCAACTGATGTTTCTGCTGACAGCATCACAGCGTCTGCCCCGTCTAAAACTGCATTAGCAACATCAGTAATTTCGGCTCTCGTAGGCATGCTATCTTCTATCATGCTTTCCATCATTTGTGTAGCGATAATTACAGGTTTTGCGTTTTCTAAACATTTTTGAACAACCTGTTTTTGTACCATAGGCACCTTCTGTAAAGGAATTTCCACACCTAGATCTCCTCTTGCTACCATTACCGCATCAGTTATTTTTACAATACTATCGAAGTTTTCAATAGCCTCTGGTTTTTCAATTTTGGCGATGACCTTCGCTCTGCCACCTTTTTGAGAGATTAAGTTCTTTAAGAAAATTACATCTTCTGCAGTTCTGACAAAAGAAAGTGCAATCCAATCTACATCCAACTCCAATCCGAATTCTAGATCTGCGATGTCTTTTTCAGTTAAACAAGGAGCACTAATAAGTGTATTGGGTAGGTTAAAACCTTTATTTGAAGTTAAATCTCCACCATTAATTATTTCGGTATTCAGTAGTGTATTAGAAATAATCTCGGTAACTTTTAATTCTAATTTACCGTCATTTAAAAGGATTCGGTCACCTACACGCGCTTCTATTGCTAGCTTTTCGTAACTTACAGAAAGCTTTTCTGCAGTTGACAGTGATTTTTCAGTAGTTACTAGAATTGTTTTCCCCGCTTCTAGGTTGATTACACCATCAACTTTGCCAATTCGTAGTTTCGGTCCTTGAAGATCTTGAAGTATTGCAACATGTGTACCTAATTTTTTATTTATTTTCCTGATTCGATCAGCAACTTCTTTGTGGATCTCATGTGCTCCATGCGAGAAGTTTAATCTACATACATCTACTCCTGCAAGAATTAATTTTTCTAAATTTTCTTCTGAGCTACTGGCAGGACCAATGGTCGCTACGATTTTAGTTTTATTGAAGTTGTCGACAAACATTTTATTCTTTTATCAAGTGTTTTAAGTTGTATACCCAGTGCATTTTTTGAGCAATTTTCTCTGGATATGTATAAGCATGCTGAACACCGTTTACATTTCTCATCATTTCTTCCCAATTTCTTAATTCGGCAAATTCCTTTTCAACAATGAGAAAGTAATCGGGAATAGGTTTTTGATTTACCAGTCGTAATTCAGAACCCTGATTTTGTAATAACCATAATCTTGGGTTCAATTCTGATCCTTGATAGTGGTATTCTGCATGCATTGATACTAATTTCTCAGGCAAATTTACCGCAAATGGTACTTTTTCGCACACAAAATCCCACATAAAAGTGTCATTTAGACACCATGATAGTTTATATGGTGGTTCATTCGTGTGAATTCCAACAATCACGAAGTCACTACCATAAAGGGATACAGACGATTTGTAGCGTTTTACAGACAATTTTACACACAAAAATAAATTTTTCGTCGGCATCTCAAGAAAAAAATGTTTCTTTGTAGCGCAAAAATCAAATACTAACCATGTCAGAAATTGCAGAAAAAGTAACCGCTATCATCGTCGATAAGTTGGGCGTTGATGAAGCCGAAGTAAATCCGGAGGCTAGTTTCACTAATGATTTAGGAGCAGACTCACTTGATACAGTGGAGTTAATTATGGAATTTGAAAAAGAGTTCGATATTAGCATTCCAGATGATCAGGCAGAGAAGATCCAAACAGTAGGAGAGGCTGTAAGTTACATCCAGGAACACAAGAACTAAATCTATGCAACTCAAGAGGGTTGTTGTCACAGGGATGGGTGCTCTTACACCCATTGGAAACAATCTCCAAGATTATTGGAAAGCGTTAGTAGAAGGTACCAGTGGTGCAGGTCTTATTACGCGTTTTGATTCCACCAATTACAAAGTAAAGTTTGCATGTGAATTGAAGGATTTTGATCCTGCTGCTCATTTTGATCGTAAAGAAGTGCGCAAGATGGATCCCTTCACTCAATATGCTATGGTTTGTTCAGATGAAGCTATTGCGGATAGTGGATTTTTAAATGCAAACCACAATCTAGACAGAATTGGTGTAGTTTGGGGTGCGGGAATCGGTGGCTTAACGACTTTCTACAAAGAGGTAATGGATCATTCAAAGGGCGATGGAACTCCGCGTTTCTCGCCTTTTTTTATTCCTAAGATGATTATTGATATAGCGGCAGGTTTTATATCAATAAAACACAAATTTCGAGGTCCAAATTATGGAACCGTTTCCGCTTGCGCTTCATCAACACATGCATTAATCGATGCCTTTAATCTTATCCGTTTAGGAAAAGCAGATGTTGTTGTATCTGGTGGTTCAGAAGCATGCGTTAATGAACCGTCTGTTGGAGGATTTTCCAACATGAAGGCATTAAGTGAGAGAAATGATGACTTCGCTACTGCTTCACGTCCATTCGATAAAACTCGTGATGGATTTGTAATGGGAGAGGGAGGTGCATCAATAGTTCTCGAAGATCTTGAACATGCTAAAGCTAGAGGTGCAAAAATTTATGCTGAATTGGTTGGCGGTGGAATGACTGCTGATGCGTATCATTTAACAGCGCCACACCCTGAAGGTTTGGGTGCAATGAACGTAATGAATATGGCATTGGAAGAGGCCGGCATGTCTTCAAAAGACATCGATTACATAAACGTACACGGTACTAGTACTCCATTAGGTGATATTGCTGAAATTAAAGCAATAAAGTCGGTATTTGGAGAAGATGTGTATGATTTAAACATAAGCTCTACAAAGAGCCAAACAGGACATCTATTAGGTGGTGCCGGGGCAGTAGAAGCTGTGGCTTGTGTCATGGCAGTTCAAGATGACATAGTACCCCCAACGATTAACCATAAAGTTGAAGATCCTGAAATAGATTCAAAATTGAACCTAACATTAAACAAAGCAGAACGTAAAACGGTTAGAGCTGCTCTTAGTAATACTTTTGGATTTGGAGGTCATAACGCTTCTGTTATCTTCAAAAAATACGAGGATTAACCTTCGTTGAGTATTTTGTTTCATAATGATTTACGACGATGGATTTACCGTTTAACGGGAATTCGTCCTATACGCCATGCCATTTATAAAGAGGCTTTAACTCATTCCTCAGTTGGGGAAATCAACTCATTTCATTCTGATACTATTCATCTGAGTAATGAGAGACTTGAATTTTTAGGTGATGCTATTCTAGATGCCGTTATTGCCGAAGTACTTTTTAATAGATTCCCAAAGAGAGATGAAGGATTCCTAACTGAAATGAGAACCCGAATAGTTAATCGCGAGCAAATGAGTGATTTAGCAAAAAAAATGGGTCTATTGGAATATATGAACGTTAAAGATGAATTAAAGAGAAACCGAAGTGCGATGAAAAGTATTGGTGGTAATGCGCTTGAGGCATTAATTGGAGCCATATATTTAGATAGAGGTTATAAGAAAGCACAATGGTTCATTATTCATCGACTTGTTGATCAATATTTAGATATTGATAAACTCATGTCTACAGCAGTTTCATATAAAGCAGTATTCATGAAATGGGCCCAGAAACAGCAGAAAAGTATTAATTGGATTCATGAATTTGATGAAACAAAAAAAGACGATAGGCACCGGGTAACTTTGGAAGTTGAAGGCGAAAACTGGTTTACAGAATCTAATAAAAGTAGAAAAAAAGCCGAGGAACTTTGTTCAGAGAAAGCTTGTAGAAAATTAGATTTGAATACAGGAATTAGCTAGAATTATCATCCTTGAAAATTTCCGCTAATCCAGTTTCCAACGCAAAATTGCAATAAGTACAATTTTCCTTTCCACACCCCTTTAAAAATTCCTTACTCTCCAGTAAATCTTGCGCAATCATTATCCATGCGCGTATTAATTCAAAGTTATCTTTTGTGTATTGGAGTGGATAGTTATTAAATATTCCATCCTCATCCTCAATCAATGATTCAATTGCGCCTGTACTACAATTCCATCTGTATTCGGGATTTTCATTAATCATCAATGCATATACCCCAATTTGAAACCAATAAGAACTTGGTATATCTTTGGGTTCATTAGTTTTGGGTACTTCAGTATGCTTTTTTATATTACTTAGCTTGCTGGTTTTATAGTCTACTACACTTACTTGGTGGCCTCTAATAATAAGTTTATCAATACTCCCTTTTAATGAAACATTCCCTATCATAGATCTTAGGGGAAACTCTGTTTTTACATCGGGGTAATCCATGTAATCCTCCTTTTTTTGACCAAGAAAATTTGGAATGATTGACTTTCCTTGTTGCAGTCTGTTATTGAACTGTTTGTCTGTAAAATTCCCTCTTTCCTTACTCATCTGATACTCGAAAACTTCCGTAAATTCTTCTTCAGTAGGCCATTTTTTCTTTTTTACCCAATCTTCAATTAATTTCCTGAGAGTCCCATGCATTGCTGTTCCATAAGAAGCATATTCACTTGGCGGGGAAGGTATTCTAACGAGTTGACCATAGAAAAATTGAATTCCGCACTTTAATATACTATTTAGAGAAGAAGGAGAAAATACAAATTCAGCAATTCTCTCTTCTAGCCACTCTTTCTGAACCTTTTTCAAGAACGGTTTTCCATTGTGACTTAGAATATATTTCTGTGCCTTTGTTTGCGCATCGTGGGTAATTTCTTCTGATTTTATTTCTTTTCCTAAAAAAAAATTGGGATATGACTCACCAATAAACACTGCTGCTTGTTCAGTATTGCTTCTAGCGCCAAATTTCATTGCAGGATATGATATTCTAACTTCTTTTTTAGCTCGTGTTACTGCAACAAAAAATAAACGTCGTTTTTCTTCCAATATTTGGTCTTCAGTTTGGGAACCGGCGATTCTACGTTTGTGAGCTTCAAGAAGATTCTTAATCCTGTATGGACTAGCTGCATTTCTCGCACTCACCCACATATTGGATGTAGATTGAATAATATATACGTATTGAAATTCTAAACCTTTTGATGAATGTGCTGTGTAAAATTGAACACCGGAAGAATTTCCAAGTCTTTTCTCTAGCTTTACAGCAACTCCAGAATGTTCCATAGCCCTAAATTTTGTCATTAATTCTTGTAAACTTAGATTAGGGTTTCTTTCACATTGTGATCTTACAAATTCTAAAAAGGAATGTAGAACTTCCATATTCCATATAGAATCTGAAGATTTTGCGGCATACTCTATAAATCCACCTTCGGAAATAATCATCGATATAAGTATGTTTGTATTTTCTGTTGCTGCCAGCTTAATCCATTTTTCTTTATTATTCCATAATATTTTGAGTGTCTCTTTTTCTTTTTTTTCTAAATAGTCATATTTAATTTTGTCGTGAAGTATTAAGTGGATATGCTCTCTCCAAGTATATCTCGTTTGTGTCTTTTTGTATTTTTCTCTACCAAGTTTATAGATGTGAGATGATAACCTGTTCAGCGAATAAGGGTTGAATGAATATAATTCGCTCAATAGAATTGGATATAACAAATATTCGCCCGAATTGGGAACATTGATTTCTGCCTGTAAATAATTTAACCAGTTTTCAAGCAGATGTATTATTGGTTCTTCTAAAATATTGATGCTCTTATTTAAAACAAATGGTATATCAAGCTCGCGGAAAAGTTCAATATATTCTTCAGCTGCTTTATGTTTAGAATATAATAGAGCAATTTCATTCGGATTAATACCCTGATTTTCAATCATATCCTTTATTTCGTAGGATATACTTGCAGCCTCTTGGAATTTGTTTCCGTACTGTTGAATTCGAAATGGTATATTTGAGTAATTTTCATTAGGACCATTTTGGCCTTTTATTAAAGTTTTATTGTAAGCAGGATTAGAATTAACTAACCTCTCCTGGTTTTTCGAAATAAGCCTACCAGAAGCATCTAAAATTTCTTGTGAGCTTCGGTAATTTTCGGTTAGTATTACTACCTCAAGATTCCTCTCATATTTAGTCTTGAAACGCAACATATTCGAAACTAGGGCTCCCTGAAAAGCATAGATGCTTTGATCGTCGTCTCCAACCACAAAACAATTGGGATTATCATCCCAAAAGTCAATTAGTAAATCCAAGATATCAGATTGTATCTTGCTAGTATCTTGAAACTCATCAACTAATACATATTGATAGCGCTCTTGAATTTCATGCTTAAAATCTACATCTTCACTTAACTTTTTATAGACCCAGTCAATCATGTCACTGAATTCATAAACTCCTTTTTCTTCTTTGATCTGGGTGTATTTTGATTTAAGCTCTGCTGCTTCTATGAGTTTTTCCCATCTATCAAAATAATCTTTCGCTTTTTTTTCATTAAGATCACCTACTTGGAATTCTTTGTAATTTCTCTTATACAGTGTGTCTGGGAATGTTTCTTTAAATATTTCAATATTCTTAAACTCATCAACGTATTCTGTGAGTAACTGAGGTGAAAGATTTAATTCCTGCATTATATTCCAAAGTTTATGGAACGTTTCTTGAGTACTTTGGTTATATTCAGAGTAGGTTTTTAGTTTAGAATCATGTGGGAGTGAGTCTCTGATGGATTCAATTAATTCAATTCTTTCCAGATCATCCATCACACGCAGCTCTTTCATTGAAAAGTGTTCAGGGTAATCAGAAATTATTTTATTGCATAGGCTATGGAATGTATGAATATTTACTCTGTAAGCGTCAGTTCCCATAAACTGGCTTAATCGTTCTTTCATGGCATTGCTACCGGCGTCTGTATAGGTAAGACATAGAATATTTTCAGGTGCGATTTGTGTTTTCTCTAAAATATTTAAAATTCTTGCTGCTAATATTTGAGTTTTCCCTGTTCCTGGTCCAGCAATAACCATAACTGGACCTTCAATGGTACTAACGGCTTGTTGCTGCTGTTTGTTAAGATTGCTAAATAGTTTTTTAAATGATTCCATGAAATAATTGCTAGTTGAAATATAGTTAATAATCGATGATTTAACAATTACGATTAATATCTTTGTCTGAATGTCGAAAACTAAGGATCAATACGAAGCGGTAATTTTAAATTGTAAGAAAATTTTTTCAGCCAAAAATACCGATTATGGTCCGTCTTGGACACTCTTCCGTCCAAGCAGCTTAACTGACCAGCTCTTTATTAAAGCTCAAAGAATTAGAAATATCGAAAGCACCGGCTCCAATAACGTAGGAGATGATATCTACGGGGAATTCATGGGAATTGTTAATTACGCTTTAATGGCAATGATTCAATCTGAAGAAAATAACTACGATGAAGATACATCTTTGAATAAGTTAATGAGCAGATACGATTATTGGGCGCAAACTACATTAGATCTGATGACACTAAAAAATAGCGATTACAGTGAGGTATGGCGAGAAATGCGTATAAGTAGTTTTACTGATATGATTTTAGTTAAGCTTTCGAGAATTAAACAAATCGAGGATAATAAAGGAAAGACAATTGCGAGTGAAGGAGTGGTTGCAAACTACCAAGATATAATGAATTATGCGATATTTGCTTTAATCAGAATTGATAAAAACAACCAATAATGATGAAGTATTTTTATAATTTTCTTAGAGTCTTAACAGGAGCCTTATTTATTTTTTCGGGTGCGGTAAAATTAAATGACCCGTCTGGTTTCGCAATTAAGCTAGATGAGTATTTCGATGTGTTTGCTGATGATGTAGCAACAGTTCAGGATTCAGTAAAATTTACAATATACAACCATGATGGTGTTTCAAACTCGGCTACATATACATTATATACCTTTGATAACGAAAAGAATATATCTGCTTCGGTCTCGGGCGATTCCGCATCTGGATTTGCCGTTAGGTGGCAATACGGGAATGAAATGTATTTAGAATCTGAAGTTGAGCTAGATAGTAACACAATATTGCAAAAAGCTGAACTAGTTTTACTCAAGGAGAACGGTGATAAGCAATTATTGACGGCTAACTTTGAAATTGATACAATAAAAACAAAAAATTGGACTGTTCAGCTAAATACTTATATAAAGGAACAATCGGCGTTAAATGGTTTTTTTAAATCGTGTAAAGATTATAGTTTGTATTTTAGCGTTCTCTTCTGTGCGCTTGAGGTTATTTTAGGATTTGCGTTGGTTTTAGGATGGCAAATCAATTGGGTGTTATTAATAACAGCATTGCTAATTGGCTTTTTTACATTTTTAACATTCTATTCGGCCTATTTTAATAAGGTAACTGATTGTGGTTGTTTTGGAGATTTTTTAAAATTGAAACCATGGGATTCGTTCAAAAAAGATGTTGTATTGTCTGTTATTATCTTATTTCTCATTCTCTTTAGAAAAAAATCAGTTTGCCTGATAAGAGAAAATAAAGCAGATGGTTTAATGGTGCTGTTTTCTATTGGAACATTATTCTTTGGAGTTTATTGTTATCAATATCTTCCCGTATGGGATTTTCTTCCATATAAGGTTGGAAATGATATAAAATATGTAATGGAAAATATTCCAGATGGAGAAAGAGCTTCTGACAGTATTGAAATAAAATTTGTAATGCAAAAAGGAAGCGACTCTGTTAAAGTGGATATTAAGGGATACAGCCAAGCAGTAAAGGACGGCTTTAAGTTCATCCGTCAGGATCGTAAATTAATTATTGAAGGATATAAATCGCCTATTCATGATTTTGCCATTTACGATCAAGAATCTGGTACCGATTTAAAAGATGAAATGTTGAATTTTGGGGGATACCAACTAATGTTTATAGCACCGTTTTTGAATACAATGGATACTGGCAGTTTAAGAGACATGATAGATTTATATCATACTTCACAGAATAAGAAATGGGCCTTTTATGCATTATCGTCTTCGTCATTAGATCCTGCCAAACAGTTTAAAGAAAAATACCGACTGCCATTTGTGTTTTATGCTGCAGATCAAAAAATGTTAATGACTATGGCGCGTTACAATCCAACACTATATTTATTCAAAGGAAGTACGGTGATTAAAAAGTGGAGTGGAAACAATCTTCCATCTGTGGAAGAACTAAGTGCCATTAAATAATTGCAATGAATTTATGTTTAAAAATCTACTCTCTAGAATAATACAATTATTATCGGTAGTAGTAGGTTTAGTTTTGCTAGTTTTTATTCTATTCCAAGCCCTTCCAGGTCCTGAACAAATATTAAGTGGACAAAGAACAGACAATAGTACCCGTGAAGCTATAGTTGAAGAACTAGGATTAGATGAGCCCGTTTATGTTCAAGCTTTGGGATATCTCAATGATGTTTCAGTAATTTCAATTTACGCAGAATCCAAAACACCCAAAGGAATAAAAGGTCTTTGCCTTACTCCAAGTAATAATTATCAATTGTGGGTAAAATTACCTTACATGAGAAAATCCTTTCAAACTCAACAACAAGTTTCAGCTATTTTATGGGGAGCATTTGGTGGTACCGCCGTGCTTGCTTTAGCTGCATTAATTGTCGCAGGAATAATAGGTATTCCTCTTGGAGTATTGGCCGCGCTTAAGGCGAATTCAAAATTAGATTATACCATTGTGGGGTTTTCGACTTTGGGAATTTCTATTCCTTCTTTTTTTTCAGCAATGCTCTTTTCCTGGATATTTGGGTTTGTTTTACATGACTTTACGGGCCTATCAATGACTGGTTCGCTTTATGAATTAGATGCGCTAGGAGAAAATTATTCATTGCGATTGGATCATCTGATACTCCCAGCGGTGGCTTTAGGTATTAGACCAGTAGCTGTTTTTATTCAGTTAACACGAAATACTATGGTTGAAATTTTAAACCAAGATTACATTCAATTAGCGAAAGCAAAAGGGTTAAATGAAAGTGTAGTCATTTGGAGACATGCTTTTCCAAATGCATTAAATCCAATAATAACATCTATAGGAGGATGGTTTAGTAGTTTGCTAGCAGGGTCTTTCTTTACTGAATATATTTTTCAATGGAAAGGATTAGGTAAAGTAACTATTGAAGCACTACAGCAAAGTGATTTTCCAATAGTAATGGGTGGAGTATTATTCACAGCATGTGTGTTTTTCATTATTCACTCATTAACAGAATTAATGTATGTTTGGATCGATCCTCGTTTAAAACATTAATGAAGAAAAATTTATATATAATAGGAATGCCCGCTTCTGGTAAAACAACAATTGGGAAATGGTTGGCTGAGAAAATGGGAGTTGGATTCCTTGATATAGATGAAGCAATAGTCGAAAAAACAGGTTTAAGTATTTATCAATATTTCAAAGAATTCGGAGAAGAATCTTTTAGAAATCTAGAAACTCAAATTTTGAGAGAATCAGATCAAATTGAAAAAAGGATAATATCCTGTGGGGGTGGTACTGTTGCCCATTCAGACAATATGAAATGGGTATTAAATCATGGTTTAACCCTTTTTTTGAACACAGATCAAGAAATAATTTTACAGAGAATTCAGAATTCTTTCGCTCTGAGGCCCATGTTTGAAAGCCTTTCGGTTGAAGAAATACGTAAAAAACTTCAAGAAATTCACGAAAATAGAGTGAATTTCTTTTCACAATCTAAAATTATTTGGAATAAAAGCACTCCTAGTAATATACTGTATGTTGCAGTAAATCAATTGATTAAAGATTAATTGATACTTGATAATTAAATTTGTTAATAGTAAGTGTATAATTTTTATAACTATTTTTTTCACTTAGCATTTGCATATAACGTGGAGTTTCATACTTTTGGTACTGATAACTAAACCAAATTTATTAATACAATGAACAAATCAGATTTAATCGGAAAGATGGCAGCAGATGCTGGTATCACCAAGACTCAAGCACAAACTGCATTGAACAGTTTCGTCGATGGAACTACTGGCGCTTTAAAATCAGGCGACAAAGTAATTTTAGTTGGATTTGGAACTTTCTCAACTTCTGAGAGAGGAGCACGTAAGGGACGTAACCCACAAACAGGTGCTGAAATCAATATTCCAGCAAAAACTGTTGTACGTTTCAAGCCAGGTGCTGAGTTGACTAACAACGTTAAATAAGAGTTTCTCTTAATTTTATAAAAAGCTCCGGTTAACCGGAGCTTTTTATTTTTGTACTAATTTAACCTTATGCAAATTCGCTCGCTTTTTCTAAAACATCTTGCACAAACGAACCCCGAACCCATCGGATTAGTTATTAATCATGCGGAAGGTATGTATTTATACGACAATAACGGTAATAAATACATAGATTTAATTGCTGGTATTTCTGTGAGTAATGTAGGACACCAACACCCTGACGTTCTTGATGCTGTTAAGAATCAGATTGACCGGAATATGCATGTTATGGTATATGGGGAGGTAATACACGACCAAACAGTTAATTATGCTCATTGGATATGTTCAAATATGTCTCCTAATTTGAATAGTGTATATTTCGTGAATTCCGGTTCGGAAGCTACAGATACAGCTATGAAGCTGGCTAAGCGATACACAAAGAAAAGTGGATTTGTCGCACAAAATGATTCATACCACGGTAGTTCACAAGGGCCTTTATCCTTAATGAATGACTCCTATTTTACAGAACGTTACAAACCTTTATTAAATGGTATTTATTACATTAATCAAAATAATTTACATGAGCTAATAGATATACAGCCATCTCGGATAGCGGCAGTGGTAATGGAACTTATTCAATCTGAGCGTGGCGCATTATCCGCTACATTAGAATTTGTCAGATATGTTCGTGAATGGTGTACTAAAAATAATATTCTGTTAATAGTAGATGAAATACAAACGGGTTTTTACCGAACCGGGAAGCCTTTTGCATACATGCATTATGGAATTGAACCTGATGTTATTTTGCTCGGCAAGGCTCTAGGTGGAGGAATGCCAATGGGGGCTGTCGTTACTTCCGAAAAAATTATGAGCTCTTTTACACACAACCCTATATTAGGACATATAACAACTTTCGGTGGACATCCTGTAGTTGCAGCTGCTGGTTTTGCAGCAAATAATTGGGTTTTCCAAAACATTAAACAACTAAAAGTTGAGGAGAAGTCACAATTATTTAAAGAACTCTTAGTTCATCAAAAAGTAAAAACAGTTGAGGGCCGTGGATTACTCTTAGCGTGTCATTTAACAACTGATATAAATATTGTTGAGTTTAATCAAAAATTATTGGCTAAACGTATTTTTACAGATTGGTTTTTATTTAATATGAATGCCATTAGAATCGCCCCACCGTTGATAATTTCTAATGAAGAGATTAAATGGGTTTGTAAAATGATTTTAGATACTCTTAATGAATATGACTAATTTTAGGGGATAGTTAACTTATATTTGTCGTATTAATAAAAGCTTTTGATTAATTGGTTTTCATCATCGTTTAGGGTAAGCGCATTGCTTACGATAGTTCTTTTGTTGGGAGCTTGTGAACGTATTTTTGATAAGCCTGAAACTAAATTAAATATTCCTAGAGGTGTTGTTGCTAGTTTAAACTCTGTTAGTGCTACTTGGGAGATTTTAGATCATATTCAGTCTCGAAATGAATATCTAAACTATTCTAAAATCTTAGCAGATTCTTTAGAAGAAGAGCTAAATATCGATATTGAAATTTTAGATTCCTCATATATTGATGGTGATGGTATAGAACTAAAAATTACTTTCAATAATACCAGTAATGCCTTAGATAGAAAATTACGTAATGGTATAGTTATTATTTATACTGACTACAATTACAGAGAAGTAGGAAGTTCGTCAAATATTGAGATTCAAGATGGTTTTGAAATTACTTCTGTAAATGGAAATAAAATGAAAATTCATGGTTCTATTCAATCGGAAAGAACAATAAATGGATTGGAAATTTCATCCAGTGAACTAGAAGTTGAGGATGAGAAATTCGAATCTTATCTGCACTTGAATCTTTTCTGCTCATGGGAAAAAGGGGAGTCAACTCCAGGATTATTAGGTGATCAAATTAAATTTGGAGGAAATATAGAATTTGATATTGATGATAGTGAAAATGCGTTACTAAATATAGATGTTCCTCTTCAAAAAAATATTGAATATGGATGTTCCGACTTTTTTCACTCGGGTCAATTTACATTCAAGTCTGATGAGGATCAATTTCTAATCGATTATGATGAATTTGATAATCAAGCATGTAATAACATCGTAAAGGTTATTAGAGGGGGTAAAGAGTTTGAAATTTCTATCCCATGAGGAATCTGTGTTTTAAAATTACAACAGTTACATTGTTTTTCGTTTTTGTCCTGAATTCCTGTAGGAAGAACGACGAAATTCAAGATGTTGATTCTGTTGAATTTGTGGCTCGTTCCCTTTACATAGAATTGACCAATCACCACTTACTAAATAAAATTAATTTGAATTTGGAGTTTCAATTAATTCCTAAAACGGTGAACATTGATACACTAAATTTTCAAGCTACTAAAGTTGTTGTTATTGATTTTGGCAAAGGTTTTGGCTGCTCAGATGGGTTAATTAGAAGAGGTAAATTACAAATTCAACAAACAATAGATAATCAGGAAAAGAAACATTATCAGCTTTCAACAACATGGTTGGATTCATTTGGTGTTTATTTGAACAATAAATGGTACTATCTACAAGGTTCTAGTGAACATATATTTCAATCTAATGGTTATTCAACGTTAAAAAGCCAATCTCTATTTACCAATTCAGAGTTTACCACCACCATCATATGCGATTCGTTGAAATTTGAAGATATCTGGGAAACTAATGCCAAAACTATTGTAGGGGATTATAAAATAGAAGGAAGTGGAATTATTGATGGTGTAGATTTTATTTTAGATGCACAAGTTAAGGCTAATGATTACTTATTTTGTTTGCATTCTGGGGAAATGAACTGGAATAAATGGGTTTATGATTTTGACCCTTACAGAAATTCAACCATTGATGACTGGGTTAAAATTTTGAAAGGAGCTAACGAGTATTTTTTTCACTTACGTTAAATTTGGTTAACCTATCTGCGTTGGAAATGAAATGAAGTCAAATTTTTCCATTTTTCTTTCCATCCATAGGTGATTTTTCCCGTTAGTAATCCAAATATACTTACTGTCCAATTTTGAATTATATACACCCGCTTGAATCAATGTTTTTTCTGTTAATATTACTTTTGGTGCCTTACATTCGACCAATATTTGAGTCCTTCCATCCTTGTCAAGTGTAAGTATATCAAACCTTTTTTGAAGACTCTGGTATTTTAATCCCTTTTCAACTGAAATGCGTCCGGTAGGGATATTATATTGTTGGATGAGCAACTCGATACAGTGTTGTCTTACCCATTCCTCAGGTGTTAGGGGGATAAATTTTTTTCTGACTAAATCAAAAATGCTGTTTTTTTGAGCATCAATTCGATTTTTAAGATTATAATCTGGAAAATTGAGGCGATCCACAGCGGTAAAATTACAATTAATGGCGAAAAGTACAGACACTGTTAAAAGTTTTCAAACGATACAAGGTAGTATTCGAATGAAAGAGTTTTCTGCTGTTTATGTGCTACAAGGTGAAGAAACTTATTTTACTGATGAACTTACGAAACTCATCGAGAATAGTGTAGTACCCGAATCTGCCAGAAGTTTTAACCAAACGATTTTATATGGTAAGGAAACTAATGTGCAAGATATTGTGAGTATGGCTCGTCGTTTTCCAATGATGAGTGATTACCAACTTATAATCGTTAAAGATGCAGAAGATTTGAAGGAATTAGATGGTTTAGCAGCATATATGCAAAACCCACTACCAACTACGGTCCTTGTGCTAAGTTTTAGAAAAGGGAAACTTGATTTAAGGTCAAAAACAGGAAAGGCTGCAAGTAAATTTACATCTGCTACTTTTAGTAAACTAAGAGATTATCAGATTAGAGATTGGCTTCCTAATTATACCAAAGAGAAAGGAAAAGTACTTGATCAAGAAGCGGTGAATCGATTATTAGATTTATTAGGGGCTGATTTGCCCTCTATTTTAAACGAACTCAATAAATTATTGGGTTCCGTAGATGGCGATTTTATCCGAGTAAACCATGTGGATGAACAAGTAGGGTTCAATCGGGAATATAACGTATTCGAGTTGCAAAGTGCTTTGGCAAGAAGAAATTTCAACAAGTCTATACAAATAGCGCATCAAATGGCAAAGAATTCTGAAAAAGGAGATATGTTAAGAACATCAGCCGTTTTGAATTCCTATTTTTCAAAAATTATGTCAATGAAGGCCCTTAAAAGTTTTTCAAAACATGATGTTGCCTCATTCCTTGGTGTTAATCCTTATTTTGTTGATGAATATTTAACGGCTCAAAGAAATTTCCCAATGATAGAATTAGAATGGGTGATGAATCAATTGAAATACTTTGATATGCGATTAAAAGGAATCAATAAAGGCGATGCTTCAGATGGAGATTTATTGGTAGAAACAGTTGTGAGTATACTCAACGGAAGAGGTAAATAGTGCTCTTTTAAGTAAACTTTTTACAAGAATCTTAGTCAAATCGTGGTTTCTTTGTTAAATTTCGGTTTATTTCGTAAAAATAAATTCAGGAATATGAGAAGATTATACACAACAATCATTTCATTATCAATTTTTGGTTGGGCAGGGGCACAGATTTCTACCAATACAAAATTGATGAATGGAGCAATTTATGGTGGTCCACAGAAGTTGGAAAAAAATGCGGGCAAGGTATTTCTTGACCAAGCCTTAAACTCTGGCAATGTTGCAAAACCAAAAAAGAATCAAGTTACCAATAGAGCAGCGGATCACAGCTCTTTTGTAACGATAGGTGAAACTTACTACGATTTGCAATCAAACTATGCTATGCCTCATCGGTTAGTAAAAGTTCCCGGAACTCAGGGAAGTATGGTAGCAACTTGGACTACTTCTCCTTCTGGAGCTGCAGGTTTCCCCGGTCGTGGTGCTGGTTACAATTATCGCAATGACCAAGGAGATTGGATGACTCCTTCAGCTGATAAAGTTGAACCTACTCAGCGAAGCGGATGGCCAAATATTGCAGTTTTGTCAGATGGAAGCGTGATTACTTTGGGTCATGATGCAAGTAATGGTGGGTTCTACAGAACTCATTCACCAAATGTTTCAGAAAGACCATCCACTACAACATATGTATTAGCTGAAAATCCTTACAAACCAATATGGTCGCGCATGGATAACAATGGTGATACTGTTCATTTGATCTGTTCCTACACGGATTCTGCTGCTCCTGGAGAATCTCGCGCTCCAACAAGAAATGGAATATTTGCACCAATGGTATACAGCCGTAGTGTTGACGGAGGTGAAACTTGGGAAGTCTCACATCAGATGCTGCCAAATTATGATTCATCTATAACAAATAACGGAGGCGCTGATCAATACTCTATTGATGTTCGTGGAAATACAGTTGCTATTGCCAATGCAGACTTGATGCAGGGTGTAATTGTTTGGAAAAGTGAAGATGCAGGTAATAGCTGGAAGCGTTATCTAGCAGATAGTTTCCCTTATGCGCCATTCACTGGTAAGAAATTCATGACAGATACTCCATATACTGCTGATGGTACAGTAGATGTGATTATTGATGCGAATGGTAAGGTTCATGCATTCTGGGGATTGGCAAGAGTATTTGATGATGATACTACAGACGAAAGTTATTCATTCTTTCCAGGAGTACAAGGTCTTGTTTACTGGAACGAAGATTTAGAAGTAGGAAAACTAGTTGCATCTGGAGGTGCTTTTGACCGTGGTTCTGTTGATGGTCCACAAGATGGATTCAATCAATTAGAACAGCCAACTTATTCAGGAGTTCAAAATGGTACTTTACCAACAGGTTTGGCAACGGTTTGTCGATTGGGGAATACCTCAGCATTACGACAACCTTCTGCTGCAATAGATCCTAACGGAAATATTTATTGCACATTTAGTATCCCAATTGAGTTCGATCTGTCTGATCTGAATGGTAATTTCCGTGACATTGGAGTTGTTCATTCAACTGATGGGGGTGAAACATGGGCAGAATCTCAAAACTTAACTCAGTTTATGAATAAAGAAGATGATTTTGCTTGCGTTGCTCGTGAAGCGGATGAATTTTTACATGTTATGTGGCAACAAGATGATGCGCCAGGAACAAACCTTCAAAATAATGTTGCTCTGTATGCAAACCATGAAGTGTTCTTAAACACAATTTATTATCAAGCTGTCCCTGTTTCTCAAATATTGAACGGGGAAATAGGTCATCTACACTATTTATCTGTAGATAAACCAAATACAGGTGAAGTATTCGTAGTTGACCAAAATTATCCAAATCCTTTTGATCAAAAGTCTAACGTTTTAGTTTATCTAACTCGTCCAGGAAATGTTCAAATCGAGGTAAGAGATATCATGGGTGCTTTGGTTCAAAACTACAATTTTGATCAACTTCATAAGGGTAATCACATGTTAGAATTAAATGCTAACGGATTAAAAGCTGGTGCCTATCACTACACAGTAATCGCTGGAAATAACAGCGTTACAAAAACGATGGTAGTTAAATAAATTAAAGATAAACTATAAAAAGGTCGGACTTGCTCCGGCCTTTTTTATTTTTGTTGATATGAAGACCGGTTATATTTACCATTTGATAAGTGCAGTTGTATTTCTAATAGGTGGTTTGTATTTATTGATTTTAAATCCTGCTTTACCTGGCCTAGAGCAATTAGGCATTAATAATAGCACAAGAGTATTTGCTTCCGTTCTAATTTTTTGGGGAGTTTTTAGGGGATGGAATTCTTTTCGGCTTTACAGAAAGCACAACCAAAAATGAAAAAAAGCGCGGTAATTTTTAGTATTGTTTTTCTGATTTTTGGTTGTCAAAATTACAACTATGAAGGTCGAGGGAATGATGTTCCTACTGCAGGAAGTATTAAGGTGGGCGTCGAGCATGGAGACTCTTTATTGGTTGTTCAATGGATTGAGATTTTTGAGATGATGTATCCCAAAGCTCATGTTATACCTCAATTTGGAAGTTATAATGAATTAGTAAATCTATGGATTAACGATTCCATTCAAGGGGTGTTTCTTCATAAAGAATTCAATCAAGAGGAGCTTAATTGGTTGAAGCAAAAGAAAAATGCCACAGTTAATAAAATTCCATTAGGGGAAACATCAACTGCATTTGTGACTCAAAAAGCTTCAAATATTGATTCATTAACATTAACAGATATAAGGAGTATGTTAAATGGAAAAACGTTAAGAAATATATCTAAGTTTTATTACACCGGAAAGAACTCATCAGATTACCAGAATATTGATACAATACTCATTAGTTTAGGATATACCAGGAAAGGGGAAGAGAGCAATAAAGGGGAAAATATCCAATTGGTTAATCTTGTAAGAGATGAGGAATGTTTGAATCAACTTGAAGAATCTAGCCTTCCTGCAATTGCAATGGTTAGTTTAAATAGTATTGCTGATTCTAAAGATCCAACGGCAATTGAACATCTGAAAAATTTGAAAGTTTTAAAAGTTGAAAACCACAGGAATGAATTTCATCTACCTTTTCAATCACAAATAAGTGCAAAACAATACCCATTCAGACATACCTTATTTAGTTATGAGTCGCAAGGTTATTCAGGTTTGATCAAAGGATTCGTTATTTACACTAACACACAATCGGGTCAAGCACTATTGCAAAAGTCGGGATTATTCCCTTTGAATTCTGCTGGACGTAGAATCCAAATAGATGTAAATTAGTCACATTAAGGTCATCAAACCAAGAAATTTGAATCATTATAAGTTCGTTCAGTAATGAACTTTTTTATCACAATTTTGTGGTATTTAATATTTCCTTACAATAGTTTAACATATAATTAGTTTTTTTGCAGTGAAAATGAGAACAAGAAATATCTTAACAGGATTAATTTTACTTTTTGCCACTTCTTTATTTGGTCAAAGTTTTAAAGAAGCAAATCGTTACATGAGAAATGAACAGTTTGAAGACGCAGAAAAGGAATTTGAAGAGTTATTAGTTAAAAAACCAAAAGAGGGAGAGTATTATTACTTCGCATCTTTAAATCAACTTAAAAAAGGGAATACAGAAAAAGCAGCAGAAATTCTTGATCAAGGTGCATTGAAAGCACCAAAATGCAAGATATCCAATGTCGGTAAGGGTATTTTAGCATTAAGAAAAGGGGATGAAAGTGCGGCGGCGGCGTTTTTCCAACAAGCATTAACAGCGAAAAGAAGACGTCAAGGCTTTATTAAAAAGGAGATAGGAAGGGCTTACTTGAATATCCCTAATCTTAGTGATGAAAAGCAAGTTGAATATGCAAAAAAGGCTAAAAGCTATTTACTTGAAGCAGAAGATGATTTTGAAACTAAGTTGTTGATGGGAGAGGCTGAAATGTATATCAATAAAACTGATCTTTCACCAGCAATTCAACAGTTTATTGTTTCTGGATACGAAGAACCAAACGATCCTCGTCCACTTTTAAAAGAGGCTTACGTATATCGCCGAGTAAAAAATTATGACTTGTCAATGGTTCGAGTACGTGAAGCAATTGAAAAAGATCCAGATTATGCTCCAGCTTATCGACAGTTAGCAGAGGTATATCAAGTGTATCAAATGGACCTAAGTAAGCAACGCCCGTCAGAAGAAAATTCCAAATTGATTAAAGAATATGCTGATAGTTCAATTCATTATTTCGAAGAATACCTAAAAAGAAATAATAACCTATCTGCTAGAATTAGATATGTTGAAGCTCTTTATCTGAATAACGAGTTAAATAAGGCAATTACTGAAGGGAAAAAATTATTAGCAGAATCTGAGGTTCCAAATATCTATGGTGTAATCGCATATGCTTATGTGGGGATGAAAAATACTACGGATGAAGAAAATCAGGAAGGCTTAAAATATTTTAATCAGTATGAGGAGAAATTTGTTAAGCCTCAAAAAAGAGATTTGAAAGCTCGTGAATTGTTTTTTAAAGGAAATTTACTTTTTAGAAACAATAGATGGGACGATGCATTTACTCAGTTTGAAAAATCTTTGAAAGATACAGCAGAAGCAGATCTAAAGATGTACAATGCCGTACAGGAGATGTATTACGAATTAGGGAATGAAGCAATGCAAGATTTGCGTTATATCGACAAAGCTGATTCTTCCGATGCGGCAATGCAGGAGCGTGCTGAATTAAATGCAAAGAAGAAAATGGCGTTTGAATATGCCATAAAAGCTTATGAGTATAAATCTGTAAAAGAAGGAGAATTAAATCTAAGGGATATGTTCTACCAAGGACGTGCAATGAATTTCTTGGGTGAAAATGAACGTGCTCTTGTAATGTACAAATCAATCGTTAACAAAGATACTAACTACTTATCGGGTTATTATCTAATCGCTACGACTTCGGCATTGATAGATCCAACTGATACCACGGGAAATGTTACTGCGGCTTATAACAAGTGGCTAGAAAAGCTGGGATCAGACATTACTAATGAAAAGTATAAAAAAGACGTAGAGAATGCATATAGAAATATGGCATTTTACGCTCAAAAGAATAAAGATTATGAAATGACTAGCTTTTACTACGGTAAGGTTTTGGAAGTAAACCCAGAAGATGAAGTTGTAAAAGATATTAAAGCGCGTATCGATGATTATCTTGAAAAGGTAAGAGCGAGAGAGGCTAAACTTAAAGCTTCGGGGAAATAGTCTTTAAATAACTTAGTAACAGCCCCTGCGAATATCGTAGGGGCTTTTTTGTATTTTTGTAAAATGAGGGCAATGCTGAATTGGATAGTAATGTGTACTTGTTTTTCTGTGATTTCGGTTTTTGGCCAAAATTCGAATACAGTGATTGTGCAAATGAACCCTAACGACATTTCTCAATTTCTTGAATTAAAAAATAAGGAGATATTATTTGCAGACCCCATTGCTGAGAACTGGGGTATATTCAAAGTGAACTTGGATTTATCTAAGATAGAGAAGTCAGGGGATTTAACTTTAATTCAATGGTTAAAAAATAAGTTGCCATATTCTCACATTCAGCTAGATCATAAAGTTCAGAAACGAGTATCAGCAAATGATCCGCTTTATTCCAGTCAACCCTACTTAGAGCAGATTCAAGCGCATTTAGTATGGGATCATACCAAAGGAGGAGTCAATAGATATGGAGATACACTAGTGGTTGCTATTATCGATGATGGATTAGATACAACACATGTTGATTTTCAAAACAATTATTGGAGAAATAATGCTGAAGTTCCTTGGAATGGGTTAGACGATGATGGTAATGGTTATGTAGATGATTATTGGGGATGGAATGCAGGTGATAATCATGGACAAGTATTTAATTCAGTTTCTATATTAGATGGACATGGTACTTGTGTTGCAGGTGTGGTTGGGGCAGATGGCAATAATTCAGAAGGTGTGGCCTCAGTTAACTGGCATATTAAGGTGCTTCCTGTAAATTGTTTTCCTGAAGATTTTAATGATGTTGAGTCGGGTGTAATTCGTTCAATGAAATATGTATTCGATATGAAGAAATTATATATTGAATCTAAAGGACAAATGGGAGCAAATATTGTTGCGGTGAATATGTCTGTGGGAATTGATAATGCTTTTCCTTCCGAATCGCCTATATGGTGTGACTTGTATGATTCCCTTGGAAGTATTGGTATTATTGGTGTTTCCGCTGTAACCAATAGGAATATTGACGTGGAACAATTTGGCGATATACCCACTTTGTGTCCGTCACCCTTTTTAGTAACTGTTAATTTATGTGACATAAATGACCAGTTTTCTTCATCAGGTTATTCCTCTAGTAGTGTAGATATATCAGCACCCGGAAATGGATTATATACTACAATGCCCACTTCCTTTAGCACAAATTTTCCTTATAAAAAAGAATCTGGTACCTCTTTTGCTGCTCCTCAAGTGGCTAGCAGTATTGCCTTAGTTGAGTCTATAGTTTGTGAAAAGTATTTAGAATTAAAACATGATGATGTGGATTCGGCATTAAGCCTAATGTTAAGTTGGCTTAGGAAGGGAGTAAAAACAAGTTCAGATTTAACGGATAAAACTGCTTGGGGTGGAAGGTTGGATGCTTATTTCTTTTTTGATGAGATGCGTAAATGGTGTGAGTTCAATGATACTTCTTTTATTCTAGGAAGAATAGATAAAAAACGGTATGAGGGTTTTAAGATTTATCCAAATCCGGTAGAATGCGGAAATGATATTTTCATTGAGCTGGGGAATTATTCAAAAGAAGTGAAAGTTGCCCTCTTTGATGGACTGGGTCGCGTAGTTGATGCGAGTAGTGAGTTTTTAGACAATAATTTAATAGCAATTAAGTTTGATTTTGATTCGGGTATTTACTTTGTTTCGATTGAAGTAGATGGTCAGATAATGCCATTACAAAAAATAATTTCAAAATAATTCACTCGTAACGTATTGTTAATCAGTGTGGGATTGGAGTTAGATAAAATTATTTTCGGGCATGTATTGTCTAATGATA
>JAURNR010000028.1 GCA_030830065.1 Bacteroidota bacterium | reverse complement strand
TATTTTATTGGTATTTTGTTGTAAATATTCAAAACATAAGTTATTTTTGCACTCCTTTTGGGCAAGACCTCGTAGCTCAGCTGGATAGAGCAACTGCCTTCTAAGCAGTAGGTCATAGGTTCGAATCCTATCGGGGTCGCACTTAGGACAGCATAAGACGGGGAGTAGCGCAGCCCGGTAGCGCATCTGGTTTGGGACCAGAGGGTCGCAGGTTCGAATCCTGTCTCCCCGACAAAAAAGCCTCATTAATGAGGCTTTTTTATTTATTCTTTTTTAACATCAAAGCAGATACTTTAAAATTGTCACAAGTTTTGTTGTAATTCTCTACAGGTTAAAATTATAACTGAACCTTAACTTCTTGATTGGCAATACTAAAAATCACATCTCCAGAAATAGGTTGCTTTTCAAGTTGTTTGTCGACGTAGGTTAAGTCATCATAAGAAACATTGATTTCTATGATTTTTGACTCACCTGGTAATAATTCTACTTTTTTAAATCCGCATAATCTTTTGACAGAAGGGGTGATATCGGCGTAAAGATCGCTATAATACAATTGTACAACCTCTTTACCCTTTACAGTACTAATATTTGAAACCTTTACGTGGAAGTTCAAATTCTGTGTATACAATTCTTTGTTTATGTTGGTTATGATTAGGCTATCATATTTAAACTTTGAATATGACAAACCATGTCCGAAATCAAATAGTGGACTATATGCACCTGTGCCGAATGAAACATCGTTGTTTTCCGTATACTTTCTATCATAATGTACTATATCCCCAGAATATTTAGGATACGTGAAAGGTAACTTTCCACTTGGATTTACTTCACCGTAAATAACATCCGAGATAGCCCTACCTCCTTCATCGCCGGGTAAGTAGGCATGAATAACAGCATCAGACAACTCTACTAATTCGGTGATTATACGAGGACGTGCCAAGCATAAAACTAAAATAACTTTACCCGAATTTTTCTTCCATTCCTTGATGAAATTCAAATCAAAATCAGGAATAACCGCATTTAGGTCATTTATATTGCCTGGAACCTCTGTAGCAGGCGTTTCTCCCAAGCAATAAATGAGTGTGTTCGCATCTAATGATGGTTTATAAATCTGATTTATAAGTTGTGTGTTTTTATTCCATAGTTTTATACCCTCAAAAATGGTAAACTTGTTGGGAGTTCGGTACCCATTACCATTCTGACCCTGCCAAGTATGAGTCCAAGCTCCATTTAATAAATCCATGCTATCGGCAGCATTCCCCATTAAATAAATAGTTTCAGAAATTGATTTTAAAGGTAAAATATCTGATTCATTCTTTAAAAGAGTTATACCCTCACAAGCTGTATTATAACTAACCTCAATTCTTTCAATTTCCCCTACGTTTCCCTCGGTATAGTACCAGCCATTATTATGCAATCCCAAATTCTTTTTTAATTTAAGAATCCTATATACCGAGATGTACAATCTTTCTCTGCTTATTTCTCCTTCCTCTACTAACTTTAATAATGCCTCATTATACTCATAATCATTCGGCGTCATGCTCATGTCTATCCCAGCTAAAATTGCCATCTTTACAGCATCTTTAATGGTTGGGGCAACTTTATGGGTTGTATGTAATTTATAAATATCCTCCCAATCCGTTACAGCAACTCCATTGAAATGCAACTCTCTACGAAGTAGATTTGTTAGTATATCTTCATTTACGTGAACTGGAGTTCCATTAATTTCACCGGAGTTAATCATTATAGTTTTGGCACCATTTTTAATAGCAGTTTCAAAAGTTGGTAAATAGTATTCTCTCAGTGTCCTTTTGTCTATCCATGCTGGAGTTCTATCCTTTCCACTGAGTGGATTGCTATAACCTAGAAAGTGTTTCATACATGCTGCTACCATTGAGTCTTTGCCAAGGTTTTGGTACCCTTTAATAGCTGCCTTAGTCATTTGTTTTGCTAAAAATACATCTTCACCATAAGTCTCAAAAAATCTTGACCAAAGCGGTTGTCTTCCCAAATCTAAAACCGGCGAGAAATTCCAATTAATCCCACTCATTCTTATTTCTAGTGCAGTTATATTCGCAGCTTTTTTAACTAATTCTGGATTCCACGTTGCTGCTTGACCGATTTGTTGAGGGAATAATACGGCTCCTTTCGTGTAATTCACGCCATGAATGGCCTCAATACCAAAAATAACATCGTACCCAATGGGATTAAATTTCCTACTTGATTCTTGTATTGAGGTTTGGATATCTCGCCATCTTTCCAGGCTTATTGTTCCAGATCCACAACCTACGTTCAACACCGAGCCCACTTTATATTCTTCAAAGGCTTGTTGTTGCTTAGAATATACTAAAGTTTGTGGATCGGTTAATTCACACACATCTCCATCTGCAATGACTCCTAAATCAATTTGGGTCATCTGGCCTATTAATTCAATATTTGAAAGTGATGTTACCTTATTCCAAATATCGATATCAATATTGAGGTCACTATTATATTCGGGAAATAATTGAGCGATATTCTCTCTATAAATTAAATCATCATATCCAACATAAACTGCCTCAGCCATTGGAGTTCTTTCTTCAGTAACTAATGCTGAGCCACACGAAATAATTAACATCGCGGACAATGAATAATAAAGATTCTTCATTATAAATCGAAGTTCATTCCAGAACCAATCATACTATGATCCCGTTTTGCATTGTATTTGTACAATTTTGCAGGGCGGTGAGTAACTCCAGTTTGTTTAAAACCGGTTTCTAAGATAAATCCAGTTGACAGAATTTTTTTTCTAAAGTTTCGGACATCAAATTCGGTTTCTAAAATTGCTTCATAGAGTTTTTGCAATTCACTTAAAGTAAAATACTTTGGCAATAACTCAAACCCAACAGGCTGAACACGTATTCGCATTTTCAACTGTTGTTTTGCAAATTCTACAATTTCATTATGATCAAAAGGTAATTCAGGTAGTTTAGAAATTGGGAACCAATCGGCTTCCTCAGCCCATGATTGAGCAGATACTTTATAATCCTCCGACTTAATTAAGGCGTAATAAGCAACCGTATAAACACGTCCAAATGGATGTCGATCCACCCTACCAAATGTTCTAATCTGTTCCATATATATATCATTCAAACCCGTAAGGGATTTCAATACATTAACAGCAGAATTATCTAAATCAGAATCGAGATTGATCAAATCACCTGGCAAAGCCCAATAATTCTTATATGGCTCTGCCCCTCGATAGATTAACAATATTTTCAATTCTTCATTATCAAAACCAAACACCACGTTATCTACAGACACTGCGGCCTTAAAATAATGATCTAAAGAATTGGGACGTTGAAATTCAGTCATTTGATTGGCTTCAAACAATATTATTGTATTTTTTACAATAATTCAAATCTTTTGTATTCTTACAAAAGCTTAAATAGATTTATTTATTTAAATCTACCACAAAATCAAGAGATAATAACCCCTTTTTAATTTGATCAGATTTCATGAAATAACTCCACAATAATCCAGATCTAAAATTCTCCATCATACACACAATTGGACCTTGATCGATTGCTAAATACCATGGTTTATACCAATTTTCTTCTTCCGAAAAAGCATCAACAAATCCATATTTTAGAAACAATTCAGGTTTATTGTTGTACCAATTCATCATTGCTTTAAGCGAATATTCTGGAGTGTACGGAAAGGAACTAAGTGCGGCGGTGGGGGAAATCACTCCAACATCTCTACTTGAATCTGCAGCATGACCGTGGTAAAACCTAACGGAATAACTTGATGTCAAGCCCCAACTACTATCGGAATAGCCTTTATAATTCAATGGATTACGAATGCACCACTTAACACAATTCAATACATGCATTGTGTTTTCTACTCCAAAATTATAAGGTAAGTAATCATCTTTAACTTTGAAAGGATTTAATCCAAGAAATGAGTAATGCGCCCAAAACAAAGGTCCGCCATTTTGAAGATTCCCTTGATGTCGCAAATTAAGGGGATGATATGACTTCGTTTGATTTCTATGAATATTCGTGATATTCCCTGAGTCGCCCCAACCCAATGTAAAATGCTGTTTACTAATACCCATTGTTGGATGAGATGCTGCCAAAACATACATTATTAAACATTCATTATAACCTCTAACGGGGAAATTCATTTCCCACTTATATTCTGGGCTCCAATGCCAATAAAGTACATTTTCATTATGGGAATACCATTGAAAATCCACCTCTAACCATAATTTATCAATTCTTTTAATAAGATCAACTGCCATAGTTCTGTGTTGCGTAGAAACTAAATTTCTCTCTTTCATGTATTGCGAGCATGTTATTAAACCTTGCCATAAGAAACTGCTCTCAACTAAATCTCCGCCATTATCCTTCCTACCGAAAGGCTTTACTTTGCCTGTATTTCCATCAATCCAATGCGGCCAAACTCCATGAAACCTATCACAATTTTCTAGGAACCTCACAATTTTATTCAAACGGTTTAATGCAGAATCATAACTAATCCAGCCTCTTTCAACTCCCACCAATACTGCCATTAAACCAAATCCAGATCCCCCTGTAGTAACAATATTAAAGTCATTATCGGGATAATCGCCATCTAGATGAATTCTTTCACGAGCCAAACCTGAGTTCGGTTCAGCACCTTCCCAGAAGTACTGAAAAGTTTTATACTGAACAGAATCAAATACTTGTTTTTGACTTGATGTTAAGGAATCCCAACTGAATTTTTGAATTTCACTAGCGAGTATCTCTGGGGCGGTAAATTCTTTAATCGCTTTAAATGATTGTGATTTACAAGAAATTGTATTCATCATCAACACGAGAAAAAACAAGAATTTAGAGTGCTGTAAAATCATTAACGGGAAGATATGATTAATTCCTAAATTGCACGAAAATATCTTTCAAAGAATGATTAAACATATTAAAACTACTCTGTTATTTTCCTTGGGCTTTTTCTCCCTTCAAACTCTTGTTTCTCAGAATATTGATAAAAGTTATATTGATTCTTTTGAGGATAAAATATATGTCTCAGCGGAAGGTGACATTCTTCCTTACCGCATATATATCCCTAAAGTGGACAGCCACGAAAAACTTCCTGTTTTATTATTCTTACACGGAAGAGGTGAAAGTGGCAGTGATAATGTTAAACAATTCACTCACGGAGGAAAATGGTTATTCGATTATGTAACCCAAAACAAACCCGCAATTTTAATACTGCCACAATGCCCAACAACCAGTTATTGGAGCAACGTAATCAGAACGGAAGATTGTAAGGGCAAACCAAGCTTCGTTTTTACATTGAACGACACACCCACAGTTGCCATGCAATTATTGCAAGAATTATGGAGTCAAAAAATTGCAGAATTTACAAGTATCAAGTTAATTGATAAACAGAAGTTATATCTTGGAGGTATTTCGATGGGTGGAATGGGATCAATTGAATTTACAAGGCGTAATCCGGGAGTTTTTGCTTCTGTTTTCCCTATTTGTGGTGGCGGAATCATTGATAATTTATCCAAACATAAAACCACTAATTTTTGGTTTTTTCATGGCTTAAGGGATGATATCGTGAGCTATCATTATTCATGGAATCTGCATAAGTTACTCACCCAAGAAGGAATTGGTAGTCGCTATACATTGTTTGAGGATGCTAATCACAATGCATGGGACCCAACAATAGAAACTGAAGGTGTTTTAGACTGGGTTTTCAGTAATTCAAAAGGTTCTACTTCAGAACAAAGTCTACCTTCTGAAGATCCTGAGAACTAGATCCAATAAAAAACTCAAAATCTCCTTTTTCTAAAATCCAATTTCCATTTTTATCGAAGAAGCCTAGTTCCTGTCTAGAGATATCGAATTGAACTGTTCTTTTTTCACCTCCTTTAAGTTCTACTTTTACAAAGCGGCATAATTGCTTAAGGGGTCTACTATGGCTACATATTTTATCTCGGTAATAAACCTGTACTACTTCAGAACCTTTTATATTAGATGTATTTTCAACCTGGGCTTGTAAATAAATAAAATTACCTTCTTCAAGGATTGATTCTAATTTAATTGTAAACGTTGAATAACTTAAACCATAACCAAATGGATACAAAGGCTCGTTGGAAACATCCAGATATTTAGAAGTGTATTTTTGATCCTCTTCAAAAGGTCTTCCAGTATTTCTTTGCGCATAATAAATTGGGATTTGCCCCATATTTCTTGGAAAAGTCATACTCAACTTTCCTCCAGGGTTATACTTCCCAAATAAAGTATTGCTTACTGCATAACCACCTTGAGTTCCAGGAAACCAACACTCTAAAATTGCATCGGAGTACTTCTCTGCTTCTGTTAGAACTAAGGGTCTACCATTGAATAAAACTAATACTATAGGCTTGCCAAGGGTTTTAAGTTCTTTTAATAAATTAAGTTGATGTTCGGGAAGGTCAATATTAGACATTGAAGCAGCTTCGCCACTCATTCCAAAAGCTTCTCCTAGTGCAACAACAATTACATCTGCCTTTTTCGCCACCTTCATTGCTTCTTTTAGCAATACTTTGGCATCAACTGGAGCAGGAACTTGACCATCATGAGCGTTTAACTTGGAAATAATATTCTCATCTTCGAGCAAATTACATCCTTGTGCATATGATACATGTTTCAATCCTGAAACTGCCTCCCAAATACTTACGGCCTTTTTCCAATCACCTGCTCCACTCCAATTTCCGATTAAATCCCTTTTCCGTTGAATTTGAGGGCCGATAAATGCAATTTTTTGACTTTTATTTAATGGAAGCGTATTCTTAAAATTTTTCAAAAGGACAAACGACTCTTGAGCAGCTTGTTGTGCAATAGAAAGGTTTTCTTCCGACATAATATCGACTTGACGCGACTCATCTAATCCTCTGTATGGATCTTCAAATAGTCCAAGTCTTAGTTTTGCTTTTAATATATTGCGACAAGCCCGATCTATATATTTTTCGTATTCCTTATTATCTCTAGCTATTTCTTTTAAATAATTTAAATAATATTCTCCAACCATGTCCATTTCTGCTCCTGCTTGAATCGCCTTTGCAGCAACGGTTTTATCATCACCAACCCCATGATATACTAATTCTTTAATTGCTGTGTAATCGGTTACAACCATTCCATCGAAATTCCATTTATTTCTTAAGACATCTTGAATAAGGAAATCATTACAGGTTACCGGGATTCCATTTACATCATTGAAAGAGGTCATCACAGATTCAACTCCTGCATATATTGCTGCATTGTACGGAGGTAGATACTCGTTATACATTTTGAACTCACTCATATCAACGGTGTTATAGTCTCGACCTGCTTCAGCTGCTCCATATAGTGCAAAATGCTTAACACAAGCCATCAGTTTATCGTGCTTTTTCAAATTGCCCCCTTGATAACCAGCAACCATTGATTGCGCGATAATTCCTCCCAAATAGGGATCTTCACCAGCTCCCTCTGAAACTCTACCCCATCTTGGGTCACGGGTAATATCTACCATTGGTGAAAATGTCCAATTCAACCCATCGGCAGTTGCCTCTTTTGCAGCAACTGATGCAATACTTTGAATTAATTCTGGATTCCACGAACATGAAAGCCCCAGTGGGATTGGGAAAATTGTTCTATGTCCGTGTATTACGTCATACCCTAACAACAACGGAATCCCTAAACGAGTATTTTTTAACGCGCGGCTTTGTAATTTCCGAACTGCAATTGGGGTGAATGTATTGAAAACCCCTCCAACTTGACCCTTATCAATTTTACTTTCTACATCTTTAGATAGCACAGGTCCAGTCACGTCAAATCCAACGGAAGGTAAGTTAAGTTGACCAATTTTCTCATCTAGAGTCATCAGACTCATCAAACTATCCAAGAAATGGGTTTCATATTGATGAATTTCCTGTTGTTGGTGTTTCATTATAGATAACCATGTTGGCTCAACAGCATTATTATAATGCTCGGAGACAATAGAGGTATCAATAACACCCTTAAAATTATTTGGAAAATATATTTGTGCTGAACTATTTAACCTAAATAAGCTAAGTATTAAAAGTAAAACGTATTTTTTCATTTTATTTCAAATAAGGTGCTTGAAAATTTAATGCTTTCAAGCCTGTTTGTATATCAGTATTCGCAGTAAAAAGTTCCCACAATAATTGAGATCTATAATTCTCAATATTTACAATAATTGGCCCTTGGTCTATGGCTAAGAATGAACTTGCAGCCCAAACTTCCCCAACACAAAAAGCGTCCACAAATCCGTAATCCTTGAACAACAAATCGCCCATTGTATAATAGAAAAAGTTTAATGCTTTTTTAGATTCTTCTGGTGAATACGGAATTGAGGATAATGCTGCGGTTGGAGTAATTACACCTCTATCGTTGGTCGGAGAATGTGCAGAATAACCCCATGGGTTATCGCTGGCGGTTAATCCCCAGCACGAGTCTGAGTATCCCGCTTGATTTTTAGGATTTGCCTTGCAATAGGCGTGATTTATTTTTGAGTGGTTAACCACCTGATCCCAATAGTTTGCATAATTATCGGTTAAACCTCTAGGGTCTAAACCTAAATATGTGTATTGCTCAAAGAATAAGGGTCCACCGTAATCTTCCCCAAGGGGAAGAGTTATACCATAAAAAGATTTTCCATTTTTTATTCCACCATTTCTTGCCCAACCGTTATGATACACTTTAGGATCAACAGTATGTGTTGGAGAAGATGCAGCAAGAACATGGGTTATCAGACATTCATTATAACCACGAATAGGCATATTCATTGTCCAACCTTTGTTAGGACTCCAATGCCAATATAACTGATCTTCTGCTCCATTTTTGGTAAACCAGTTCCACTCCACCCTTTGCCAAATAGAATCAATCCTGTTGATTACATTGTTTTCGTCGGGATTATTTATATCTAGATATTCTTTGGCAGTAAGCAATCCCATTATCAAATAAGATGTTTCTACCAAGTCAGCGCCATCATCATTAGCGGAAAATGGTCTCACTTCTCCTGTAGAACCGCTAAGCCAATGAGAAAAAGCCCCATGAAATACATCCGCTGTATTCCATAAAAAATCCGTCATTTTGTCCATGTGCTGAACAAATTGTGATCGACTTATAAAATTTCTTTCTACGGCCGCTATTGCAGCCATAATCCCAAATCCCGATCCTCCAGAAGTTACTAAATCTCCCGAAGTATTTCTTTCGCGAGCCAAACCACTTACCGGATGAGCAAAGTCCCAGAAATAAGAGAAAGTTTTTTCTTGAACTAAATCGAGTAATTCATCTTCTGTAATTGTTAGAAACTTTTGACTAGGATCCCAAGTAGTTCTAATTAAAATAGAGTTAGCTGAGGTTACAAATCCTCCTGCTTTTGATTTTATTTGAGTTGATATGGGGAGGGTATATTTAGAGTAATATTTTAAATTATCTAAAGGACTGAATACAATTGTGGAATCACTATTTTCAAATGAATAATCACATTTAACCGTTTGAACCCCATTATATTTAATTCCAATTTCTTCCAAGGCTACAGCAGTATCTAAGGGTTCAGAAAACCTAATCCTTATGATTGGATTTACCGAAGCATTCTTTCGAATTCCATATACATTGTTGTCATCCCATTTTATCGATACTAACTGAACATCGTTCGGTGTAGGCTTTGGTTTCGGTGTTTCTTCTTTTTTACATCCGACACTAAATGCTATGAAAAACAAAAGGACTGCACTTGTTACAGTGAGTCCTTTTGTGTGTTTTAAATTATTCAATTTCAAGTTATTTTCCTGCTGCTTCAAGATCATATAGTGACTTAACATCAGCCGCCGCTAACGCTTTATCGTACAAACGGAATTCATCTAATCCACCATCGTAATGCTTCATCCAAGCATCAGGTGTGTTTCCTGGTAGATTTTGGTTATAACAACCAAATACAAAACGCGTAGCATTTTTGAATTTCAATGCACCTAATGGACCACCACCGTTTGCTGGATCATCACCAAAACGATCAGTTACACCTTCAGGCATAGCAATTTCTTCTCCGTCAACATAGAATGCTGCCTTAGAGGATACTGCGTCGTAAGTGCAAACAACATGATGCCATTCATCATTTCCTAGGATTAAACGATTATCACCCCCAAGGTCCATCCATTGCTCTTTCCAAGCTGGAGCATCCCAGTTATTAATGGTAAATTTAATTCTAACTGAGTCATTACCATCGGCACCACTCTCTTGAAGTATAAATAAGTTTCCAATCCAGTTACTATCATTTAATAGTTGGAACCAAGACTCTGCACCATCAGTATGGTTTGAAGTTTTAACCCAGGTAGAAACGGTTACACTTTGCATGCCTGATACAGCAGCTCCTACATTTGAGTATAAAGCGTACCCATCTGTTGAACCCATAAAACAACTTCCTTTAGCACCTGTACCGTATGAAACGTTGTTTGTTGAGACATCAGAAATATTTCCTTTTGCATCATCCATCGAGTTTTCAAATGAAAACTTAGCCACTAAATTAGAAGAAGCAATCTGATCGGAACTTGTGTAACCAGTGTTGTTACCTGTTCCTGGATCATCAGCTGGATCATCAGAACAAGCTTGAAAGTTTAAAGCCATTGCGGTAACCGCCGCGATACTTAGAGTTGAGAATAAATTGTATTTTTTCATTTTTATTTAATTGGTTTTTCATTAATATCCCGGATTCTGTTGCATTTTCCCTTCACTCAAATCTACTTGTCTTTGAGGGATAGGATAAAGTTCATGTTTTCCATCGATAAAATTAATATTATTTGCTCGCATAACCTCGCCAATACGGCCTTGTCTTCTTAAATCAAATACGCGATCATGTTCAAAAGCAAGTTCAAATCTACGTTCTTTCCAAATAGCAGTTCTAACTGAATCTGCATCTGCAGAACTAAAATTTGCTAATCCTGCTCGACTACGCACTTGGTTTAAATAATCACAAGCAATAGCCTGATCACCTAATTCATTGGCTGCTTCTGCTGCTATCAGCAATATTTCTGCGAAACGGATAATTCTTAAATTTTTATTAGCATTAACATCTCCTTGTCCCCAAGACTCTGCAATTTTACTCACATAAGACTTGTAATTATACAACGGATTTGAATGACTAGCATCTGTTTCCCATCCATCCCAGAGCGTTTGTCCTGAAGTAATAATTGAAGCATCGCGTCTTAAATCACCATTTTCATATGCATTGTAGAAGTCTTGAGTTGGAGTATTAAATCCCCAACCTAATCCTTTAGCACCTCCACGAGGGGCTTGTACCACATAATATTGTAAAATGCCTTTTTGAGGATCTGTACCTTTAGAGTTTATCTCCCAAATAGATTCTTCTGAAAACTCACCTATTTCTCTCCAAATATGCGAGTAATCTTGCATCAAATCATATTCTCCAGAGTTGATTAAACTTGAACAATAGTTAGCACATAAACCCCAATTTTGCCTGTACATAGCTACCTTTGCTAGCATCGCAACAGCTCCGTCTCCACTAGCTCTGCCAAGGTCTATTAATTGTTTTGCCGGGAGTTGCGTTGCAAATTGAAAATCAGCTTCTATAAGATCATATATCTCATCAACAGTTGCCCTAACATAGGTATTAGCAATCTCTTCCTCGGTAATTGGAACTTTATCAATAAAAGGCACCCCTCCAAAACTCCTCACCAAAAAGAAATAAAAGTACCCACGAAGGAATCTTGCCTCCGCAATGTATTGGGTTTTGCTAGCTTGCGGAATATCTAATTCTTCAACATATTTAATAGCTTTATTAGCTCGAGCTATAGCTTCAAAATATCCACTCCATACATCTCCGAAAGAAATTGACGTAGGGGAAAAGAAATAACCATCAAGTTGATCTTTATCGCCGCCTGTATCCCCAGGATCTGACCCTTTGGAAGTGTTATCCCCAGCAATTTCGGTCATGCCAATAAATGGGAAACTATGTACATTCCAATCATAAAGTTTGTTATAAATGGCATTCACCATTTCCCTCGCCGCTTGATTGGAAGTAGTGAAATAATCTTCTATAGTTTGTACCCTAGGCTCCTCTTCTAAAAAGTCTTTCTTACATGAATTTAAAGTAATAATGGAAATACAGACTACAGAAAATATTATTGTTGTTTTAATTAAGTTCTTCATTGTATGAATTTTTAGAATTGGATTTGAATTCCGGTTAACACTGTTCTAGAAGTGGGATAAATATTTAATTCAATACCTGCTTGGGGAGGAGCACCTGGTAATTCTGCGGTGTATCCTGAATAACTCATCCATGTAAATAAGTTTTGCGCGGTAACATAAAATCGAAGTGATTTAGCACCGATTTTAGACATAGCCCTTCCCGGCATAGTGTAGCCAAGGGAAAGGTTATTTAATCTGATAAATGACCCACTCTCAACATAGTAATCGGATGGCTTTGGAACGCCATTATATGCTCTTGGTGCTTCGTTTGTTTGATTATCCGGAGTCCAACGATTTACAGCTACATCGTATTCAACATTGTAACTACCCCCATACCTAACCGTCTTCTTTCCATTAAAAACTTTATTCCCATAGTTTGAAAAGATATCAATATTTAAATCCCAGTTTCTGTAAGTAAGCTGTGTGTTCCAACCAAAATATGCCTTTGGTTGATAAGAACCAACATATATTCTATCTAAATCATCTATCACCCCGTCACCGTTATTATCTTTAATTCTATAATCACCGGGCTGTGCACCAAATAAATGGGCGGAATTATTTATCTCTTCATTACTTTGATAAACTCCGTCGATTTCGTAAACCCAAAATACACCAATTGGCTGACCAGGAGCAACACGAGTTGCAAATTCTCCGTTATTTAAACTTCCATAATTTGTGGGTCTACCTAATCCCAAGTTCTCTACCCTGTTTCTATTAAAAGTTGCGGTTAAGACCGAGCTCCAATTAAATCCAGGTTTGTGATCACCGGGTAGAGATTTATATCCCAAGGTTAACTCAATACCCGTATTTGAAATGTCAGCCGCATTAGTTAGCATGCTGTTATTATTATCTCCTAAACCTGCAGACAATGGCACGTTAAATAAAGCACCCGAAGTTAATTTATAATACCAATCCATTGTTCCAAACCATCTCTTCTCACCCAATTCAAAATCAAATCCAAAATCATATTCAGTGGTAATTTCCCATTTCAAATTTGGATCTTTTATTTCGGCAATAGTAGACCCATCTTGAATATCACCATTTCCAAAAACAGAAACTAAACCTGTCGATAGTAATGTTACGAATTCAGAAGGATTAATTCTGTCATTACCCACTTTACCCCAAGAGGCCCGCGCTTTTAGATAATTTAAATTCCTAGATTTTGGGAAAAACGACTCCTTGGTTAAATCCCATGCTAAACCAACGGAAGGGAAATTACCCCATCTGTTTTGAACCGGAAATTTAGATGACCC
>JAURNR010000027.1 GCA_030830065.1 Bacteroidota bacterium | reverse complement strand
CTCACCATAACTTCTAAAAACTCTTAGTAGCTCTTTTTCAGAATAATTTTTAATAATATCGGCGGCAGAATTTTTAGCATCAATATCCATTCGCATGTCTAATGGGCCATCCATTCTGTGAGCGAAACCACGATCGTTCTCGTTTATTTGAAAAGAAGAAATACCTAAGTCTGCTAAAATTCCATCAATTTGGTCTCCGATGGCGTATTTGACAAATTGTTTTGCATACCTGAAGTTATGATGAATAAGTGTGAACCTTTCATCATCTAATGCATTTTCTAATGCATGAGTGTCTTTATCGAAAGAGAATAATTTTCCTTTTTGACTGAGCTTAGACAGTATATATTTCGAATGCCCACCTCCTCCAAAGGTTAAGTCTAAATAAGTACCATCTGGATTGTAAACCAAATGATCAACGCTTTCATTTAATAATACCGGTATGTGGTATGTTTTCTCCATTGCAAACAGTCCGGTTTAACCGTTCTGCTCACCAATAGATGTTTTGTGCTGATGGAAATTTTTTGCCAACTCGCTGAGCTCGATAGATTCAACATCCAACTCCGACTCATACAATGACTTACTCCAGACTTCCACTTTACTACCGTTAGCACTTAATACAACCTCGTCATTGAGGTCTGCATATTCCATTAGCTTCTTGGGCAATAGAATTCGTTGCGAATTGTCGATAGAAAGTAGATTTGCCCCATTTGTAAAAATTCTTTTAAATCTGCGAATTTCTGGGCTCATAAAGTCATCCACTGCATTTAATTTTTCAGTTTCCTTCAACCAATCTTCTTTGGTGTACAGAACTAGGCATTTTTCGAATCCGCGATTAACTACGAGAACATTCCCTGCTGCTTCAGGTAGTTGCGCGCGCAACTTCGATGGGAGCGATAAACGACCCTTCGTGTCAAGCTTGCAATAGTATTCTCCAATCAATCCAGGCATACGATAACCAGTTTCTGTCTGCTAAATAAATACAGAATTCCCCACCTTTTCCCACAATTTCCCAAAATTAACCACTTGTTTTCCACATGTTGCTAAAATCTTATCACTTTGGTTGTTTTGAGTGTTGTTTGTGAGAATAGTGAATAGCAAATATAGTTGAAAAAGGTAATATTAGCTTTGTTTTTATTAATGTGGGAGAAAGTGGAGAATAAAGTTCATAATGGCTGAATGAATTATATTGTTTCGATTGTGGTATATTTGAGAATGTGAGCGCACCCCGGTTTTTCACATATTGTTACCTCATTTTTGGCATTATCATTAATAGTTACCTAAAAGCTCAGTTCAATAACTTTGTAAAAATTGATGCCCAGATTAGAAATTTTGGATTTGATGCTGGGGTTGGTATACACAAAACAAATGAAATTGATAATGTAGGTTTTGCGTATGGGGTAAAGCTGGGTCCAATAAATCATCCAAAGGAAATTCCTGTTATCAATACTGGATTACCAGGTAGTTCATCTTTTAAATTAGACAAGATTAATTATGTTTGGGCTTTTAGGCCATTTATTCAAAAATCTATTTATTTGTCTAAGCGTAAATCAAGATTTCAAGTAGCTTATTCTTTCGATTACGGCGGAAGTTTAAACGCTGCCTACACATGGCCGGTCTACATTTGGTTGTATCAAGGTCGTGCTCCATTTGATGGTTATGCAAATGTCCGATACAATCCGTCTATCCACGAACCCAATCTTATCGGCGGCTCTTCATCATTTTCTAGGGGTTTTAAAGAAGGAGGAATTATTTGGGGGCTCGGCTGTTTTGCAGCAGCAACTGTGGAATGGGGTAGTTACAGGAGTTTAAAGAACTCGCTGAGTTTAGGTATTTCGAATGATATTTTTTTGCAAAAACTACCACTTTTACACAACGAAAGTTTAAACAGATTTAACTTCCCCGCGCTATTTGTTAACTTTGCTGTTGGATTTGGGAGTGATCATTAGTTAGACTCACCAAATAGTATTGATTATTAATTTTTTAAGAGAGTGATAGAATTACCGATTGTAAAAAAAGAACCTCATAATCCAAAACCAAAATGGTTAAAAATGGAGATACCAATTGGTGAAAATTATACCAGGGTTAAGCGTATTGTAAAAGAACACAAACTCCATACTATTTGTGAGGATGGAAGGTGCCCAAATATGGGAGAATGCTGGGGTGCAGGAACGGCTACTTTTATGATCTTAGGGAATATTTGCACTAGAAGTTGTTCATTTTGTGCAGTGGCTACTGGACGTCCAGGAGATTATGATCAGGACGAACCGCGAAGAGTTGCAGAGGCAGTTAAGCTAATGGGAGTTAAACATTGTGTAATAACGTCTGTGAATAGAGATGAACTACCAGATAAAGGAGCTACAGTTTGGGCTAGTACCGTAAGAGATGTGAAAAAAGTATCGCCAGAAACGACAATTGAAACACTCATCCCTGATTTTAGGGCCAAATGGGATTGGTTGTATCATATGCTAGAATCTAAGCCAGAAGTAGTAAGCCATAATATGGAAACGGTAGAAGAGCTATATCGTTTAGTCCGTCCACAAGCAAAATATTCTCGTTCTCTCGAACAGATAAAAAGGACATCTGAATTTGGATTGCGAACAAAAAGTGGAGCAATGCTTGGTTGTGGAGAAAATGATGACCAAATAAAAAAGCTCATGCATGATCTACTAGAACATCAATGCGATATTTTAACCTTAGGTCAGTATTTACAACCAACAAAAATGCATCTTCCGGTTTCAGAATATGTGCACCCAGATAAGTTCAAATATTGGGAAGAATATGGCCTAGAATTGGGTTTTAAATATGTGGAAAGTGGCCCGATGGTTAGGAGTTCTTATCATGCGGAAAAGCATGTTTTTTAAATAATAATAAATAAACTCAGTTTAAACGATGTAAAAATTATGTCTGTAAATGGGGGAATATCCCAATCAATATTGGAAAATGCCCTTGATTTACTTTTATTTGCATATAAAGGAAATTACTAAAATGATTATGAAAAGATTTATACCTGCAGCCTTCGGTTTAATATTAACTGGATCAGTCTATTTTGGTGCCCAGCAATGGGAAAAAGAATCTCAATTAATAGAATTGAATTCTTCGGAGACGGATTCAAAAGAGCAGGGAATTCATGGTGCTTTAGAGTATTACAGTAGCTTGAGAATGAATGAAGCGACGCAAACGTTAAATCCTGAATGGATGCAAGCAGCAGTTGCTCAAGCCGATGCGATGTCATCTGTAACTAAGCGTCTAAACAAAAAAATTGAATGGACTAATATGGGTCCAGATAATGTTGGAGGTAGAATTAGAGCATTCCACAGGAATACAAAAAAGCCAAATATATGGTTTGCTGGCGGCGTAAGTGGAGGTTTGTTTAGATCAACATCTTACGGAAACTCTTGGGCTCCGATAAATGACCAACAAGAAAATTTAAACGTAACTTGTATAGCACAAACCCCTGACGGAAAAATTTATTACGGAACGGGTGAAGGCGGATTTACAAATCTTGCTGGTACCAGAAACGGCTCACCTGCATTTTTGGGCGGGGGTGTATTCGCAAGTTCAAATGAAGAAGGTACTCAGTTTGATGTAGTACTTCAAGCAAAAGATTCCAGATTTCAACAATGTAATTCGATGGTTGCTGATCCCAATGCAAACCGTATTTTTGTTGGAACTGAAGTTGGACTATATGAAATTGATTTTAGTGGAGCTACACCAGTAGTTACTAGGCTTGCCGGTGGTGCAATTAAAGAAATAAAAATTGATTATAACAGCACTATTTGGGCTTCTACCAGTTCAGGTGCAGTATACAAAAAAGAAGCAAATGGTTCATTAGCAACAAAAAACATTGGATTTAATTCCGGAGGAAGAACAGCAATCGCAATATCTCCTGACGATGCAAATTATATTTACACCTTAGGTTCGGGTTCTGGAGCGAACTACGGAAAACTAGTTGCTTTATATCGTACTACAGACGGTGGCGAGAATTGGGAAGTATTAATGGAAGGTAATACCGTTAATGATGTTTTTGGACCAAATTCTCAAGGCTGGTATGATAATGTAATATCCGTTGTACCAGGGAATAAAGACGAGGTTATTTTTGCTGGTGTAACAATGGCTAGATGGGATGCCGTAAATGGTTTTCGAGAGTTCGGAAGTACATTTGGTGCTGACTGGAATACCAGTTATGTTCATGCCGATAAACATTTAATTGATTGGGATACAACAACGAGTCCGGCAACTTGTGTGATTGGTAGTGATGGTGGACTCTATAGAAGTACAAATTTAAGTACCTGGACCCCAATTAATCGTGGTTTTACTACATTGCAACTATACAATGTTGCAGCCAATGAGTTAGGGTATGTTGTTGGTGGTTCTCAAGATAATGGTACGCAATTAATAAACTTTAAAGGAAATTCTGTCAACGGTCAAGAAAGTAAAACAGCCTTTAGTATTTATGGCGGTGATGGTTTTGATGCGGAGTTTAGTAAGATCGATCCTAACATAGTTTTTATGTCTACCTATTATGGTACTGTAGCACGCTCTAATAATTGTGGTCAGTCATCATCAACGTTTTTCGATGATCGTCAGCCAGGAACTGTTAGAACGGATTTTAACACAACATTTAACCTTTGGGAAGCGAGTGAAACAGAATCTCGTTTATATCTAGCAAAGAATAGTGAGGTTTGGATGGCAAAAAACCCAACAGATTTCGCTAATCCAGTAGAATGGTACCTAATTGCAAAAGGTTTAGGTAGCGGTAGAATTCTAGAAATGGACTACACTCCTGATGGTAATCATTTATTTATTGCAAAATCTGGAGCGTTGTATAGAGTTGACGGATTGAACGATGCTGAGTTTACATTAGATGCTAACCCAGTTGCAAGTGTTATTGCAGATGGAATTACCACAGTGCAAATGTCGAATTCTGGCTTTAGTGGTAGAGTAGTTACCTCTGTGAATGTAAATCCAACAAACCCAAATCATGTAATACTGACGTTAGGTGGGTATGGTAACACATCATATGTACTTGAATCTACAAATGCTTTAGATGCAAATCCTACTTTTTCGAATATAACAGGTAATTTACCAAGTATGCCAGTGTATGATGCTGTAATCGATGTGGATGACGCAAATAGAATTATAATTGGTACAGATCTTGGTATTTGGGCTACTGAAAATGGCGGAACAACCTGGGAAGAGGCAAATGAAGGAATGGCGCGCGTACCTGTATTTGAAATTAGAGCTTACGAGTGGAGACCTTGGGAAGGTATGGTCATGTATATTGGTACTCATGGAAGAGGATATTACAGAAGCACATCTCTGAAGACATCAACAAAGAAAATTATAAAGAATTCTTTGAAAGCAAAATTAACTCCGAATCCAGTCGTATCCTCAACTCAAATAAACTTTGAATCTAAAGTTTCCGGAGATGCAATCTATGCAATTTACAACATGAACGGTAAATTGATTTCCCAAAATAGGTTCTCTGCAAATAGAGGTAATAATCAAATTTTAGTTAATGCAGCTAACTTAAAGTCTGGTATTTATTTCATAAAAGTTGATTTAGCGGGACAATACTCTTCAACATTAAAAATGATCAAAAAATAAGTTCGTTAGAAGAACAATAAAAAAGGGTCTCAATATTGAGGCCCTTTTTTATTTATTATCATTTAAATTCCAACTGCCCTCGAAGACAATTTTTACTTCACCTGTTAATACGATGTTCTTAAATGTGCCATTTATACTTTTAAAGGTTACATCTAATTGGCCACCCTTCGTATTAACAGTAATAGATCCAGAGCTTAAATTTCTTCTTAATGCTTGACTTAGCGCTGCTGCTGTAACTCCTGTTCCGCAACTCAATGTTTCATCTTCAACGCCTCTTTCATAAGTTCTCATACTTAATTCATTTTCTGAATTCACTTTCACATTATTAATGTTTATTCCTTCCTTGTTAAACCTATCTGAAAAGCGTATGTTTTTAGCCCAATCTGTGAATTGAAGATCCACGATATCATCGAATGAAACGTAATGGGGGGATCCAGTATTCATTATAATTGTATTTCCATTATCTTCAATATTTTCCTTACTTACATCATTCATGCTAATTGATACATGATCTCGAGTGACGGTTGCAGTATGCAGCCCATCGGGTGCACCAAAAGTGAATTCAGATTTATCTGGGAAGATGTAGTTTGCAGCAAAATGAGCAATACATCTGCCTCCATTACCGCACATTGAACTTAAGTTTCCATCAGAATTATAATAAATCATTTCAAAATCACTAGTTTCACTTTTTGCCAGTATCATAAGGCCATCAGCGCCAATTCCAAAATGTCGGTGGCACATTAATTTAACTGGTAATTCTGGTATTTCGCCTCTTCCATCAATGATAATAAAATCGTTACCGGTTCCTTGATATTTAACGAAGTTGGTTGTAGCTGATTTATTCATCTATTAAAATAGTTCTCTTTAAATTTTCATCTTTTATTACCTCAGGACTTACATTCATATTATTAAATCCTTTTAGTTGATAGATATCTCTTTGTATTTGTAAATAGTAATAATTGTCGATGCGATAAATCAATGGGTTTTCACCAGAAATATTTATCAGTTTCAGTGTTAATTTTGGCCCCCAAGTTTCAATAATCATTTGCTTATTTTCATCGGTTTTAAATAAATCAATAGTTACACTTTCAATATTATTAAAGTCAGATTTCTTAGTTTTATTTAATACATCCCTAGTTGGAGAATTTGTTTTTTCCAACTTGTTTTTTTCTACTGATGAGGCTCTTACTTTGGATTCCTTTTGCACTTTACTACTTGAAACGGAGTTGGTAGTTTGTTCAATTGCTTCTCTTTCAATTTCTTTAACCAACGAACTTGATTCTAATTTTAGGTTGATAGGTTTTACATTTATCGAAGCAATTAATGTTTCATAAAAAACAACGGTATCCGTATCCATGGAATCATCATTGCTTAGTCTATTGCTTGTTAGGTTTTGTACGGGAATATTCTTTTCATCAATTAATGATTCACTAACTGGCTCCTCTTCTGGACTAATAATGTAATCTTTATCTTTATTGACGGCAATTAATTCTGCGTCTTCAAGCATTTTAATAGAATCTAGATAGGGGCTTCTTTTTTCTTTAATAATTGAGGACTCCGAAGCATCACTTTGATTGGATTTTTTCCAAAACTTCAAGCGATTCATGCTTTTATCCTTTAGTGTGATGTAGTCTGACGTCTTTTGGATTGAACCAGTTTGAGTGTATTTAAAGATTGCAACATAACCTAATAGTAGAATTGAAACACTAGCTGCGGCATACATCCATGCTCTAGAATTAGTCCTAATTTCAGGTTCGTTTAATCTTTGTTGTAAATACTCTTTTAATTCTTCAGCACCTTCATTTTCAATTCCTTGAATTACTTTTTTAAAAAGTTCAACATCATTCTTTAATTCTTCATCGGCCGCAATTTTTGCCTCAAATGCAATAGACTCTGATTTTGAGAGATTGCCTTCTAGGTATTCAATTATTTGATCTTCGCGGTTCATTAATTTAAAAAATCTGTTGAGTTATATTTCTCTTTAACTTGGTTAGCTAGTGTTTTTAAGCATTGATGTTTTTTACTCTTCGCAACATTAGAATTTGCAAGATTATTGGCTTCGGCAATAGTATTCATATCAAAACCGTCAAAGTAAAACATCAAAAGAATTTTTCGGCAAATATCCCCCATTTCGTTTAGTAGGTTTCTTACAATTGATAAATCTAATTCCTCTAAATTATTTTCAGAGGTTGATGGTTTATCTTTGACATTTATAACTTCTAAATGACTTTGACGTTGATTCTTTTTCCATCGTTTACTCCAAAGATTTTTACAGATAGCAAAAATGTAAGTACTTGGTTTTACATCTAAATTAAAATCCGGTTTTCTTGCATTTTGCCATAATACGATTATTGCATCTTGTAAGATATCTTCGGCATCTTCTACTTCTCCTTGATGTTCGAATACATACTTTTTGATCATAGCTTCATTCTGTTTAAACAAATCAACCAATACCTCTCTATCGCCATTCTTGATGCGAGTAATAAGATTCTCGTAGTTCGGTATGGATGATTGGTGCATTTCAGCCACTATGTATACTTTTTTATCGAAAAAGGTAAATCTTTACTACTGCAAAGTACACCAAGTCTTCCATATTTGCGTTGTACACTTACCAAAATTGCAAACAATTAACTAACTTAACAGATGAATATGAAACGTTTATTTGAACAACAAAAATGGGTAGGACTCCTGCTTGCTGGAATGCTTGGTGGGGTAGTAAGTCTTTTTGGGTTTATGGCATTTGCGCCCAATTCTTTTAACGAACTGGATATTGAGGCAAAGCAAAACGCTTCTGCACAACTTGCGCGATATGCAAAACTTGAAGCGGTTCCGGCTTTTGATTTTACCGGTGTATCAGAAATCGCTAATCCTGCGGTAGTACATATCAAAACAACTTCTTCAGGAACAATGCAAGGTAATACACAAATTCCTATGGATCCTTTTGATTTCTTTAGAGGTCCAGGTTTTCAAATGCCTAATCAGGGCCCTAGTGTAGCGAGTGGTTCAGGAGTTATTATTTCAGATGATGGATATATAGTCACGAATAATCACGTTGTTGAAAATGGAAATAAGATTGAAGTGGTTTTAAATGATAAGCGAACTTATATCGCTGAATTAGTTGGAACAGATAAAAATACAGATTTAGCAGTTCTGAGAATTGCCGAAGGGAACCTACCATTTTTAAAACTTGGTAATAGTGATGAAGTAAAGGTAGGACAATGGGTAGTAGCGGTGGGAAATCCTTTTAATTTAAACAGTACTGTTACCCTTGGTATTGTAAGTGCTGTAGGTAGGAATATTGACCTTATACGAAGTAAAGGGAATCAATATGCCATTGAAAATTTTATTCAAACAGACGCTGCAATCAACCCTGGTAATTCTGGTGGAGCTCTTGTGAATGTACGTGGTGAATTAGTTGGGATTAATACTGCTATTGCGTCGCAAACAGGTTCTTATGCAGGCTACGGATTTGCCGTTCCTGTAAACCTTATGAAGAAAATAGTTAATGACTTGATGAAGTATGGTCAAGTACAACGCGCAATTTTAGGAGTTTCAATTCAAGAGATTACACAAGATTTAGCGGATGAAAAGGGACTTAAAGATTTGAAAGGAGTTTTCATCGCAGATGTTATTGATAATGGAGCTGCAGAAAAGGCAGGTATATCAAAAGGTGATGTGATTTTGTCTCTTGGCGGCGAAGAAGTTAATAGTTCCAGTAGATTACAAGAATTAGTTGGTAAATATCGCCCGGGTGACAAGGTTAAAATCATTATCAAAAGGTCCGATAAAGAAAAAACTTTAACAGCTACATTATTAAGCAAGGATGGTGAAGCAAAGCTTGAGACCGCAAGTGTAAATTCTTTAAATACATTTGATGGTATGGCAATGGTAAACACCACGCGCGATGAGAGAACTAAGGCAAACCTAAAAAATGGAGTAAAAGTTAGTGAAATTCAAGGTGGTTGTTTCAAGGAATCAGGTATTCCTGAAGGATTCTACATTACCAATATTAATAATGAGAAAGTATATTCTGCAAGGGGAGCCGTTTCTATCTTAAAATCGCTATCAGGGAGTATAGTAATAGAAGGTAAAACAAGCAGCGGTAAGGAAAAGATTTTTGCTGTTAAACTGCCAAAAGCCAAAGAAAAATCGGAACAATAATTTATGATTGTGTAAAGCCCGAGTAATCGGGCTTTTTTTAGTCTTCAAAAACGTTGGGGTCTTGTCTGGATAAGCCAGAATTCCAATCGTTATTACCACCGGATCCCGAAGAATTGTCATCAGAAGATGGTCCATCATAGAAATTATCTTCATTCAGTTTGGAGCTTCTTGTTTCAACAGTGACGCTCGGATTAGGATTGGTGTTGTAGTCTGGTTTATGGGCTCTTATCTGCTCACGCTCATACGAGGTTAAATCTTGGAATTTTGAGTATTGACCTACAAATTTACAAAAGGCTGAACCAACAGTACCATGACGGTTTTTACCGATTATTACCTCGGTTAATCCTTTAATACCATAGTTTAATTCTTCTTCTCCTCCGGTATGTCCAGAGCTTTCATTAGTGTCCATTCCCATTTTTTCATAATACTCATTACGATACAGGAACATCACCATATCAGCATCTTGTTCAATAGAACCCGATTCCCTCAAGTCTGAAAGTTGAGGTCTCTTGTTTCCGCGTTTTTCAACTTCACGACTTAACTGCGCGAGTGCAATTACTGGAATATTTAAATCTTTGGCTAGAGCTTTTAATGATCTTGAAATAAATGCAATTTCCTGCTCTCGGTTTCCAGCCCCTTTCGTTTCATGTCTCAATAACTGTAAATAATCTACAATTACCATATCAAGTCCATGCTGAGAGTGAACTCTTCTACATTTTGCATTTAAGTCAAAAATATTTAATTGAGGGGTATCATCAATGAATATTCGTGCTTCTTGTAATGCGCTAGTTTCTTCTTGTAATCTACCTAACTCATCTGGGACTAAATTCCCTTTTTTAATTTTATCGCCTTCCACCTGAGCTTCTGCAGAGATTAATCGATTTACTAACTGAATGTCTGACATTTCTAACGAGAAAATCATTACGCTCTTTTTGTGATCAACTGCCGCATTTCTTAATAAAGATAATGCAAAGGCAGTTTTTCCCATTGCAGGACGAGCAGCTAGAATAACCAAATCACTTGGTTGCCATCCACCATTTACTCGATCTAAATCTGTGAAGCCAGAAGCTACTCCGGTAATACCATCATTTTCATTACTCATTTTTGCCTCTATATCTTTCAATGACGTGGAAATGAGTTCGGAAATTTGCTGATAGTTACGTTTTAACCCTTGATCTTTGATTTCGTAAAGTTTGGACTCAGATTTATCGAGTAATTCAAAACTATCCATAGCATCATCGTAGGCGTCAAACTGAATTTCTCCAGCAACCTTAATCAATGATCTTTGAATAAACTTTTGGGTTAAAATTCTAGAGTGAAATTCAATATTTGCTGCAGAAGAAACTTTATTTGTTAATTGAGCTAAATAAATGTTTCCTCCAGCAGCCTCAAGTTTACCTTCGTTTTTTAAGTAGTTGGAAACTGTAAAAAGGTCTACTGCATTTGCTGTTTCGTATAAATGCTCTATTGCTTCGTAAATAACTTGATTTTGCGGATGATAAAAGTGATCTTTTGATAATATATCCTTTACGTTATTGATTTTATCTCTGTCCAACATCATTGCACCTAGAACTGCCTCTTCAAGTTCTGTAGAATGAGGAGCCATACGACCCAATCTATCGGCGTATAGTTCTTTAGGGTAAGACTTTTTAGTTTTACGATTGCTAGTTGGTTGAAAATCGTCCATAGTTTTTCAAAATAACGAAAAGGTTAATAATTAGGGGTAAATAGTTGTTCACAGCAAATTGTTTAGAAGGAGTGGAAAAAGCATTTTTTATGAATAAAAATGCGAGGTTCAGTTATATTTTCTTACTAAAACAGAAAAAAATTATGACAAAAATATTTACCAATACCACTCGGTGAACTTTGAGACCAATTATCCACATCATGGGATAAACCATGTTATTTCTCAGCTCTAAATAGATTATATTTGTTATCAATAGTATGGAAGCAAAATTTTCACCACGAGTTAAGGAAGTAATACAATATAGTCGGGAGGAAGCTATACGTTTAGGACATGACTACATCGGTTGTGAGCATCTGCTTTTAGGGATTATAAGAGAAGGAGAAGGAAAAGCATTTAAAAATCTTTTGATGTTGGATGTTGATGCTCTTCGTTTAAAAAAGAGTATTGAGGATAGTATCCGAAGTACAGCATCAAAAGCAACAAATCTTGGTAATATTCCATTAACTAAACAAGCGGAAAAAGCTTTGAAGATTACATACCTTGAGGCGAAAATATTTAAAACTGATTTAATAGGTACTGAACATTTACTTTTGTCAATTTTAAGAGATGAAGATAATGTAGCATCAAAAGTTTTGGCGCAGTATGGTGTAACTTATGACGTATTCAAGGCAGCCTTAGAAGAAGGAGTTGAAGGTGTTCGTAATGAAATGAGTAGTGAAGAGGGCGAAACGCCTGAGGATTATTATAAAGAAGAAAAAAGAGCGCAATCTGCAAAAAGTAAGTCAAAATCCAAAACTCCTGTGCTGGATAATTTTGCAAGAGATCTTACAAAAGCAGCCGAAGAGGGGAAGCTAGATCCAATCGTAGGTAGAGAAAAAGAAATTGAGAGAGTCAGTCAAATTCTCTCAAGACGGAAAAAGAATAATCCCGTACTTATTGGTGAACCAGGAGTTGGTAAAACTGCTATAGCTGAAGGTCTTGCGCTTCGAATTGTGCAACGTAAAGTTTCACGTGTGCTGTTCAATAAGCGAGTAGTAAGCCTAGATTTGGCAAGTATGGTTGCGGGTACCAAATACCGTGGCCAATTTGAAGAACGAATGAAAGCTCTAATGATGGAGCTTGAAAAAGCTGAAGATGTTATCCTTTTCATTGATGAAATTCATACAATTGTTGGTGCTGGTGGTGCATCGGGTTCCCTAGATGCATCAAATATGTTTAAACCCGCTTTAGCTAGAGGGGAAATTCAATGCATAGGAGCAACTACACTCGACGAGTATCGCCAATACATTGAAAAAGACGGTGCATTAGAGCGACGCTTTCAAATGGTGTTAATTCAACCGGCTAACCCTGATGAAACCATCGAAATTCTTCATAATATCAAAGGGAAGTATGAAGACCATCACAGCGTAAACTATTCTGACGATGCCATAAAAGCTTGTGTAGATTTATCAGAAAGATATATGAGTGACAGACATCTTCCTGATAAGGCAATTGATATTCTAGACGAGGCAGGGGCTCGTGTTCATATTTCAAATATTCACGTTCCCACTGAGATTGTTGATCTCGAAGGTAAAATTGAAGAAATTAAATCTGAAAAGAACAAAGTAGTAAAAAGCCAGAATTTTGAAGAAGCAGCAAAACTTAGAGACAAAGAAAAACGCCTTTTGGAGGAGTTAGAGGTCGCTAAATCAGAATGGGAAGACAAGGCAAAAAATGAGCGATATTCGGTTACCGAAGAGGATATTGCGTCGGTAATTTCTATGATAACAGGTATTCCTGTAAAACGTATGGGAGAGGATGAAAGTAAGCGTTTGCTAAATATGTCTGATACGTTAAAACAAAGAGTAATTGGGCAAAACAAAGCGGTTGAGAAACTTTCTAAAACAATACAAAGGACCAGAGCAGGATTCAAAGAACCCAATAGACCAATTGGTTCATTTATTTTCTTAGGGCCAACAGGAGTCGGAAAAACAGAGCTAGCTAAAACCTTAAGTGAATTCCTTTTTGACTCTGACAATGCTCTTATTCGTATAGATATGAGCGAATACATGGAAAAGTTTGCAGTAAGTAGATTAGTAGGAGCTCCTCCCGGTTATGTAGGATATGAAGAAGGTGGTTTATTGACAGAAAAGGTAAGACGTAAGCCTTATTCGGTCGTATTGTTTGATGAGGTAGAAAAAGCTCATCCAGACGTTTTTAATTTAATGTTACAAGCATTAGATGAGGGATTCATGACAGACTCTAATGGTAGGAAAATTGATTTCAGAAATACTGTAATTATCATGACTTCAAATATCGGTTCAAGGCAGTTAAAAGACTTTGGAACAGGTGTAGGATTTGGAACACACAATAAGCAAGAAAGTAAAGACCGTGAATCAAAAATGGTCATTGAAGGTCAGTTAAAGAAATTCTTTTCTCCTGAATTCCTGAACCGTATTGATGATGTTATTGTTTTTGAGTCATTAGATAAGGATAATATTGTAAAAATACTTGATATACGAATGACTAGAATGCTCAAGCGTATTGAAGATTTAGGTTACAAAATAGAAATTTCTGCGAAAGCCAAGGAGTTTTTGGGTGATAAGGGTTTTGATGCAGATTTTGGCGCTAGACCATTGCAACGTGCACTACAAAAATATTTGGAAGAACCATTAGCAGAAAGAGTCCTTCAAGGGACTTTAAAAGAAGGTGATACATTAAAGATTGATTGGAAAGCGGGTAGTGAAGAATTGAGTATATCGGCAAAAGCTAAGCGAGCTTCAAAAAAGACAAAAGACTCTAAATAAATCGTCTACTTTTATTGATAAAATTATTAATTCTTCCTAGAATCAACGTATTTTTCTGGTCTTATTGAAGTATCTATCTCGATAGCTTTTACCTTCTTTCCCTCCCAATTCTTTCCAAAGGGTTTCCATATTTTGTATTCTCTTACCTGGATCAGGATGAGTGCTTAAGAATTCAGGAATTCGGCTTCCTCCAGAGGAATCCATTTTTTTGAAAAAACCGGCAGCACCTGTAGCATTGTAAGATGTGTTATACAGCCATCTAACAGAATACTCGTCAGACTCAGATTCATCAGATCTACCGTATTTCAATTGTGCTATGCCTGATGCAATATTTGCAAGTTCATTATATTGTGAGTCGACTAATACGCTAGTAAGTATTTGCAACCCATATTGACGAGTTAAAGCATCTGTGCTATGTCGCATTTCAGCATGTGCCATTTCGTGTCCCATTACTCCGGCTAACTCATCTTCTGATTCCAAGAATCTAAGTATACCCGTATAGAAATATATGTATCCGCCTGGTGTACAAAAAGCATTTAATGCGCTGTCGTCAATAATTCTAATTCTCCATGCAAAATCATTCTTGTGTTTTAGTTGGTTGTTGTTTAAAATGCTGTCTCTAATAGAATATAAATAACTGTATAATTCAACATTGATGGCACTATCTAGAAGTGAATTTTCATATTGACTATCTATTGATTGGGAAACTTGCCAACCTAATTCTGCATCTGACTCTACTGGAAAAACATTAAATTTCTTAGTCCAACTGCCACAACCAATCAAAAGGAGAGATATTAATACAAGTAATGATTTCACATGTATGTTCATAAAAATCAAATTTAACTAGAATGGGTAACCTATACCAATAGCGATGGCTGTTTCATCAAAGAAATATTTTGACATATTAGAGTTATTGATACTTTCAGATAATATCCATCTTTGATTGATAGGTAAACTTGGGTCTCTTAATGGCCAACCCCAATCTACTCTAAATAAGAAAATACCAAGATCAAACCTAAAACCAATACCAGTATTTAAAGCAACTTCACTCAAAAAAGAGTTGGAATGTAATACGCCATAATCGGGATTAGAAGTTGATATTCTACTGAGATTCCAAATATTTCCAGCATCCAAAAAAATCGCACTTTCTAAGAGTTTTCGTACAACTGTAAACCTGTATTCCATATTCATCTCTAACAAAAATTCTCCCGACCTATCAATTATTGAGGTTACACCTCTCGGGGTATTCCCAGGTCCTAAAGTTCTAGGTTGCCAAGCGCGAAGGCTATTGGACCCGCCAATGAAATAGCGCTTGTCATATGGGACCAAAGAACTATTTCCATAGGGTAGTGCTACTCCCGAATTAACTCTAAAAGCAACACTATTGAGTTCATCAATATTTTGCTTAAGTCTAAATTCAGCTTCAAATTTTGAATATTGGAAATAATTTACTCCTAAAAATTCATAACTAGAATCTCTTAGATAATTCGGTTCGAATAAATAACGGTATGCCCTATGCCAATTACCACTTGTTTCAACTCCCATTCTTGTAAAGCTGCTTAATTGACCCGGTTTTGTCTGATTATTTGCATAAACAAACCCTATTTTAGTAGGTGTAATAATCTGGTCAGTGAAGACTCGAAGAACAAAATCTTGGTCTAGAGCTGGGAGCTGTGGCAGGAAAGCTGGGTCAATTACATTACGATTATAACTAACTTCAGCAGGTGTATAATACCAACTGAAGTTGTTTTTTCTGAACTGTAATGTCATAGATGCAGGCATTGAACTTCTCGTAAAGTTTTGATTTCTCTCAAATTGATAACTAAATGAAAAAAGTGTACTCTGCTGGTCGTATTGATTATCACGATCCAAGCGATCCATAAAACTATACCTCGGTAATTTCAATGTGGCGACAATTCCTTGTTGTATACCCGTAAAAATATCAGTTATGTCGTCTCGTTTAAATATTGCCTCATACGAAGTAATACTCGATAATTTAAATAATTCCCCGTTCCCAAAGACATTCTTGTTCATAAAAGAGAGAATTCCAGCTAAACCAAAGCTACGCTGTGAAGAGGTTTGAAGGTTTAAACCAGAACTCCCTTGAGGGCTGTAAAGTAATTGGGGTTCAGCAGTGAAGCTTAATCTAGGGCTTGTTTTAAGTCTAATTATTGGGTCAATTTGTTTTTTAGTGTAATCAGTAATCCCTTGTATTTCAACGGAATTAAAAATTCCTAGATCAACTAATCTTCTGTAGGTTTCTTCCCATTTAGTTTCAGAAAAATAATTTCCGGAATCAATTGAAAGAATTGACTTGATAACCCTTCCATTCAAAGGATATCGTTGTGAGTTGATTTGTAAACCTGGGTATCTTACAGTATCCGGGTAGTAAAGACGTTTTAGATACATTGGGTTTGTTTCAAACTCTACTTTTACAGGACCAAATACAAATTTTTCAATTGAATTATTTTCAAATTTGTCAGATAAAATAATTTTTACAGAACCCTTCCTTTCTATTCTGAAAGTATCTATTTCAAACTGAAAAGATTCTCGTGATATATTAAAATATCCGGAATCCCTGAAAAAAGTACTCAATTTCTCGCGAGAGTCATTAATGGCATTAAGGTTACATAATTTACCAATTTGAAGAGGATCTATTTTTGAATGAAATAATTTTAAAAGTTGTACCAAATTGGAATCAGGGGCTTCGAATTCTACGTTTTTAATTGTGTAGGGATGTTTAAGATTGGCGATATACTTTACTTTTGCCTTTCGTTTGCCTAGGTCAATTTTGTATTCACATAAAGCGTCGAAATATCCTCTATTTACCATGTAGTTTCGAATATTTTCGGCAGACAGTTTTACTAGTTGTTCATTAAAAATCACCGGCTCTTCACCTAATTCATTTCTGAATCGTTTTCTCCAAGCAATAGAGTCATTAAGTTCTGGATGCTTGTTGCTAGTCCCAACAGCATAAATCCAAAGAAATACAGGAAGTCGGTTAAATAATACCCTTTTGTTGGTCCTGTGTAATATTTGAGCTTTTAGTTCCGAACCTTTTACTTGTCCGTCATTAACAGTTAAAAGATTTGATTTCAACAACTGTTTGCCTTCAGGAATAACTTTTCGTACGCCGCAACTGTTAGAAATTAAAGATAAAACAAACATCCAAACCCAAGTGTGTTTAAAAAAAACTAGATATTTGTATTTAATTGATGGCATCGCAAGCAGAATTCAAAAAGATTTCCTCACTGAAACTGAATAAATTCAGACAAAAATATGGTCTATTTGTGGTAGAAGGTCGAAAATCAGTGAATGAATTATTCCACAGTAATTGGGATGTACACAAAATCATAGCCACTAACAGGAAATTATTAGATGATCCCAATAGCTCGCTTTTGGATATTGTTTCTGAGAGTGACTATAAAAAAGTCAGTCAATTCGATACTCCTGCAGGAATTTTAGCAATTACTGCTATTCCTAAATCACTCGATTTGTCAGTACAAAAAGGACTGAATCTATTTTTAGACGGAATATCTGATCCTGGGAATTTAGGGACCATAACAAGGATTGCAGACTGGTATGGATTAGATCGTATATTTATGTCAACAGATTGCGTTGATTTCTATAATTCAAAATGTATTTCTGCTTCGATGGGTTCCTTCCTTAGGGTTAAGCCAATTCTTGTAGATCTTGAAAATATTGTGTCGGATGTTGATTTGGTAATTGGTGCCTTATTAGATGGTGAGAGCTTATATGATTTTGAGATTGATAAAATGCAAAATAATCTTCTCGTAATCGGTTCTGAATCTCATGGAATTAGATCTGAAAATATGAATTTAATTCAACAAAAAGTTACGATTCCTCGATTGGGAAAAGCTGAGTCATTGAATGCAGGAATTGCTACGGCCATAATGTTAGATCGTTTATTGAATCCCTAATTAATTCGACGAATTAAAAGGTCAAATGCAATCAATTTGTTATTTTTGGTAATAGATGAGTGATATAAGCGAAATAAAACATGAATTGGATAAGTTTATCCAAACTTTTTATTTACGTCAAGCATTGCGAGGTCTTTTTCTAGGTTTAATTGAGATAATTGCCGTTGCATATACCTTTAATTATGTTGAGTATTATGGATGGTTAAGCGCTTTTTGGAGAGGGATTTTCTTTTTTACGTGGCTCTTTATTTCATTAGCAATACTGGTACGACAATTTCTTGTACCGTTACTGAAGTCATATAAAATTATTGCGAGGATGACCTATTTTGAGGCTTCAAAAATAATTGGGAATCACTATTCTGAAATAAGCGATAAATTACAAAACTTATTGGAACTTGAATATAAGCTTTCATCATCTGATAATGCTCTGATTTTAAATAGCATCAAGCAAAAAACAAAATCACTTAGGAAGTTTCAGTTTTTAGGTGCATTAAACAAAAGAGCATTTAAAAATCAATTGATAAGGTTTTCTTTGTTTCTTGGTTTACTATGTATTTGGGGGGTTTTTGATGCGCAAAAATTAGTGTCTGCCAGTGGTAGATTAATTAACTATTCAAAGATTTTTCCGAAGACTGCACCATTTAGTTTCATTGTTGAGCAGGATAAATTAGTAGTAGTTGAAGGGGAAACTTTTGAGTTAAAGGTCGAGATACAGGGAAATGTAATTCCAAAAAGTGTAAATGTACTAATCGATGGTAGAGAAATTCCTCTTCAAGAAACGGCCGTTGGTACCTTTTACGCTGAATTACAAAATATTAAGAAATCCACTCAGATACAATTTCAATCTGGAGAGTTTTTTAGTGATAATTATTATTTAACGGTGCTGAATAAACCAAGTTGGAACAATCTTCAGTTACAGGCAATTTATCCCAATTATACTAATAAGAAAAGAGAATTATTAAATCCATTTCAGACTATTTCCGTTCCTGCTGGGACTATGCTGACTTGGACATTTTCTGCTCAAAATGCAATTACCGGTTTATGGAAATCTAATCATTCATCTGGTAATATTAATAATGACAATGATGCATGGAAATGGAGTTTAAATATAAAAACTGATGATACTGTGTCGGCAATTTTGATTGGTGACAGAGGTCTTGAAACCACGTATAATGCAATTTTAAATTCAGTTGCAGATGCTTCGCCAAAAATAGACGCTGAATTGGAGTTAGATAGTTTTAATGAGCTAATGCTACATGTGGTAGGTTTTGCTTCTGATGATTACGGATTAACGAAAGCAACCATTGAGTGGACCACAGTAGGTTCTGCAAGTTTCACTAATTCGTTCGATTTTAAAAAATTCAGTGGGAACGAGAGTGAAATTTTTAATTCACTCAATCTACAAAAAATAGGGCTTAAAATAGGCGAAGATTATAGACTGCGTATTGGAGTTTGGGATAATGATGCTATTGCAGGTTCGAAGGTTACCTATTCAAACGAAATAAATATCAGAATAAAAACTGAATCAGAAAAGGCGATTGAAAAACAAAATCAACTTAGCCAAATGCAAAAACAGTTTTCACAATTTCAAAGCCAATCTGAGAAACTAAGAAAGCAAAGCGAAGAGATAGATCGTAAGTTGGCCCAATCCAAACAAATGAGTTTTGAGAGTAAGTCAAAAATCAATGAATGGATGAAGCAACAAAAACAACAAATTGAACAACTAGAAAAGTCTATAAAAAAGCAACAAGAGTTAAATGATAAAAAAAGGGACTCAAAAGACCCGGAGTTAGTCAAGCGCAAGGAAAATCTTAATAAAAGAATGGAGCGGCTCAAAGATCCAGAACTAGAAAAACTCATGAAGGAATTGAATGAGTTATTAAAAAAGAATGCTCCAAAAGAGGATGTTCAGCGAAAGATGAATCAAATGAACAGAGCTTTCAAATCACAAGAGGAAGAAATAGATGCTTTAAAAGAGCAATTGAAGGAGCTGCAATTGGAGGAAGGCATCAAAGAGCAATCTGAAAGAATGAATGACTGGATTGAAAAAGAAAAGGAATTATCAGAAAAAACAAAAGAGGCATCAAACGAAGAAAGCGAGAAAATCAACGAAGAATTAAAATCCCAAAATAAAGAATTAGAAAATATAAAATATCAGGCAGAGAAGTTGGAGGAATTGAATAATGATCTCAAGGATCCCATGGATCTGAAAATGGGAGAATCTGAGATAAAAGAAGCTCAAAAAGAATCAGAAGAGGCGGAAAATAACCTACAAAAGAAAAAGAATAAACAATCTTCAGAGAATCAAAAGAATGCTGCGTCTGAAATGGAAAAAGCCAAGGAACAGATGGAAGAGTCCTTATCCAAAGCTAAAGAACAGCGTAATTCTGAAGATATGGAGTCACTGCGCTCTTTATTGGAAAACCTAATTGAGGTTTCACACCGGCAAGAGAAAGTTTTTACAGAACTAAAAACTTTAAAAGCGGATAATCCTAAAGTATTAGAACTGAATAAACAACAAATTAATTTACGAGACTTGAGTCTTGGAATTGAAGATAGTCTAAGAGCGCTTGCTAGAAGACAACCCATGGTTTCCGATTTAGTTACAAGAGAAATGGACGAAATAAATAATCGTATGGAAGATGCTATTTCTAGTTTGAAAATTCGGGATGTAAGAAGATCTGCCATGGAGGAGCAATATGTAATGACCGGCTTCAATAATCTAGCAGTTATGCTTATGGAGAGTTTGAAAAATGTGCAGCAGAAAATGTCCCAGCAGAGTAAACAACAATCCCAAAGTTCAAAATCTTGTTCAAATCCAAATTCACAGGGTAAGAAGGGGAAAGGGAAAAAAGGACAAGGAAGTAAGTTATCCGAGTCACAAAAATCTTTAGGTGAGAGGTTGCAGCAACTGCAGGAACAACAGAAAGGTCAACAAGGAAAGAAAAAAGCTGAAGGTAAACAACAAGGGAAAGGAAAGACAGGGGAGTCAACTAAGGATGGTAATACTGGTAATCAGGGTAATCAACAATCTCAGGAGAAAGACGGAAAAGGAGGTAGAGAATTAAGTAAGGAGTACGTGGAAATAGCTTTGATGCAAGAGCAACTTAGGCGTCAAATTGCTGAGTTAAAAAAAGAAGCACTAAAAAATGGTAATAGTGGCGCATCTAAAAAGCTTAGTGAAATGGAAGAGTTGATGGAACAGCAAGAACGTGATATTGTTAACCAGGAATTAAATTCTAAAACGGTAGAGCGTCAACAAGAAATATTAACTAGATTGTTAGAACATGAAAAAGCTCAACGCAAACAGGAGGAAGAAGAAAAACGAGAATCCAGTGAGGGAGGCGAAAGTCAAGTAGCAATCCCCAAATCAATGATTCAAGAAATGAAAAAGAAGAAAAAAGAATTAGAGAGGCTTCGTAAACCAGTTCCAGAATTCAATTCATATTACAAAGAGAAAATTCAGGAATTTATTATTGATTAACTCACCTTAGCTCCGGAATTTACTTTTTCCGATGGTTGCATAAAACGCAGCTTCCCATCGCTATCCTCTGCCATAAGAATCATTCCATGAGATTCAATACCTCTAATTTTTCGAGGAGCGAGGTTTTGTAAATACAAAACTTGTTTGCCTACAACTTCTTCGGGAGAAAAGTGCTCAGCTATGCCAGAAAGTACGGTTTTTTCAATTCCTGCAACGTCTAAGGTTAAATGCAATAAACGATCAGCTTTTTCAACTTTTTTACATTCCTTTACTTCGGCTATTGTTAGATCTAATTTCGTAAAATCTTCGTAAGTTATCATTTCCTTTTGTGTTTGATTTGTGGTAGTGGACTCCACGCTATTTTTAAGCTTTTCCATTTGAAACTCTACGGTCTCATCCTCAATCTTACTGAAAAGTAATTCTACTTCTGCAATAGAATTATCTGATTTTGGAACGTACCATTTCGAATCAGACCAAAATGATTTTTTGTCAGAATTTGTGAACTCTAAATTTAGAGATTGGGTTAATTTAGTGTAGGTTTCAGGTAAGAAAATTTCTGAGCATATCGCAATATTACTTAAGATTTCATAGGCAAAACCAAGTATATTTTCTGTCTCTTTTGGATTGGTTTTTACTTGTTTCCATGGTTCAGTATCTGCCAAGAATTTATTTCCCATCCTTGCAAGTTCCATGAAAGCTGTTTGTGCATCTCTAAATTTATAACTACTTAGTTTATCTGTTACAGGCTTAATATATTCTGTAGATAAATTAGATACTTCTTGTTTCCTGTCATAGGTAGGGATGTTTCCACCGTAATATTTATTTATTAGAACTAGGACACGATTTGCAAAGTTGCCTAATATACCAACAAGTTCACTGTTAACACGTGTTTGATAGTCCTTCCAGGTAAATTCACTGTCCTTGGTCTCTGGAGCAATAGATGTTAATACATAACGCAATTCATCCTGACGATTTGGTAATTCTTCTAAATACTCGTTTAACCAAACAGCCCAGTTTCTAGAAGTGGAAATTTTTTGTCCTTCAAGATTTAAGAACTCATTTGCTGGTACTTTTGATGGAGTAACAAATCCATCTCCTCTTAAATGCAGCATTGCCGGGAAAATGATACAATGAAAAACAATATTATCTTTTCCAATGAAATGTATTAATTCTGAATCGCCAGTCCACCATTCTTCCCAAGATTCAGGAATTAGTTCTCGAGTAGCGGAAATGTATCCAACGGGTGCTTCAAACCATACGTACAATACCTTACCCTCGGCAGATTTAATTGGTACTGGAATTCCCCAATCTAAATCACGAGTCATGGCTCTTTCTCGCAAGCCGTCATTTAGCCAACTTTTACATTGTCCATAGACGGTTGGTCTCCAATCACCTTTTTTAGACTCTATATATTCCTCAAGAAAGTCTTTTTGAATTTCATCTAAAGGAAGGTACCAATTTGTAGTTTCTCTTAACTCAGGAACAGAGCCGCTTAAAGCTGATTTTGGATTTTTTAATTCCATAGGACTTAATGTAGCTCCGCATTTTTCACATTGGTCACCATATGCACCTGGCGCGCTGCATTTAGGGCAGTCACCAGTAATATATCTATCAGCTAAGAATTGCTTTGTTTCTGGGTCGAAGAACTGTTCTGAAGATATTTCCTTAAAAACTCCTTTTTCGTGTAATTTGGTAAAAAAATCTTGAGCTGTTTCCTTGTGAGTTTTACTGCTAGTTCTTGAATAAATGTCAAAATTAATACCAAGCTTTTGGAATGAGTCTTTTATAATACCATGGTAGCGGTCAACTACATCCTGCGGTGTTACTCCCTCCTTTTTTGCCCTCAAAGTGATAGGAACTCCATGTTCATCACTTCCACAAATAAACAAAACTTCTTCTCCCTTATTTCTCATAAAACGGGCGAAAATATCAGCTGGGATATAAACCCCGGCTAAATGCCCAATATGAACAGGTCCGTTTGCATAAGGTAGTGCCGCTGTAATTGTAGTTTTCGACATGGTGCAAAGTTACTTATTTAATGCACTTATATAAGTGTGTTATATCAATCTTTCTGAACATTTCATTTTTAATATGCTTTCTGATTTTAATTAATTATCATGAACACTAATTTTATTCCTTTATCCTTTTTTTTTGAAAATAGATAATTAATGGAATTTTAAAATATGTAATTTCCTCTGTTAGAAATGTATGACTTTCAATAGTTCTTTTTTCGTTCCTTGTTGCTTGTCAGTAGCATACCATTTGTGAAGCGTTTCTGCGTAGTGAGGTTTATTATCAGGGTCTTTTTTCCAATCGTCGACAATTTTTTGTGCTTCAATTGGTCTAGGTCCCCAATCTTTGATAAGATTAAATTCTGAATTGAGCTGAATCAATTTAGGAACTGCCTTACCATTATTTGTTAAATGGGCATTTATGAGATCAGGGTATTCATCTCTTAAAATTATTCTGATCTCAATTAGGCCTTTTGATTGTTCCGCAATTTTGTTCATCACAGGTACAATCTGTGCTGCATCGCCACACCAATGTTCAGAAATTACCAACCAGTATTGCTTTTTGCTCTTCGTGATAAACTCAATATCATCAGTATTTAATTTAAATGTTTTAATGAGTCTCTTGGTTCTGACTAAATTTAAGGGGATGTATTGACCATATTCCCAATCATCGGGATTATTAGCTTTATCTTCGAATTGTTGGTAGTATGTACTAATTGTTAGTGCCTTTTCCCAATGCTTTTTATAATCCATACCAAGTTTTTAAAATAACAATCTTTAATTATTGATTGAGTTTATCTTTTTGATTGCGATTTCAGGATTAGTAACCGTAAGGTTGAGTTTTTTGTTTTCTCCATACTCGATATGTAAGACATATTTTCCGCTTGTTGTATATGCTCGACCATATTTTTTTGAATACCGAATTCCCCATCCTCCAAAATCAACTAAAGGCTTTATTTTGATTATTTCCAATTGGGTAATAGTACTAGTTGGTATCTGTTTTTTCCTAATAAAAGGGAAAAATGAATATTCAAGGTGCTCTCTTGAAATACTCCATTTGAGATGTGTTGTTAGTAAAAGGAAAAATAAAAGTATCCAAGTTCCAAAAATTAGTAAATATTCGGAGTTAAAATCTTTATTACTTGGATTAATGCTTTTTAGCAATGTAGAATGTTTTTCACTTATTTCTGAGTTGATGAAATAGATGTTGAAAATGAATGGAATTGACAGTAAAATCCACAAATAAGGTTTCATTCTATGTGATTGAGTGAATGAGCCTGATGATGGCTTAGATGTATCAAAGTCCATGAGGAATTCAAAAATACCATTTTTTATTTTAGGATGTTTGATTATCAGAAGAACTTAAATTAACTTTGCAGCCCTTTAAAAGAATTCGTCATGACAAAACGTACATATCAACCATCGAATAGAAAGCGTAAAAATCGCCACGGTTTTAGAGAGCGTATGGCTACTGCAAATGGTCGTAGATTGCTAAGAGCCCGTCGTAGCCGTGGTCGTAAAAAATTAACTGTATCCAGCGAAAAGAGTCATAAATAAGATTCTTTAAACTGGTAGATAAAATATTTAGAGTAAATGAATGTTGAAAAGCAATATTCATTTGTAAAACTCGAAAGACTCTGCAGTAAAATGCACGTAGCCCGATTGTATCAATCGGGCTTTGTTATTAATAAGTATCCGTTAAGAATTCATGTTTTGCGAGTTGATTGTGAAGATGATATTCAATTTCCAGTTCAGATTGTTATCAATGCTTCAAAGCGCGGTTTAAGAAAGGCAGTCCATCGAAATTTAATGAAACGACGATTAAGGGAGTTGTATAGATATAATAAGTCTCCACTCTATTCAGCGTTAAATGAGAAAAACGAAAAACTACACTTAAGTTTGGTTTATTATGGGTCGAGCATAATTGATTTTTGGACTCTAGAGAAGGCTTTCTTGAAAGTTTGGAAAAGGTTACTATTAGAATGGCCCAATATTATAAATCAACAGAAGGAGAAATGAAGCATATTTTTATTGGGCTAATAAGAGTCTACCAAACCATTTTTTCACCCTTGTTTCCTCCTACATGTAGATATACTCCAACATGCTCGCAATATGGGATTGAAGCATTCAGAAAATATTCATTTTTTAAAGCTTTCAAACTTACAATGCGAAGATTTTTACGATGCCATCCTTGGGGAGGTTCAGGATATGATCCATTGCCTTGATTTTTATAGGGCGATCTGTTGATAATTAACAATTGTTTAGTTATCTTTGCAGCCCCAAAAATAAAAATTGTATGAATAAAAAACAGTACGAAACTGTGATCATTTTGACACCCGTACTCTCTGAGCAACAAATGAAAGATGCTGTTGCGAGCTACAGAGGGTTGATCACAGACGCAGGTGGGGAGATCATCCATGAAGAAAACTGGGGTCTCACTAAATTAGCTTATCCCATCGACAAGAAAGGTACGGGCTTTTACCATTTGTTTGAATTTACTGCTGGTCCTGACTTTGTAAAGTCGTGGGAGTTGGCATTCAGACGTGACGAAAGAATTATGCGTTACTTAACTATCTCTCTAGATAAGTGGGCAATTGAATTTAATCAAAAGAAACGTAACGGAGAAATCAAATCTTCATCTGAAAGTGCTAAAGAGAGAAAAGCCGCTCAAGAAGCTTTGGCTGTTGAGTCTAATGACGAAGATGACGACAACTAATTAAATTTAAAACAATGAGTAGAGAATCAAATTTTATCTTCAATCAAACCCCTCAGGTGGTTCAAAAGAAGAAATACTGTCGTTTTAAAAAACACGGTATTAAGCATATTGACTATAAGGACAAGGACTTCTTATTGAAGTTCATCAATGAGCAAGGAAAGATATTGCCACGTCGTATTACGGGTACTTCTTTAAAGTTTCAACGCAAAATTTCTGTTGCAGTGAAGCGTGCTAGACATTTAGCATTACTTCCATTCGTTGCAGATGGTCTAAAATAAGGGGGATATCACCATGAAAGTTATTTTAAGAGAAGATATCAAAAACCTTGGCTACAAAGATGATGTAGTTGAAGTGAAAAGCGGTTATGGAAGAAACTATTTAATTCCTCACGGAAAAGCTAGTTTAGCTACAGAATCGGCTTTGAAAATGCTTGCTGAAGATTTACGCCAACGTGAATTTAAGCAGGATAAACTTAAGAAAGATGCTGAAGCAATCGCAACAAAATTGGATGGAACGTCTATTAAAGTTGCGACTAAAGCCGGCGCATCGGGAAAAATCTTCGGATCTATTACTTCTTTACAAATTGCTAATGCATTGAAAGAAAAAGGATTTGAGGTAGACCGCAGAAAAATTGTTACTGACGACATTAAGGAGTTGGGAACTCATTCTGCAACTGTGAACCTGTTCAAAGAAATCAGTGCAACTATCTCTATAGAGGTTGTTACTGAATAATTGTTTGGTTATTGTTGTTGTGTTTAAGGCTGTTGGTCTCCCGACAGCCTTATTTTTTATAAATTTGTTGTAGTCATGTTCTGGAATCGAATTGCCACATTTATCCTAAAAAATAGGCCTCTTTTTGTAACTGTCATCCTATCATTCACTGCCTTGATGGGGTATTTTGCAACCACAGTTGAATTGGAATATTCAATGCAAAAGTTGGTGCCGACTGAGGATAAAGACTTTAAATTTTATAAATCCTTTAAAGAGAAATTTGGGGATGATGGAAATAAGCTTGTTTGTGCCTTAGAAACAGAAGATTTATTTGACTCAGCTTTTTATAATGACTTTGCACAAACTTGCGATAACCTTAATAAAATTAGTGGAGTTAAAGGAATAATATCACCAAGTCATCTTTTTCATTTATACGTAGATACCCTCGAATATTTGCGAATGAAAAGGCTAGTACCTACAGGTATTATTTCTCAAAACGATCTTGATTCGTTTAAATCGGAGTTTGCAAACTTAAAATTCTATGATGGGCTTATTTATAATAAAAAGTCAAAGGTTTCTCTGATTCTAATCACACTTGATGTGGGTGTGTTAAATTCCCCTGAAAGAATATCTTTAATTGAGAATATACGGGATCCATTGTTTGAGTTTGGAGAAAGACATAAAAAAGAGATTCATTTATCGGGACTGCCCTATATTAGATTTCAAAATGCAACGTACATTAAACGTGAAATTTTGCTCTTTACTGCATTAGCGTTTATCGTAACTGCACTCTTGATTTTACTGCTGTTTAGAAACTTTAAAACCCTTTTAGTTAGTTTACTATTTATCTCCATTGGTGTTGTTACTATGCTGGGGATTCAGGGTATTCTTGGTTTTAAGCTTAATATACTTTCAGGCTTGCTTCCACCACTACTTGTAGTGGTTGGTGTTCAGAATACCATTTATATAATAAACCAATATCACGAACAGTATCGCAGGCATAGAAACCAAGCAAAGGCTTTAACAAGAATTATTTCACATGTAGGGGTTGCTAATTTCCTTATTAATTTTACAACAAGTGTAGGATTTGGAACATTTTATTTCACGCATACAACTATTTTGGAGCAATTCGGTTTGGTTGCGTTTATCACAATAAATTTAATTTTTCTTATCAATATTATTGGAATACCAATATTATACTCATTCTTCACACCTCCAACAATTAAACAAACAAAACATTTAGATAATCGTCGTTTTTCAAGCTTTTTAAATTGGGTTACACTCCTGATTAATAAACGTAAAAGAAGAATTTTTTACTGGTTTTCTTTATTCGCAATACTTGGCTTAGTATTCATGGTTAGATTGAAACCACTTGCTTTTATGGTAGATGATATCCCGAAGGATTCAAAAATCTACACAGATATGAAATTTATTCAAGAGCATTTTAATGGAGCACTGCCTTATGAAATTGTTGTAACATCCTATGAGGAAGGTAACATATTAAATGGTGAGATGTTAGCAAAATGTAAGAAATTACAAAAAGCAGTTTCTGAGTATTCAGAAATGTCCAAACCAATGTCTTTAGTTGAAATTATTTCCGCTGCCAATCAAGCAGTGCATGATGATGATCCGAGATATTACCGTATACCTTCGAATATGGAATTAGGAAATCTAGCATTAATGTTTCCCGAATCAAACAGTAATTCAACTACTTTAATCAATAATTTGGTGGATTCTACATATTCGCAAATGCGAATTAGTTATCAAATGAAAGATGTAGGTTCAGAACGGATGGATGAGATTAATCAAGAAATACAAGAAAAAGCTAAGCATATTTTTTCTCAGGATGAATACGATGTTAAAATTACAGGTACCTCCAAGATTTTTCTAAAAGGGAATGATTACTTGTTCGATAGTTTGTTAAAAGCTACATTCTGGTCATTACTAATTATTTCTTTAACTATGAGTTTTCTTTTTCCTAGTTGGCGTATGGTCATTATTGCGATTATACCCAATTTTGTTCCCCTAGTTATAACTGCAGGAATGATGGGTCTACTCGGACTATCATTGAAGCCCAGTACAATTCTCATATTTAGTATATCCTTCGGGATTACGGTGGATTCAACAATACATTTTATTAGTACTTTCAGACGTGAAGTTCTGAAAAATATGAATACAGTAGAAAAAGCACTCGCCATTACCATCGATGAGGTTGGAATCTCAATGATGTATTCTGCACTGGCAGTTTGTTCTGGGTTTGCAATTTTTATTTTCTCAGATTTTAGAGGTACACAATCATTAGGGTGGTTAACTGGATTAACTATTTTTGGAGGATTGGCCACAAATCTTTTCTTGTTACCTGCTCTAATTTATGCATTTAAAGATTTTGTAAATGCTAAGGTAGAATTGAAAGATTCCATGATTGAAATATCTGAAGAAGACGATGTAGAAAACGATCGTCAAATTAAAGAATAATTATTGCAGGAGTTGGTTGCATCCTCTAATATCGCTGTAGTCCAATCTTCCTAATATTTCAAAACTACCATCCTCGTATAGTTTACCGAGATCATCAGTTGCAATGAAACTACAGCTGTGAAAGTTCATTAAGTCGATGACACAAACTCTACCGGTTTTTCCATAAGGTAAAAATGCACCAGGATCGCCAGGATCTTGAATTAAAATTTGCATCCAAGGGGGAGAGGAAAAAATCCCATCTTTTAAGCTGTAGGCTTGTGATGTGAGTTCAGTCATACCATATTCTGAATGAATATAATCTAAATTCCAAACGGTTTTGAGTTCATCATGAACATCTTCTCGTACCATCTCTTCGCCATGCCCTTTCATACCTCCGGTTTCAATTACTGTCAAATGCTCCCAATTTCGATTTCCTGAAATTTTAGCTAGCTCCAGTAATCCGAAGGTTACTCCGAACAATAACACTTTCTGTTTATTTATTTTTTTATTTTCAATTACATTAACTAAAGTGCTATAGTCTTTGTTGAAAAACTCACCTGAATCTGCAATTTGTGGAATTAGTGAATTAACCATGTAAACTAAGCCAGAGTTACTGCGATCTAAATAACTAGGTAATAATGCTCCAACAAAATCCCAGTATTTATTGTAGAAATAGTTAAATGCGGAGATAAATGATTTTTCATAAATTTCTTTCCGGTGGATATAATGTTTGGATATTCCTTTACCAGTCGTCGAACTGCTTTCAAAACAAAGCTCATGATCTGGGTAACAGCTAATCTTGTGGTGTTTAAACAAGGAAATAGGTAAAAATGGTATATCAACGAGGTTTTGAGGATTTTGGTCGATGCTCCCCAATAAATTTAGCCATCTAGCGTATTCACTATTGTAGGTCTTTTGAAATTTGAAAATTTCTAAGGCAGTTTCTTTAAATTTGGCATTCTTGAGAATACTATTAATTATATCACTCGCTTTAATATTTTCTGGATTGAGCTCTTGCACGCCAGACAAAAATACAACAACAAATGCTCCGGTAATAGAATTATTAGATGTTATCGTTTATCCATTCCCAAATAAAGATGCTGATTCATTAATAGAGATTAATATTGGATATACGGATATTAACGGTGATATAGGCTTATCGGATGTTGATACGTTTGGTGACTTTGCTTTTGGTAGACAAGCATTTTATAATTTATTTGTTGATTACTTTGTAAAAGAATCTGGCAATTGGATAAAACCTGTTAGTCCTTTTGATCCTTTGGATACGATGAACTTTAATGAACGATTACCCAATTTAACTCCCACTGGAAACAATAAGTATTTATCAGGTAGTATGAGATTGTTTATTCCAGTTGCGCCTCTAGGCTTGACTCCTGATTTGGTTAAATTTAGAATTACCATGTGGGATAGAGAATTGAATGCAAGTAATTCGATTGAAACAAAAGAAATACCATTAAAACAACTTTAAATTCCAATAAAATCAATAATTTCGCATTCCCGTGATTCGAATCGGCAAAATATTAAAACAATCCTGCTTGGCTATTATTGCATTAATTGCTTTTTCAGGAAGTTATATTCTTCATGCCCAACGAATTTCAATGGCATATATTGATTCTGACTATATCTTGAGTAGGATGCCAGAATACGAATCAGCACAAACAAGATTAGATGAGTTTGCCCAAGAGTGGGAAAAAGAAGCTATAGATTTGGAACGCCAATTGAAACAAATGGAGAAAGACTTTAGTGCAGAAGAAATACTTCTTACCTCCGATCAGCGCGATCAAAAAAAGCAAGCAATAAAAGATCAAGAAGATAAATTATTTGAATTTCGACAGTCTAAGTTTGGCACGGAGGGTGAATTATTTAAAAAGAGAGCTCAATTAATTAAGCCAATCCAAGATAAAATGTTTGAAGCTGTGCAAACAGTTGCCAAGGAGGGTGGATTGGATTTTATTTTTGATAAAGCCTCTGGGGTTCAAATGTTGTACGCAAATCCAAGATATGATAAAACCTTTGAGGTGATGGAAGAGTTAGGGATTCCGCTAACTGAAAACGAAACAAAAAAGAATTAGAACTATAAAATGAAAAAATTATTTTTAGCATTAACTTTTATCTGCATTTCTTTAACTGCACTTAATGCCCAGTCACAAAAGATTGCATTTGTAAACACACAATTAATAATGGACACTATTCCACAAACAGATTCAGTGCAAATGAAGCTAGCTATGGAATCGCAAAAGTGGCAGAAAAAAATGCAAGACCTTCAGGCAGAATTACAAGCAAAAGAGGCAGAATTTAAAGAATTACAAACTCAACCAGGTAAGGAAGTAGAAATTGAGCTTTTGCAAAAAAGTTACCAAAGGTTATACAACGATTATCAAGAAACTCAACAGATTGCGTCTAAAGATATTCAAAACAAACAAATGCTTTACATGCAGCCAATCATTGCTTTGATAAAAGAAAATGTAGGTAATGTAGCAGGTAAAAAAGGTTATACTCAAGTGGTAGATAATGCTGCAGGTATTGTAATTTGGTCTGCAACAGAAAAAGACGATATTACTGGTGATGTGATAAAAGCAATGTTAACTAAGTAATTCTAACAATTAAATAATATCTTAGAGCCACCTTAGGTGGCTTTTTTTATGTCGAAAATTGGAGTATTTGATTCGGGTTATGGCGGGTTGACTGTGCTTAGATCATTGGTAAAAGAATTACCTGAATACGATTATATCTATTTAGGCGATAATGCACGTTCACCTTACGGGGGAAGATCCTTTGAGACGGTTTTTGAATACACCAAACAAGCTGTAATATGGTTCTTTGAACATCACCAAGTAGATTTAGTAATTATTGCTTGTAATACGGCATCTGCAAAAGCACTTAGGCAAATACAGCAAACTGTATTGCCAGATGTATTTCCAAATAAGCGAGTTCTGGGTGTAATTAGGCCAACAACTGAGACTTTGGGTGAATTTTCTAACAATGGAGTGGTTGGCGTACTTGGTACGGAGGGAACTATTAAATCGGACTCATATATAATCGAGTTAAATAAATTCTTTCCAGGTTTAGTGGTTTATCAAGAGCCATGTCCACTATGGGTACATTTAGTAGAAAATAATGTAATAGATACCCCTGGATCAGAATTTTTTATTGAATACCATGTAAATAAAATTCTTAGTCATTCAAATAAAATAGATACACTTTTATTAGCCTGTACTCATTATCCTTTATTGGAGAATTCAATCAAAAAGATTATTCCGGATGGGGTTAAAATAATTTCTCAAGGCCCTATTGTTGCTAAAAGTTTGAGGGATTATTTACAACGTCATCCTGAAATAAAACAAAATTTGTCTGAACAAAGTATGCGCGAATTTTTTACTACAGATTATTATGCTGACTTCGATTCAATTGGGAGTCGGTTTTTTGGTGAAGAAATTAAGTCTAAACGCATTACTTTATGAGGAGATAGTGGCAAATTATTAAATTTGAAGTATGGCTCCTGATGAATTGAAACCAACTATACTTGGCTTGCCCAATAAGCCTGGAGTATACAAGTATTTCGATTCTGATGGCAATATAATTTATGTTGGCAAGGCAAAGAATTTAAAAAAAAGGGTATCGAGTTATTTTTCCAAAAATCATTATGAAGATTTTAAAACTAAATTATTGGTTTCAAAAATCAAGAAGATTGAGTATACCGTCGTCGATACGGAAATGGATGCTTTATTGCTGGAGAATAGTCTAATAAAGGAATTTCAGCCAAAATATAATATTAACTTAAAAGACGATAAAAGCTATCCGTACATAAAAATTACGAATGATATTTATCCCAAAGTATATCCAATGAGGAACCCAATTAAGGATGGTTCTGAATATTTTGGTCCCTATGCAAGCGTCAGAATAATGCATACTGTGTTAGAACTTTGCCAGAAACTCTATCCTACAAGGAGTTGTAATCTAAAACTCACTGAAAAGGGAATAATGAATCAAAAGTTTCAAGTTTGTTTAGAATATCATATTGGGAATTGTAAAGGTCCTTGTGTAAATAAGCAATCTTTTGAGGGGTATTTGGAAGGAATTCAACAGATTCGACATATTTTGAAAGGCAATTTAGGACAGGTTAAAGATCATCTTAAACAATTAATGACTTTTCATTCGGAGAAATTAGAATTCGAAGAGGCACATAAGTTCAAAGAGAAGTTAGATTTATTACATAAATATCAGAGTAAAAGTACCATTGTTAGTCCTTCAATTGGTGATTTAGAAGTTTATTCGGTGAGTAGTACGGAAAAAATTGCCTTTGTGAATTTTCTGAGAGTTAGTCAGGGAATCATAGTTATTTCTAGGAATTTAGAAATTCGAAAACGATTAGGAGAGAGTGATTTCGAAATTTTAGAATACGCAATCGGTAGAATGAGAGATCAATATGGTGACGAATGTCCTGAAATTGTACTTTCGCACCCCATTGAATGGCCAGATTTCAACTTAAAGATTACTATTCCAAAAGTTGGGGATAAGAGGAAACTTCTTGAATTAAGTTTAAAAAATGCATTGCTGTATAGACAAGAAAAACTTAATCAATATGATAGATTGAATCCCGAACTCAGGGTGGATCGCTTAATGGAGCAGATGAAAAATGATTTACGCCTGACGGATGAGCCGCGACATATAGAGTGTTTCGATAATAGTAATTTCCAAGGCGCATATCCAGTAAGTGCATGTGTTGTTTTCAGAAATGGGAAACCTGCAAAACAAGATTATCGGCATTTTAATGTAAAAACAGTAGAAGGACCAAATGATTTTGCTACGATGTTTGAAGCAATTACTCGTCGTTATTCACGTTTGATTAATGAAAAATCACCACTACCTCAGTTGATTGTTGTTGACGGTGGAAAAGGTCAATTAAGTTCTGCTGTTGATGCTTTAAAAGAGTTAGGTATTTATGGAAAAGTAGCGATAATAGGTATAGCTAAAAGACTTGAAGAATTATATTATCCAAACGATCCAGACCCCTTATATATTGATAAGAAATCTGAGACTTTAAAGGTTATTCAACATATGAGGGATGAGGCCCACCGTTTTGGAATAACCCATCATCGTCAGAGAAGAGATAAGGGTACAATAAGATCTTCTTTAACGAATATTCCTGGTGTGGGGCCTTCCAAAGCCAAACAGTTATTAAGAGAATTTAAAAGTATTACTCGTATAAAAACTGCCTCGGTTGATACTTTAGCTGCAGTTGTTGGATCTGCTACAGCACAAACGGTAGTGGATTATTATCAAAAGAAATCGGTTTGAATTGGATTAAATGGATTGGATAGAACGCATATTAATTCACTCTGAGCAGCAAGATGTGTGTTGTCTTTTAAACTCTAATGATTTTGAAGATGCCTACGGCGAATATCAATGGATCTACGGAATCGGAGAAAAACAAGTTTTTGAATCACCAATTGAACTTCAGGGTTTTGATGGTTGGGCTTTAGGACATATATCATACCAATTTGCAAATCGCGAGTTCAGAAATTTGTATAAAATTCAAACTGAGAATAGCCGTTGGAAAAAATTTGATTTTTTTGAGCCCTTGCAACTTGTATGGCGGAGACGAGGAGAAACCGAAGTTCAAGGCGATGTTGCTTTGATTCGGGCTTTGGAGGGTATTAAGGAGAATGGGTTGAAAAAAAATGATGTTACACATGAATTAATAAATAGGCCTTCTACAACACAAGAAAAATATTTAGAAACTGTTGATTTGATTAAGAATAAAATAGAGTCTGGATCATTTTATGAAATGAACTATTGTATTGAGAATACATATTTAGCAGACTTAAGAAATTTATCAGAACTATTTTATAACTTAAACCGAGTTGCACCGAGTCCCTTTGCCGCATATTACAAGAGAAATAATTCGGTATTAATGTGTGCAAGTCCCGAGCGTTTTCTTAAGAAGACCAATGATAAATTAATTAGTCAACCAATTAAAGGTACATTAAAGCGCAGCATTGGAAGGGATATAGAAGAAAGAAATACTTTAAAACAAAATGAAAAAGATTTAGCTGAGAATATAATGATTGTGGATTTGGTCAGAAATGATTTGTCAAAGGTTTCAAATACAGGTTCCGTTTTAGTTAAAGAATTATGTGAAATATATACTTTCAGTCATGTTCATCAGATGATTTCAACCATAGAATCTGAAGTTAAAGATGGAATAAATATATCTCAAATAATAGATGCCCTTTTTCCAATGGGTAGTATGACAGGTGCGCCAAAGATTGAAGTAATGAAGTATATCCAACAATTAGAGGATTTCAATAGAGAACTGTATAGTGGGGCATTGGGATATTATTTCAATGGAGATTTTGATCTAAATGTAGTAATTCGAAGTATTGAATATAGTAAAAAAGAAAAGAAAGTCCGAAATGCTGTTGGTGGAGCAATTACTTATGATAGTTCAGGTTTAAGCGAATGGGATGAGTGCTTAAGTAAGTCTGCCGCCATAAAAAAAATACTTGAATCTTAAGATTCAAATTTATATCCTACACCTTTTACCGTCTGTATGTAATGATCGGCTAATTTTTCTCTGATTTTCCTTACATGTACATCAATGGTTCTATCGACAACTAAAACTTCATTTCCCCAAACGTTTTCTAGTATTTCGTCTCTTGAAAATACTCTTCCCGGCTTAGTGGCCAAAAATGCTAGTAGTTCAAATTCTTTTCTTGGGAATTGAATTACTTGGTTTTTAAATTCAACAACGAATCGCTCTCTATCAATAATTAAGTCTTGGAATTCTATTCTCGGATTTTTGGTTTCTTGAGCAGTGCTATTACGTCGAAGTATAGCTCGTATTCGGCTAAGTAATACTCTAGAGCGAATGGGTTTAGAAATATAGTCATCGGCTCCTGCTTCAAATCCTGCAAGTTCTGCAAATTCTTCACTTCGAGCGGTCAAGAAGATTATAAAAATTTCTTTGGTTTCAGAATCCTCTTTTAATTGACGACAAGCTTCCATACCGTCCATTATAGGCATCATTACATCCATCAAAATTAGATCCGGTAATATTTTTTTTGCCTTTTCTACCGCTTGTTGACCATTGATAGCAATATGAACCTCGTATCCTTCTTTGTTAAGTGTATGCCTTATCAATTCGAGAATATCTTGCTCGTCGTCAACTACTAAAATTTTTGATGAATTTTTTATCATGACATTACAAATTAATGTGGCATGAATCAAGTTTGTGTTAATCCAATGTTAAGGTACTGTTGTTTGTTGGACTTATTAGTTATTTCCCAAAAGGCGTTGGAGCTCATTTTCTAAGGCCTCACCTCTGAGCCCTTTTGCTATGATTTTTCCTTCTTTGTCAAGAAGGATGGTCTGTGGAATTGAATGAACCTGATATAATTTAGCAGCTTCTGATTGCCAGCCCTTTAAATCGCTAACATGGTGCCACTCTAAACCATCAGCTTCAATGGCACCAAGCCATCTGCCTTTATCATTATCTAATGATACTCCTAATATTTCAAACCCTTTATTCTTATATGCGGCGTATACTCTTTTTACATTTGGATTTTCTCTCCTGCATGGTCCACACCATGAAGCCCAGAAATCGATTAATACATACTTACCTCTCAAGTCTTTTAGTGATTCTATTTGATCAGCCGAATTCTTTAGTTTTATATCGGGAGCTTCCGCGCCAATCATCAAAGCACTCTCAGTTTCAAATCGTTTTGAAATCATTTGGCTATACTTAGAGTTTGGATAAGATTTTCTTGCACAATTAACGGCATGTTTCATTAATTCGTATCCTGGATTTTCTACTCCTGTAAAGGTTAATATAAAGTAGGGTATTAAACCGTCATTTTGCTTCAACGAAAGCCTCTTTAAATAAGACTCTCTTTCAGCCGTGATCCTACCGTATTCTTGTCTCAGCATGGATAATTCCTGAGCCGAAGTTTCAGCTTTAGTTAATTGTTGAGCCTTTGATTCAAGTAGCTTTACTTCTTTAGAAAAAGAGTTGTTCATTAATAGAAGTTTTTGAAGAGTTTGGTTAGTTGCTTTTGAAGATTTAATGGTGTAATCTACATAACTACCAACTATTGCCATATTTAAATCAATTTTTGTGTTCTTTTCTAATTCTAAATAGATACTAGCCTCTGGACCCATCTGTAGTTGACATAACAATACATCTTTTGTATTTCCTTTTATTTGAAATTCCCCTTGGTCGTTAGTTCTTACACTATCAATAAAAATTAATTTATCAGCGGTGAGTTCCCACAATATCAACAAATGGTATTTTGTATTCTCTAATTTTCCATTGATTTGATAACCTGATTCAACTTTTTCGAGTGTAGTTTTACTCGGTGTTAAGATGTCATTAACCCAATTCTTGATTGGGTTATTTCCATCATTGGCTTGAAGTCGGTTGCAACTTTGAAATGCAAATGCAAAAATTGCGATATAAAAGATACGTGTTACTGACTGAATCATATAAATTCAAAGATACAAAAACAAAGTAATGGGTTGTCTAAAACGGATAATAGTTAGCTATTGTCCGATAATTGATTCTATATCAGTTTTTGGATGGTGAGCTTGCTCTACAGAGTAATCACCAATTTTTGTACGACGCAAATTAGTTAAATAGGCCCCAGAATTTAGTCTATTACCAAAATCTCTTGCTAAACTGCGTATATATGTACCTTTGCTGCAAACCACTCTGAAAAGGATTTTATTCTTTTCAATTCGATTTATTTCAAATTCACTAATATTAATTTTTTTACTTTTAAGTTCTGCTGTTCCTCCACTTCGGGCGATGTCATAAGCTCTTTTACCATTAACTTTTACCGCTGAAAAAAGTGGTGGTGTTTGTTCTTGTTCTCCTAAAAAAGAAATAACTGTTTCTGCCAATAGTTCATCTGTAATATGGTTGGTTGGAAATGATTTGTCTACAGCCGTTTCAAGATCAAAACTTGGAGTGGTTTCACCCAATACGAACATACCAGTATATTCTTTTGGCATTGCTTGTATTGATTCAATTTCTTTTGTTTTTTTTCCTTGACAGATAATTAATAATCCAGTTGCTAACGGGTCAAGGGTTCCTGCATGACCAATTTTTCTAGCTTTCAGTACATATTTTAGCCTTTTTACTGCTTGAAATGATGTCCATCCTTCTGGCTTATCAATGAGTAAAACTCTTGCAGGTTCTGGTGATTGGTTCACTGAATAATTACTTTACGCTGCTCTACTAAATTTTGACCATTATAGTCGAAACCCGAGGATTCAGTATTCGCAAAAGGTATAACGTTTCTATATACTTTTACAATATATACTCCAGTTGGAAGATTATGAGTGTGTAAACGATAGATATGGGTTCCAAGTTCAGTTGGGAAGTAAATTTGTTCACCGTGACCTATATTTTGTGTAGATCCATCAATTCTATTTAACACAATTCCCAAAAATTCTTTACGATCTGAAGTAAACTCAATATTCAGAACGCCTTTATCTGACGGAATAGGAAACATTCGAATAGATTCAACAGGCTGTTCGGCAACACTGTCATTTACATTGACACGTGCCACAAAAGAATACATTTGTCTATTCTTACCATAAGATCCAACACAATAGAATACTCCTGGTTCGTTATATTTCCATTGAATACCTTCATAGTCTCCCCATCTCTGTTCATCTGGTGCTATAGCGCCATAGCTTATAATACTTTCACCTGTTTTTATTTTTACAAAATCTGAATATTCTCCATAACGATTGCGATAAAAAACACCCATCCCGGGAAAGTCATTAATACCGGAGAAAACCGCTGTGGTCAGAGTACTTGGCTCACCATTTTTTGTAGATGCAAGAGCAATTGCTGGATAGCCAAATTCAAGATCTTCATCTTTAAAAATTGAAGCCTCTATTTCTGGATCTTGATCAATTCGGTATATATCGCCATGCATTATATGGGATTGCATCGTAGCAAAATTATGCGAGTTTTGCATGTATTGTATGTGATTGCCTGTTCTTACAGCACTTAAAACCCTGGCATCATTTGTGCGCAGTTTATATCTAAGGCCTGTATCTGGCTGCAGTGCACTAGGAGGGAATCCATAAGGAATATTTGATTTGAGTACTTTTAATTCATAATCCGCCAGGCCACTACTTTGAGTATTGGTAATTCGGTGCATAAAAACAGTATCGTTAGATTCTGCATAAGGGCGGACGCTTAAGAAATAATTATCTATTCCATCAGGCATAGGTCCGTTTTGAACTGGGCAGATGCTCCAAATAGATTCTCCCTTGAATTTAATATTGTGAAAAAAGTTTTTATGCAATGAGTCCCCAGAGTAGCCATCAGATTTTCGAATCTGCCAAATTACGGCTTCTCTAAAACCTTCCTCCCAGCTGCTACCGTTTGCTAATAAATTCACCGTAAAAAATAAGTCTTCTTTTGTTTGAGAAACTATTGGATAATCACTCCATACCGTATCATTTATAGGTTTCCCAGGTATCATATATACATTCCAAGGATCTAAAGGATTCCCCTTTTCAGAAAATCCAACAACTATGAAACTAGTTTTATCTGTTGTTCCATGCATGTACAAAACAATGAATCTATCTTCGTACGGGTCATAAATTACACGTGGATCGTAAATTCTTGTGAGGGTGGGTAAATTATCAACTTTATTTTGAGTGGCGGGAAACCATTCCAAAGACCAGGCCTTTAATAATTTTCCAGTGTCGTCATGAACTCTAATTGTGGTGTTCATCACTGCAATGAAAGTACCGTCATTGGCAACCGCAACATGATTATCGTTTGGAGTCCCAGAACCTGCAAAACCATCAACAGGCATTTCAATTATTGGCTGTATAGAAGAAGATGGAGTTTTATGGTCGTTCAGAATACCTCTTTTACCTGCTATTTTTGATTTATAAAGTTGCGTTTTTTTAAGGTCTAATTTTTTTCGAAGTTCCTCATTGATTCCCCCGGGCAAAGGCATCTCAAGTTGATTTTCTGTCTGATTGGAAGTTTCTAACCAAACTGAAGGGACAGATTGTGGATCAAATTTGCTATAAAGCGGACTACTTAAATTGCGTTCAATTTTAACCTGTGATTGTATGGAGTTTGTGACAAATACTCCAGAGGCAATCATCAACAATAAAAGCTTCCCAGATTTACTCATAAGTTTTACAAATTACCAAATATTTACTTCGAATTCCAATTGGATTCCAAATTTTACTTTCACCGATTCTTGAATTTTTTGAGCAAGCGTAAGAATATCCTTTCCTTTTCCTCCTCCTTTATTGATTAGAACTAGGGCTTGTTTTTCATGAACACCTATATTGTTTTCCTGATGGCCTTTCCATCCAAGCGAATCAATTAGCCAAGCAGCAGCAACTTTAACCTCAAAATCGTTTACATTAAAAGTTTTAATCGTTGGAAATAATTTAGTGAGTTCTTCAGCACGAGCTTTACTAATTACAGGATTTTTAAAAAAAGATCCCGAGTTGCCAATTTTGGATGGGTCAGGAAGTTTAGATTGTCGAATTTGGATAATTGCCTCACTTACACTTTTTATAGACGGGTTTATTATTCCATTGTCAGATAATTGTTTTTTAATGTCTCCATATTCGGTTTTGGGGCTCCATTTTTTGTGAAGCTTAAAACATACAGAAGTGATGATATATTGATCCTTGACTTGGTTTTTAAAAATAGTGTCTCGATATCCGAATTTACATTGCTCGTTTTCAAATATTTCCGTATCGCCAGAGTTTATATTGAATGCATTAACTCGGGTAATTGTATCCTTTACTTCAGTACCGTAGGCTCCTATATTCTGAATAGGTGCAGCTCCAACGCAACCGGGTATTAAACTTAGATTTTCAATTCCACCCCAACTTTTATCAACCGTATAGAGTACAAATTCATGCCAATTTTCTCCAGCACTTACCTCCAAATAGATATAATCTTGGGTTTCTTCAATTAGTTTTATTCCCTTATTTCGGATCAATATAACGGGCGTTTCAATGTCTTTAGTGAGTAAAAGATTGGAGCCACCAGAAATTATTTTGAAGGAGCGTTTGAAAATACCCATATTGAATAATTCATTTAGATCTGAGTTTTGAGTTACTTCATAAACTTCTGCAGCACTAACATCAAAACCAAATGTATTAAAAGATTTGAGCGACTGATTAACGAATTTCTTCACGTTTCAAAATAGCAATGGTTTTCAGACATTTCGTAAAAAAGAAATGCACGAAATGTGGAAGTAAGTCATGATTGGTCTATCTATCGAAAAAAACGCAAAAATTTAAATCAATTGAAAACCTATTTCTATTAGTTTTGTTTAAGTAATAGTATGAACACTTTAACAAACGTGGGAGTATTGCTGGCATTCTTTTTCTTAATGGAAGGAGTCGCTTGGTTTACACACAAATTCATTATGCATGGTTTTCTGTGGGTTTGGCATAAGAGCCATCACGAGCCACGAAAAGGAGTATTGGAATTGAATGATTTGTTTGGATTTATGTTTGCAATCCCATCAGTAGTTTTAATTGTTCTTGGTGCTGCTGAATTTGATTGGCGTTTTTTTGCCGGACTGGGTATTGCATTTTATGGTTTTGCCTATTTTTTAGTTCATGATGTATTTGTACATCAGCGAGCGAAGTGGTTAACCAAAACACAAGTTCCTTACTTTAAAGCAATGAGACAAACTCACCATTTGCACCATGCGGTTCACACAAAAGAGGGTGCACAGGCTTTTGGATTTTTATTTGTTCTACCGCGTTTTTACAGGAAATATAATGGGAAAAAATAAAGAGGTATTAATCGTAGGTGCGGGATTAGGCTCATTAGCATCCGCTTTACGGCTGAGTTACAGCGGCTACAAGGTGAAAATCATCGAGAAACAAAATACCGCTGGAGGGCGTTTGAACTTTATTAAGCAAGATGGTTTTACCTTTGATTTGGGTCCTTCATTTTTTTCAATGAGTTATGAGTTCGTTGAATTATTTAAAAGTATTGGAGAACCAATCCCATTTGAATTGAATGAATTAAACCCGTTGTATACTGTTAATATTGCTGGTAGCGATAAAGTATTTCAAATTTATAAGGATTTAGATAAGTTAGCGGAAGAGTTTAAAGGAATCGAAGATAATCTTGAAGCGAAAATCAGGAAATACCTCAAAGGTGCAAAAGAGATATTTCACGACACTGAATACAAAGTAGTAAAAAAGAACTTTGATTCAATATTGGGATTTATAATGAGTATGGCCACTGTGCCAATTAAACACTTGCCAAAATTATTTAGAACGTTTTGGCAAGAGTTAGAAAGACACTTTGAATCAGAAGAGGTTAAAATAATATTTTCACTAGTTGCATTCTTCCTTGGGGCAACTCCCTTTAATACCCCGTCTGTTTATAATCTCTTGAATTATACTGAACTTGAACATGACGGATATTGGAATGTAAAGGGTGGAATGTATAAAATAGTTGAGGGTATTCTTGGGCTATTAGAAAAGAAAAACGTTGAAATCTTATACAATACTGAAATTACTAGTGTCTCTCACAAAAACGGCATTTTAACTTCGCTTCATGATGCTAATGGAAATGAGTACAAAGCAGATGTTTATATTGTAAATGCTGATGCGGCCTGGTTTAGAGGAAAGTTCCTAAAGCGTCCTAAATTTACCGAAGAGAAATTAGATAAAATGGAGTGGACTTTAGCGCCATTCACCATGTATCTAGGAGTAAACGGTAAAATACCTGGGATTCATCACCATAACTACTTTTTGGGTGATAACTTTAGAGATTATGCAGATACAATTTTCAGAAGTACCGTAGCACCGAAGAAGCCATATTACTATGTTAATGTAGCCAGTAAGAGTAATCCAGAATGCGCCCCTGAAGGTTGTGAGAATTTATTCATTTTATGTCCCGTACCAGATTTGAGAATTAAACCAAATTGGGATGATGCAGAAGATTTAGTTGATGAAATTTTAGAAGACTTATCAGAAAGAGTCAACTTTGATATTAAAAACAATATTCTTACAAAAGTTGTTTATACACCAGAGAAATGGCGAGATATGTTTAATTTATACAAAGGAAGCGGATTAGGTTTGGCACATGGCTTAAATCAGATTGGTGCCTTTAGACCATCAAATAAAGATGAGGAATTAAACAATCTTTACTACGTTGGGGCGAGTACGACACCGGGAACAGGATTACCCATTGTTGTAATAGGTTCAAAATTAATCCACGAAAGAATAATACATGAGCATCCAACTGTTTGATAAAACATCCAAGGAAATTAGTCGTAGAGTTTCTCTTAATTATTCTACGAGTTTTTCATTAGGTATCAGATTACTTAGTAAAGAATATCAATGGGCAGTTTTTGCCACTTATGGATTTGTTCGTTTTGCAGATGAAATTGTTGATACATTTCATAACCATGACAAAGCGACATTGTTAAAAGAATTTAAAGATCAAACCTACCGATCCATTGAAAGTGGCATTAGTACAAATCCCGTACTTCATAGTTTTCAGTTAGCTGCCAACCAGTTTGGAATTTCCAATGATTTAATTGAGCCATTTTTTGAAAGCATGGAGCAGGATCTCCATAAAAATGAATACAATCTTAAAGATTACAATGATTATATCTATGGATCTGCAGAGGTAGTAGGTTTGATGTGCTTGAAAATCTTTTGTAGAGGAGATCAAAAGCAATACAATGACTTATTACCTTACGCAAGAAGTCTTGGAGCGGCTTTTCAAAAGGTAAACTTTTTAAGAGACATAAAAAGCGACATAGAAGAACGAGGCCGTGTTTATTTTCCGGAAGTAGACTTTACTACATTTACAGAAAATGATAAGTTGTCAATCATTGCTGATGTTAAAAAGGATTTTGAAAATGCTTATAAAGGAATTGTTAAATTACCGCTTGGATGTAGACTAGGCGTCTACACTGCTTATATTTATTATTTGAAGCTTCTTGAAAAAATTGAGCGAACTACGGCAGCGGAAATAATGAATAGTCGTATTCGTATCCCAAACTCTCAAAAAATTGTGTTGCTTGCGGAAAGCTATGTGAGAGAAAAATGGATGTCGGCTTAACCGAACAACCACGAAAATACTTCATCTACTTTACCAAAAGTATGTAGTTTTATTCCTGACACTGATTTTGTATCAAATTTATTATACTTTGAAATTACCATATCGGTAAATCCTAGTTTTTTAGCTTCGTTTATTCTCTGTTCTAAGCGTTGAACTGCCCTGACTTCTCCAGATAATCCAACTTCACCAGAAAATATTATTCCCTTTTTAATACTTAATCCTTGGTAACTACTCATTATTGCCGCCATCATTGGTAAATCTAATGCCGGGTCTTCTAGTCGCAGTCCTCCCGCCAAGTTTACAAATACATCTGATTGTCCTAATCTAAATCCACAACGCTTTTCCAATACAGCTAATAACATATTTAATCTTCGCAAGTCAAACCCTGTTGCTGATCTTTGAGGAGTTCCATATACCGCGCTGCTTACAAGAGACTGTACTTCTATCATCAATGGCCTTATTCCCTCTAATACGCAACCAATAGAAATTCCGGATAATGCCTCATCTCTTTGAGACATCCATACCTCTGAAGGATTATCCACCGGAACTAACCCGTCTGAACGCATTTCATATATCCCTAATTCTTGAGTTGATCCAAACCGATTTTTTAAGGTTCTTAAAATTCTATACACGTGATGTCTATCGCCTTCAAACTGAAGAACTGTATCAACCATATGTTCTAACAATTTAGGACCCGCAATACTTCCTTCTTTGGTAATATGTCCAACAAGAAAAACAGGAACATTAAACTCTTTAGCAAAATGTAAAAGTTTACCAGCACATTCTCTAATTTGAGTAATACTTCCTGCAGCAGCCTCGACGTCTTCAGAGTACAAAGTTTGAATGGAGTCAACAACAACTACCTCTGGAGGATTTTGTTTAATGTAATCTAAAATATTTTCTAAAAGAGTTTCTGTCAACACCTCGCAATTGGGATTAGTTATTCCAATTCTTTCAGCTCTTAACTTAATTTGTGATTCACTTTCTTCCCCACTGACATAAAGAACTGATTGATCTGATTTTAATGCCATTTGAAGTAATAAAGTACTCTTTCCAATTCCCGGCTCTCCTCCAAGTAGAATGACTGAACCAGGAACGATTCCTCCTCCTAAGACTAAGTCTAATTCTCTGTCTGAACTGCCAGTTTTTGAGGTTTCAGATGATTGAATTTCATTAATATTTGAAGGGTTAACAATTTTACGGCTACTTTTTGCCCATGTATTTGGGGCTTGCGAAACTCTAACTTCTTCAGCAAATGTATTCCATTGCTCACATCCAGGACATTTACCTATCCATTTGGGTGACTCAAAACCACAGGATTTACAGAAAAAGGTAGTTTTCTTTTTAGCCATATTTCAAAGGTGCTTATCTTTTTTGGTTTTTAATACTTTTGTTGAAAATTCAGTTTAGAAACCTTCTAAATAGCTCTTCCATAACAGAATAATTGTTGGTATATTTGCATTAATGGAAAAGAACATCAACGATATTGTTACAGTATACGCAGAAGCAACTCCAAATCCTGAAAGCATGAAATTTGTAGCCAACAGAATGTTGCTACCAAACGATAGTGCAGATTTTAGAAATAAGGAATTAGCTGAAAATAGTCCTTTAGCAAAATCGTTATTTGAAATGAATTTCGTTCAAGGTGTTTTTATCATGAATAATTTTGTTAGCGTTACAAAAAATGCGGACTACGAGTGGTTTGATTTAATTCCAGACTTAAGAAATTTTTTCACAGAATGGATCGAGGACGGTAAAGAAATAATAAATCCAAAAGCTGAATTATCTGAAGCAGAAGAGACTGAAATTGAAAGAAAAATCAAACAACTCCTTGAAGACCATGTAAAGCCTGCAGTTGAGATGGATGGGGGAGCAATTGATTTTAAATCATTCAAGGAAGGCATTGTTACAGTACAACTTAAAGGAAGCTGCAGCGGTTGCCCTTCTTCTACCATGACCCTTAAATCAGGAATTGAAAACCTTTTAAAGAGAATGGTACCAGAAGTTGTTTCTGTTGAGGCTGAAAGTGTTTAATTATAGACTAAAATTTTTCGATACTATCGGGAAAGACAATAATAAATTTTTCATTTAACACTAAAACTTCCATATTTGTTTACAGGTCAATACCTAACAAAAAATGGAATCATTAGCAGCTAAAAGAATGGAGAACGACCCAAAATTTCGTTCTCTTCACGATTTTTTACTTAATTCAGCAAATAAAATTCATAATCCACAGCATCATTTCTTACATCAGAAAATCGATGGTGAGTGGAAACCAATAACCTATCAAGAGGTTATTAATACAGCCAATTTAATTGCCGCCTTTCTTTTAAAATCGGGTATAAATAAAGGAGATAGGGTAGCCGTAATTCTTGAAAATTGCCCAGAGTATTACATGCTGGATCAAGCATTGCAGAAATTAGGGAATGTCAATGTTTCCATTTATCCAACATTAACACCAGACGAGACAAAATTTATTATTAATGATTCTGGTTCACGCATGGTTTTTGTAGGGAATCCATTCCTTTTAAAGAAAGTTCAAAAGGTTGAATCAGAATGTCCCACCTTGGAAAAGATTATTTTCATGCCTTCAAGCAAGGAGGAAGTAGGGTCAGTAATAAATTTCTCATCAGTCATTGAAAGCGGTGAACAAGCATTACCAGAGTTTTCTAAGCAAATTGAAGAGCAGTTTCAAACTGTAACAAAGGATGATTTAGCTACACTTATTTACACAAGTGGTACCACAGGTGTTCCTAAAGGAGCGATGTTAACACATTATAATTTTATGAGTAATTGCTACGATGCGAAAGAATTGTGTCCTGCAATTATGGAAACAGATTTGTACCTCTCTTTTTTACCATTAAGTCACGTTTTTGAAAGAATGGCTACCATGTATTTGGGAATTTATGTTGGTGCGAGTATTGCATTCTCAGAAGGTATTGAAAAAGTGGCTTCAAATATCATGGAAATTCGTCCCACAGTTATGGCTACAGTTCCAAGATTACTAGAACGTATACATGATAAAGTAATTAAAAATGCCACAGCAGGTGGCGGTATTAAAGCAAAGATATTCCTATGGGCTGTTAAAGTTGGTGCTGTGGCTCGTGTGAAAAAAGAGAATGGAAATACTTTAGGACCTATTTTAGGAATGCAATTGAGTATTGCAGAAAAATTAGTATTCTCAAAAATTAAGACGAAAATGGGAGGTAGAATGAAAATGTTTGTTAGCGGTGGTGGTGCTCTTCCTAAGCATGTGGGAGAATTTTTTGCAAATCTAGGCTTAAAGGTACAGGAAGGATATGGATTAACAGAAACATCCCCATTTGTTACCGTAAATGAGTTTGAGCGTCAGGTTTATGGAACCGTAGGGCGTGTTGCTCCAAGGCAATATGTTGCAATACAAAATATTGAGACAAAGGAAATAACAACAATTCAACACTACGATAGTTTTAATCCTGATTTTGCATCAGAGGAGGGAGAAATCCTCACGAAAGGCCCGAATGTAATGAAGGGATATTGGCAAAATGAGGCGGAGACAAAGAATGTTTTTGATGAAGATGGTTGGTTCCATACCGGCGATATTGGAAAATTTGAAAAAGGTTATTTAAAAATAACAGATAGACTGAAAAATATGCTCAAAACATCTCTTGGGAAGAATATATATCCAACTCAAATAGAAAATGTGTATTTACAAAGTGATAGAATAGAGCAAATTTTCATTATTGGTGATAAGAGAGAATTCTTAACCGCGATAATTGTCCCTAATAAGGAAACCGCTGAGGAACAAATCACCGATAAGTTATCAGCGTGGGATACTAAAGATGATTTTATCTATGATAGTGACTTAGAGAAGTGGATTGCAGAAGATGCAAAGAAGATTAGTCGTAATATGGCAAAATTTGAACGCATCAGAAACTTTAGACTAAAGAGAGAACCTTTCAGTATCGAAAACGGAGATATGACAATAACTCTTAAAGTGAAGAGAAAGGTAGTATTAGAAAAGTACGATGCTCAAATTGAGCAAATGTATTCAGAGAAGGATTGTCCTCTTTAAAAAGCGTTAAAATAATTTGATAAGGATATACAAAACAATAAAAAAGCCCATCTGAATCCAAAACATGGAAGCAGCCATTCGATTCCTAATGGGCTTGCTTAACCCATCTAGTAAAAGAAAAAATAGGAACGAACAAATAAACCAAGTAATGTAATTTTGTAAGGGTATTTCGTTTGTATTCCAATGCCAAAAGTCAAACCTTACTGCTACAGGTTCCAAAAAAAAGTCGTATGCTGTCATCATTGTTGCACCTACCAATGATTTCCCGAATGTATTTTT
>JAURNR010000026.1 GCA_030830065.1 Bacteroidota bacterium | reverse complement strand
TGCCAAAGCTAAATTACTTGCAGAAAATGAGGAAATTGATATCCGAAATTACAGTGTAATTTACCAAGCTATTGAAGAAATCAAGCAAGCACTTGAAGGGATGCTCGATCCGGATCTTGTTGAGAAAGTAGTAGCCCAAATAGAAGTAAGAGAAACGTTTAAAATTTCTAAAGTGGGTACAATTGCCGGTTGTTATGTAACCGACGGTAAAGTAGAAAGAAATAACAAGGTTCGCTTAATTCGTGACGGTGTTGTAAGACATGACGGCAAATTATCTTCATTGAAGAGATTTAAAGACGATGTTAAAGAGGTCAGCAAAGGTTATGAATGTGGACTTCAACTAGAGCGTTACAATGATATTGAAGTAGGCGATTATTTAGAAGTTTACATCGAAGAAGAGGTAAAAAGAAAATTGTAAATTAATCCAACCTAAGAATAATTTTAACGACTTAGCAACGCATAGTTACTTATCATCGTCTAAATTTGGTATAGAAGTTGTAATCAAATAATAAAATTAAAAAGATATGAAGAAGATATTATTATTAGCAGCCGTTGCTTTTTCTGTAAGCACCGTTGCGTTTGCACAAACTAAAGAAGTTGTTGATGCGGTTGAACAAGCACCTGCTCCTATTGATTGGAAATTCCAGAACCATGATTTTAATACCGTAGTAATGGGACCTACAGCAGATGCTAAATTTGAATTTACAAATAATACAGATGTTCCTGTAACCATCACAGAAGCAAAGCCTTCTTGCGGATGTACTACACCAGATTGGACTAAAACACCAATTTTACCGGGTGAAACTGGATGGGTAAAAGCTAGCTATGGCACAGATGGTCGTCCTGGTTACTTCAAAAAATCAATCAAAGTTGCTTTCGATAACGGTGAAAAGACAACCCTTTACATCAGTGGAACTGTTGTAACTGAGAAAAACGAAAAGGAATCAGACTTAAAGAAATAGTAAATCATGAAGTCATTGGTATTAATTCTAGGAACTTTTCTTTTTAGCACAGGGTTATTTGCTCAAGATACAAAGGATACTGCGATTTTAACTTTTGAAAAATCTGAACATAATTTCAGACAAGTGATCGAAGGTCAGATAGCAACCTATGAGTTTAAGTTTACCAATACGGGAACTTTACCTGTTGTGTTATCAAACGTTAAGGCAAGTTGTGGTTGCACTACCCCAAGATGGCCAAGAGAAGCAATTATGCCAGGTGAGAGCAATGTAATACGTGCTGAATATAACAGCAATGGTAGGCCAGGAACTTTTCATAAAAATATATTTGTGACAAGTGATGCTGGTAAACAAACACTCACTATCAAGGGTAACGTAGTTTCTGAACCGGAGAAACCGAAATCGCCGATTATCATTAATAACTAAAACATCAAATAGGGCCTCGAGGCCCTATTTTTATCTATACTGAAATGAAGCCTAGTTATATTTTTGGGTTAAGCCTTCTTTTCTTAAGTACACCAATATTTGCACAGGTGGACATTCCTAATAATGGACCTTTAAGAATTGTCGGTCCTGAAAGTATAAAGATGGATGCTAATAATGGTGATGTAATTGAAGCAACTTATTTTATTAAAAATTGGAGCGACGATACAATTATCATTGACCAAATTGTACCTGAATGTATTTGTGTAACCCCAGAAGTAAATACAAAACAAGTACCACCAAATAGTATTGATAGTATCTTGCTTTACCTCAACACCAAACATGTTCCTCCTGGACCATATTTTAAAAGAACATTTGTTGACTACGGCCCCCATACATTTGAATTAATTCTACAAGGAAATATAAAGGTAATTCGACCAATATATAAAAAAGGTCAAAAACCCATTATTTATACCCCTGAAAATAGACCAGTCCAAAACACCAAAATCCCTTATGAAAATTATTAAATATTTCGTGATTGTTTCAGCGTTTTCAATTACAATTTCATCATGTTTAATTAAGAAACATGATCAAGTTAAGGAAGAAATAATTAGTCAACAAGAAGCGCAATCAGCAAAAATTGAAAGTATAAAGGATTCAGTTTTAAATGCAAATACTTCTATACCTGTGTACAAACAGCTTGGATGGAATGAAACACTTCATGACTTTGAAGATGTTCCAAGCGGCCCACCAGCAAAGACTATATTCAAGTTTATTAATAACTCTTCTATTCCAGTAAAAATCACCAATTTACAACCCGGTTGTAGTTGCACTACCACAGACTTTAGTAGAAATGAGATTCAACCCAACGATACAGGATTCATTGAAGCTTCATATAAAACTTCTAATACATTTGGATATTTCAAAAAGTATATCAGTGTTTACTTCAACAATGAAAAAGAGCGTCAAGTTCTTACAATAACGGGAAATGTTGATCCTATGAAGCACTAGTAGAGTGCTTTAATAAACCTATCTGAAAACCTACCCAGTTGGCCTCCAGTATGCAGGAAAACGGTATTTTTTTGATTAAATCTATCTTCACTTAAAAGGGCAAATAGTGCTTTTCCCACGTATACGGGATCTATAGGGAATGATATTTCTGATTCAATATTTTTAAAAAACTCTAGAAAAATTGAAGGTGTTTTTGCATAACCGCCCATATGATATCCATCTAAAAATTCAATTCCACCATCTATACCCAAAAATTCAAGGGTTGCAGCTTTTTGCTCTTCCAAATTCTTAAGTACAAGCACAGCAACGACTACAGTATTCCAACCCCGATTAATTAGAGCTTTCTTCAAACCACAAGCAGTGGTAGCAGTAGCGCTCGCATGTACAACAAATTCTGGCTCTATCTCCCATGAATTAATAAGCTCCTCAAACCCCAGCATACCCGCAAATCCTCTCCCACCTTCAGGAATAACAAAATAACCCTTTTGTTTATAACGTTCGTATAGTTCTTCCTTCGAGCGAAATTCTGACCTCGACACGAATTCAAGTTCCATACCTAACTTTCTACATTCTTTTATATAATGATTATCAAACTCCTCATCTCCCCGAATTACACCAATGCAATTGATTCTATATTTATTACAAAATGCAGCGGTAGCAATAATATGGTTACTAAAGGCACCACCAAATGTAACCCAGGTTTTTTTCAATGCCTCTAATTTTAAGGCCTTTTGATACCAGCCCTGTAACTTCCGTAATTTATTTCCCGAAACCAATGGATCAATTAAGTCATCTCTCTGAATTTTAAAACACACCTCCTTATTGTTAAATAAAATCTTCTGTTCTTGCAAAGGAGGATTGTCTGTAAACACGCATCAAAAATACTACAGTAACAAAACAATAGTAGTAGATTAATAAATATTCCTAAATTTGTAGAGCATTCGGGGTGCCTCAATAGAGAGCTGAGATTATACCCGCAACCGGATCAGGATAATGCCTGCGTCGGTAAATGTAAACTCCTCTAAAACGGGAATTCTCGAGTGCAGTAAAAGAGTTTTCCTATGAAAAAACCAGTTGCTATATTAATTATTCTGAGCCTTGTAGGCATTGTTTTAGGGCAAGACGATTCTCTAAAGGTCAAAATTAAAAAGTTAGATAAAGAGGTAATTATACCCTATCCACCTCATTTAAAAACGCTTGAACCTTATATTCCAATTGAAGAAGTAATTATTCGCTCCTTCGTTCCACGGGGATACAAAACAAATACGGCGAATTCTTATGTAGACAAAGAGGCGTTAGAAATTCAAAACATGGGGCAAGATTTGCCAATGCTTTTACAAAATGAAACTAGTATTTTCAGCACTTCAGACGCCGGTAATGGTATTGGTTATACCGGAATAAGAGTGCGTGGTAGTGATGCATCTAGAACAAATATATCAATAAACGGAGTTCCAATAAATGATGCTGAAAGTCAAGGAGTATTTTGGGTAAATATGCCTGATCTTGTTAGTTCAACAGCTAGCGTATTTATTCAGAGAGGTGTGGGAAGTAGTGTCCACGGTTCAGGATCTTTTGGTGGAAGTGTACTGATTCAAACAGAATCAGTGGAGAGACAATCTGCTAGTTTAAGTTATTCTGTTGGATCTTTTGGTACTGAAAAGTTTACAGGTAAATTTAGTACAGGTTTTAGACCCATAAATGAAAGAACAAAATACGCTTTTGACGTGAGGTTATCCTCTATAAAGTCTGCTGGATTTATAGACAGAAGTTCATCTGACTTAAAAGGATACAAGGCATCAATAACACTGGATAATAGTAAGTGGCAACTTAAAGTCTTACAATTTGGAGGAAATGAAAAAACACAACAAGCCTGGTGGGGTATTCCAATTGAAAAATACCAGCTTATTGGAAAGGAAAAAAATGCAGAACTTCTTAGTAAATTAGACAACCACTATTCTCGAAATATTGGATATACATATCGTAATTACGGAGATAGTATAAATCTTTATAATTCAAATCCTAATACATATAACTATTACCGATATCCTAATGAAACTGATAATTACCAACAGCATCATACGCATCTTTATTTCTCAAAAAAATTAAATAACTCGATAAACTTTAATTCCACTGCTTATTATACTTACGGAGCAGGATATTTTGAGCAGTTCAGATATCAAGATGAACTAAGTTATTATGGTTTACCGGAGGTTAACACTAGTGATACAACTAGTTCAGAAATTTCTGATATTATTAGGCAGAGATGGCTTCAAAACCATTTATTCGGAATTAATACCAATTTAATTTTTAATGCGAAGCCTACCACAAGAGTACATTGGGGAACTGGAATCAGCAGGTATCTAGGCCAACATTATGGGCTTGTAACCGGCACACTAAATCCAGATTATGATGATAAACAACTTCCAAAAGAATATTACAGATCGAGCGGGAATAAGACTGATGCATCTACTTTTATTAAAATAGACCAAAAGGTCACAAGTAATTTGTTTGCTTATACTGACCTACAATTACGATATGTTAATCACACTGGAATAGGTAATGATAATGACTTGTTGAATATTAATTTCCAAGGTGAATTTCTATTTTTCAACCCTAAAATTGGATTGAATTATCAATTCGATAGAGGACTATTAAACCATTTGATTCAAGCATCTTTCTCTGTAGGAAATAGGGAGCCTTCACGAAGTAATTTCACAGATAATATACAATCTCAAATTCCCAAACCAGAAACTTTATACGATTACGAATTAGGTTACACCTTAAGTAATAAGAATGGATCACGTGCTTCGATTAATTTCTATTACATGGATTATAAAAACCAGTTAGTACTGACTGGAGCCGTAAACGACGTGGGCACTCCCTTAAGAAAGAATGTAGATAAAAGCTACAGAAGAGGTGTAGAATTTCAGTTTAACCAGAATATTATAAATAGAAGAAGTGAAAATCACATTAAATTAGACCTCTTTGGTAATGCCACTATAAGCCAGAACAGAATTATAAACAATACTGCTTCCTGGTTGGATTATGCAACTTGGTTACAAGTAGATTCTCAATTCAACAATGCGCCAATTGCGTATTCACCTGATCTAATTGCTGGCGGTGGGATTTCCTTTGAAATTAGTAATAAAACAAGAGGTATAAACCTTCAAAAATCACTAATAAAGGATTTTGATCTTGCTATTCAAGTAATACATAAGTTTGTTGGCAGACAGTTCCTTGATAATACAGGAGATAAAAGTCGTTCACTTTCTGGTTATAACTTTGGGAACTTAAATGTGCAGTATAGAAAAGTATTTAAGCGCACAAACTTTGAAGATAAACTGGCGGTTTCACTAAAACTACAAATTAATAATTTATACAACCAATTATATTTAAACAATGGGTACACTTGGGGTTATTTTTATGGAAACCGCGAGCTAATCCAAGAAGTATTCGTATTCCCAAGTGCTATTAGAAACTACAATATTGGACTAAACTTCGAGTTTTAGTTAGTTGGTAATGCCCTTGACCATTGATGTAACTTGTCGAAGGATAAGGGCATTTGTATTTCCCAATTTGGGAAATTATTCTGTTTGAGTATGTGGTTCACTTTGTTATGTCTGGAAATAAATTCTGAAGAATCTAATTTAACTCCAAGTAATTCTGCCGCAATAGTCTCTGCAATATCTCGCCGAATTATTGCATCATAGTGTTCTGTTGGGTACCATTGATCAGTAAATCTTCCTCCTTTATTTTCCCCCTCAGCAGATTTGAGTCTATAGTTATCTACAAAAGGAACACCCCAATTTTTAAATTTTGCCTTTAAAAATTCATAATTATAATCCATAATTTGGGTAAGCGTGGTATCCATTATCATCAACTCCCCTTCATAATGACTAAATAACATAGAAGCATGAAATCTATTTGGCGGTAGGATATGAAATAGTAACTTAATGTTCTTTTCATTACATAAATCCACAATAGATTTTAAATCGCGTACACGCTCATTATCATCGTTTAAAATAAAAGCAAACTCCTTAACATATGCACTTGCCATATGCTTTATTTCTTCAGGAATTGAGTCGCCATATAATTTATCTAGATCGGTAATCCATTCAAAGGCTGTATTGTACTTTAAATTTGAGAATGATTCTTTATTAATTGGTTGGGTTCTCCACCATTGGAATTTCATTCTAGTTCTTTCCGATTCTCCCCTACTGTCATAAAAGTGAAGTCCCATAAAAATTCGACTCAAGAGTGGTGGACGATGAGAGTAAAACAATGCCTCTCTTTGGTTTGAAGCTTCATTGCCTGAATGTATTGCGCTTGGCCCACATGTACGCATATTTACCCCTAATATTATGGTATTTACTTTTCTCGCAGATGGATCTTCAGGTATTAAGTTTAACATTTGCCTAAATAACCCTGGATGATACCCTTCGTGTGTAATTGCCTTGATTGAAGAGTCAGGAAGGTATAACTGAATAAAATCTGAGATTGACTGGCTCAACGTATCCGTCCAAGGATTGAAACTCGTATTAGAACTCTCGCCCAAATAAACAATTTCGGCATTTTTAAAGGCATCCTCAATATTGGGTTTTACCCTTGAGAATTTTTGAATATCAGCATCAAAGAAATATCGAGAATAAATGAAATTTAAGAGAAATAAAAAGGCAGCTATTATGATCAACCTCGATCCAAACCATTTAAGAATATTCAGTATTTCGTTATTTCTTGACATTCATTTAAAATTGAAAATATACAAAGGGATGGTTTACGGCGCCACCAAATAATAAAACCGCTACCAACATAAACAAGTAAGCCACCCAACGAATTAATAGAGGTAAGGAAGCAAACCAAGAATCTGCCCGAGACTTCATAATCAAATGATCCAATAAAAAACCAATCAAAAGAAAAAGCCAAATTGAAAATTCTGCCGATAAATTTTCCAAGACTTTTGGTCCGTAGTTTGAAGATATAGCTTTCCCTGCTTCATCGAAATTGTAGGTTGTTACCATTGTTTCAGAGGCAGTCTTGGCATGTTTTCCATTTATGTCAAACAACATCGAATATATACCAGTACTTTGATCAATAGATTGAGAACGGAAAAACACCAAGGTCATCATGAAGAAAAAGCCTGTTTTTAATTGTCTGAAGAATATTCCTATTTTAAAATTTGCAAGCGTCTTTTTAAATATAAATCTATCAAATAAATACAATACCCCCTGACTCAAACCAAAGTAAATCATGGTTGAATTCGCACCGTGCCATAATCCTGAAGTAAAGAAAACAAGTAAAACTCCAAAAGCTAAACGCATTGCACCCTTTTGATTTCCTCCCACTGGAATAAAAATGTAATCTCTAAACCAGGTAGACAAACTAATATGCCATCGGTGCCAAAATTCGGGTACGCTCTGTGCGATGAAGGGCTTATTAAAGTTATCCATTAATTTAATTCCAAATAAAAGTGCAGCTCCTTGAGCTAATAATGAATATCCAAAGAAATCGTAATACACTTGGAAAGTAAACAATAGTGCAGCTAACCAAGCGGAAGACACGGAATAGTCAGCAGGATTACTGTAAAAAGCATCTACAACACCAGCAAGATTATCAGCGATAGCAACCTTTAAAAACAACCCATAAAGTAATAATCGCCCTCCATTTTTTAAATCTTCTAATTTAGGAGAATACTTTTGAAAAAGTTGTTGATGTAATCTTCCAAAACGCTCAATAGGCCCAGCAACTAACTGCGGAAAAAATGAAACAAACAACATGAACTTAATAGGATTTTTCTCTGGTTGTTCATTACCTCTATATACGTCTACAACATAACTAATACTTTGAAATGTATAGAATGAAATACCTGCAGGAATTGTGTATTTACCTAACTCTATAATCCATGCAGTGGAATTATTGTGATAAAGAGAATAAGCTAGTTCAGATTTCCCAAAAGCAAAATCAAAATATTTAAAAACGAACAGAATGAATAAGTCGGTTGAAATAGCAAACCACATCCAAAACCGTTTCCAAATTATTTTGCTAGCTGCATGAACTCGTTTTGCAGAATACCAGTCCATTAAACTGGTAATTAACATCAGCCCTGCAAATTCAATCTTCCAAAAGCCATAAAAAAAATAACTAGCACATAAGAGCCAAACCCAACGGATTTTACTCGGGATACTAAAATATAATAGCCATACTACAGGTAAGAAAATCCAAAATTCAAGCGCGTTGAATAACACGTTTCAAATATAGAGCTTTCTAATTGCTGACTACGGTTTAGTTAAAACAAATGAGGTAGTTTTTATGTATTTAGGCGTATATATCTTTATATAATAGACACCATTTGAAATTTCATCCAATGAGATATTACTGTTGTTACCAATTACCCCATCTAATACCTTTTGTCCTGAAAATTGGTAAATTTCAAAATATGAATGTAAAAGTTCTCCATTCGCAGATTTTAATGAGATATTTCCGGTTGAAGGATTGGGAAAAATAGTAATATCATCCCTGGTTTCAACTCGATCTACAGAAGCATTTGAATTCGCTAAAAACGGGTTCACAATATGTTTACTCGTATAAATTGCATATTCACCAGGCGCAAAGTCCATACTCATTGAGGTATTGGTAACCTCCATAGAGTCTCCGGTTAAATAATTATACCACCAACCAGTTTTTGTAAATCCAACAGCTTTATTGCTGTTCACAACGTCAAAATTTCCAGCCACAATTGTTGTGAAATCTTGTCCGTCAAGCTGCAACCTTTTGAAAGACCCATTTGAAGTTAAGAAATGTGCTGAAGGGGCATTTACCGAGGAATAATTTGTTTTTAAATGATTAAACATTGCATGTTGATAATACAAGTCTGGTCTATCAGAAATGCCTGTCCAGTAATCCCATCTTACTGGTTTTTGGTCTAGTCTACAATTTTCATTTACGGTTCCATTGGTACAATGATTGATTGAATAATCATACCCTAATTCATCGAACTGCCATATCATTTTTGGTCCAGGGGTAAGTGTTACAATTGCATAGGTTAATGCGTTACGTTTAAGATATGTATTTTCAGTTTTTACATTATAACCGCCCGAACTATTCCCATAATTTTTACATTTATATCCCATTCGCTCTTCATCATGGCTGGAAGCGTAAGAAATTAATGAATTCGCTGTCATACCTCTTTTGATGTAATCTACTGACCAACCAAAATCAGATGTATTGATCCAACCCATTGCTGCTTCAGAAGCATTGTGAACTGCATTCCCCCAAAGCATCATGCCATTGTTTCCTAAAACTTTTTCCTCTGAGTTATCTGCAAAATGTTCAAGAATAGTGTA